>DAOTTL010000152.1:0-28754 GCA_034438135.1 Ktedonobacteraceae bacterium | reverse complement strand
ACTGGCTATGAAACGCGTTCTGAGAATTTCGTGGCGCAAGGTTATCGCTTGCAAACTTTGTTCTAGCGCACGAATGTCGAGTACACCGTCAAGGTAGACGGCGGTGGGAACGTTATATGCAGCGTTCCCAGGATGGAGTTGGTCAAGAAACCAGAGTCGCTGTTGGGCAAAGGAGAGCGGTAGGTTCTGCTATCGTGAGACCGCTTCAATGCCTGGTTCCTCCTGACCTTCTTGCTCTCCCTGTGCCCACCTCTGCTCGACTTTTCGCGCTAACTCCGCGATAGTCGGGGCTTCAAACAGGCTGAGAATGCTTACCTCTACTCCCAGACTCTGTCGGATGCGTGACACCACCTGCGTCGCCAACAACGAATGGCCTCCACGCTCAAAAAAGTTATCCTGCCTATCGATCTTTTCCTGTCCTAACAGGTCTTGCCATATCCCTAACAGCACTTCTTCTACGGGCGTGCGTGGACTTCCATGCGCGTATGTCTTCTCGTTCGCGCTCACTTCCTGAGGTTCAGGTAAAGCGTCATAGGCGATCTTGCCATTTTTGGTCAATGGCCATGTTTTAAGTTCCAAGATGTGGGTCGGTACCATGTAGTCTGGCAGGCGTTCGCGCAGATAGGCCCGCAGTTCCTGCTCCTCTGGTCCTGGTTGCTCGCGGTTGACCACATAGCCGACCACTGTTCCCTCTCCCTGCGCCTGCTCTCGCCAGAGTACGACGCTCTCCCAGATGCCCTCATGTTCTCCCAGGACCCGCTCGATCTCTCCCAATTCGACCCGATATCCACGCACCTTCACCTGTCGATCCATACGCCCCTGGTAGCTGATCTCTCCTGCTGCGTTGACATATCCCACATCGCCGGTGCGATACACCCGTTCGATCTCTCCTCCTGGGCTGGGACTCCACCAGACAAAACGCTCCTGTGTCTGCCCTTCGTCTCCCAGGTACCCTCGCGTCACGCCCAACCCTCCGATCCAGAGTTCTCCGGTTACACTGGCTGGCACCACCTGTCCAGAACTATCTACTACATACACCCGGCTGTTTACCAGGGGACGACCCAGGGGAACTCCATCATGCTCTGGCGTCTCTGATTGCTCGATGCGCTTGCACAGGACTCCCACAGTTGTTTCGGTAGGACCGTAATGGTTGTAGAGGGTACATGAGCCTGCCAGTGTCCGCACCTGCTCCACCAGTTCCCAGCGCAATCGCTCACCACCAAAGACCAGAGCCTGTCGGGGTAGGAGGACTGTTTGCAGTTCGGCGGGACAACTGTGCAGCAAGGCACTGAAATGGGAAGGCACGATCTTAAGCACGTCTATGCCCCACTGCTGACTGTAATGAGCCATGGCCTCGCCAGAGGTCAGCACCTCGTAGGGCAAGAGGTGGACGCAGCCGCCACTGAGCCAGCCGCCAACGATCGCCGTATTGCCCAGGTCCGCACTCAGTGTCGAAACCGTGGCCCACTGTGCTCCCGCCTCTATGCCCAGGCGTTGAGTGATGCCCACGGCATAGTTAAGCAGATTCTCCTGAGTGACCATCACCCCTTTGGGTGTTCCCGTGGAACCAGAGGTGTAGAGTATATAGGCCAGAGCTTCACGCTGAGGTGTCTCAGCCAGGTTCTCTATCTGCTCAGTGATCTCCTCGTCAACTATCAACACTCTGGTCCCTACCGGAAGCTCAGGAAGTGTGTCTCGTCCCTCTGTGTTTGTGAGCAGGACGCCAGGAGTTGCCTGCCGTAGCAGGGTTGCCTGACGAGCCAGGGGCAGTTGCGGGTCCACGGGCAGGTAGGCACCTCCTGCCTTGAGGACGGCGAGCAGGGCCACCAGCAGATCGAGCGAGCGCGGCAGATGCAGGGCCACCAGTGTGTTGGCTTGAACACCCTGAGTACGCAGGCGTCGGGCCAGGGCGTTGGCGCGTCCGTTGAGTTGTGCATAGCTTAACTGCTCTGATCCGCAGACGGCAGCCAGTTGTTGTCCATGCAGCCGAACTTGTTGTTCAATCAGGCGACTCAGTGGCTCCTGAGGCAGCGGCAGGCTTGTCTGAGTCAGGGGACCCAACAAGGTGGCCAGGTCCGAGGAATTCAGCAAAGCCAACCGCCCTATCTCTTGCTGTGGTTCCTGCACCGCACTCTCCAGAAGCGTCAGCAGTAGATCAGCTATCTGAGAGAATGCTGGGGCTGAGAGCCGTTGGGGCTGGGCGAGCAGGTGCAGACGCAACTGGTCTCCATGCTGCACTACCTGCAACTGCAAATCGGAGGGTTCCTGCTGTCCCTCGATCGTCTCCAGCCGCCAGCTTGATGTACCTGCGCTCCACTGTTCTGGCCAGGCTTCATATTCAAAGCTCACCGGAAAATATGGTGCAGGTTGATCCTGGGCTGAGGAAAGCATCTCCCAGGAAAAATAATATTGCCACTTGCGAGCCTCTTCAAGAGACTGACCTACCTCTTGCAACGTTTGCGCAAAAGAACGATTTTGCTCGAAGTCAGAGGTTAGAGGCACAAAACGTGTATAGCAGCCTAACGCAGAGCTTAACTCTTCATATAGTCTGCCATCACAGGCCACACCAATAATCTGGGCAGGATCATTCGTCAGACGCCAGAGGAGAATTTGCCAGCAGGTCAACAAGAAGGTTTCCATGCCAGACTCATATTGCTGCGAGAAGGACTTGATCTTCTTAGTTAAAGATGGGTTAACATCTCTCTCAAGAGAAATTGAATTCTTTCCTGGTTGCTCCCCTGGTTGCGAATTTTTCTCCACTTTGCTCGTTTCGAGGGGGAGGTGCATCGCAGACAAGTGTGAAATGTCTGCTTTTTTCCAATATGCCAGAGGCATCTCAGCCTCTTCAGCCTGTAATAAATTATTCTGCCAGGCAGAGATATCGGCGTATTGCAGCGGCTCTTCAAGCTCTGACGGTTGAGAAGTGCGTGCGGCATACAGTTGCCCTAATTCGACGATCATCAACCTGAGCGTTGCCATATCGGCACAAAGAGCAGGCAGACTACACACCAGAAGATAGCGTTCAGCAGCTAAACGCAAGACTGATAGATGCAACAAAGGAGCGTGAGTTACATCGCACAGTCCGACTCGCTGTTCCTGAAGAATTGTCGCGCACAATGCCTTTTGCGCATTTTCACTCAACGCCTCTATGTCCTGATATGTATAAGAAAAATCAGGTTCATCCGCTACGACTTGAACAGGCATCTCCATCCCTGGGAGCGTATAGAAGATGGTATGCAATATAGCGTGACGCTCGACGAGTTCTCTGACAGCTTGTTTCAGTACGGTAGTATCAAGCCTGCCCTCTATTGCGAGCACACACTGAATGACTGTGGGGTGCTCTTGCTGGACTGACCACAGACGAGTTTGCTGAAGTGAGAGGCGAAAACCTTTAAACGCTGATGTTTGCATCTGCGTAACTACTCCTTACTTGACAATTGGCTGGCGGTATTTCATCAGTTTGTTTTGTCTGGTGCGTTCCGAAAAAGCTCTCCCAGGGCAATCTCTTCTCCCTTTGTTTGCTTGAGACCGAGACGGTTCAATTGCAGGAGCTTTTTCTCTGCCTGAGCTTTGTGGGCTTTCTCTTCTGAGGTATACATTTCCAGGGTTTGTATCGAGCTATCGAGGTCTGCAATGGCGCTGTGGAGTAACATCTCATAGTGATTCACCATGCGTTGAATGGTTCGTTCGTCAAAGAGATCAGTACTATAATTAACCGATCCGCGTAAGACACCTGCCTCTTCCATCAAGAAAAAGGCCACATCAAATTTGGAGGTTGTTTCTTCAATCTTATAGGGAGTGATCTCTACGCCGGGAAGTTCTCCGCCGGACATGGGAACGTTTTGTAGCACGAAAAGCACGTTCACCAGTGGTGTACGCTTCAACGTTCGCTCCAGGCGTAAGCTATCTACAATATGTTCAAAGGGCACATCCTGATAGGTATATGCCTCTAAAACCGTTTCGCGTACCCTTTGCAATAGCTCTTTGAAGGTTGGTTTGCCGCTCATATCTGTTCGCAAGACAAGCAGGTTGATAAAGAAGCCGATAAGGGCCTCTGTCTCAGCCGTGGTACGGTTAGCGATGTCCGTTCCAACGACGATATCTTCGCGTTCTGTATAGCGATAGAGCAGTGTCTGAAATGTCGCCAGCAAGGTCATGAATAATGTTACGCCTTCCCTGCGGCATAACGCGTACAGAGCAGTTTGTAACTCTGCGGGTAGAGTAAAGGCATAGTTTGCGCCGCGAGAACTTTGTCTTAAAGGTCGAGGATGATCCGTTGGCAACTCTATCGCTGAGGCACCTTGCAACTGTTTACGCCAGTAGAGAAGTTGCAGTTCTAGCTGCTCTCCCTCCAACCAGCCGCGCTGCCAGGTCGCGAAATCAGGATATTGTATCGCCAGGGCGGGCAGTTTCACTTCCCGCTGTTGCTGCAAGCCAGCATAGATCTGGGTGATCTCTTTGACCAGTACTCCCAGCGACCAGCCATCGGAAATAATGTGGTGCATGGTAAGCACCAGCACAAACTCTGCCTGCTCCACCTGGATCAACGTGACCCGTAGCAGGGGTCCCTTTCTCAGATCAAAGGGACGTTGCGCCTCTTCCTGCACGAACCGCCGCACCGTTGCGGCTCGTGCCTCCTCTGTCTCTCCGCACACATCGATAG
This sequence comes from Ktedonobacteraceae bacterium, assembly GCA_034438135.1. Taxonomy (GTDB): domain Bacteria; phylum Chloroflexota; class Ktedonobacteria; order Ktedonobacterales; family Ktedonobacteraceae; genus Paraktedonobacter. Next base: position 24,091 of record DAOTTL010000152.1, on the reverse strand, counting down.
TGGACACCGAGATCTGCTTCTCCGGTTCGATTACCTGCCAGGGACGCCCATCGTGTTCCTCAAAATGGGTGCGCAGACTTTCATGCCGCTGCACAATCTGTCGCAAGCTCTCCTCCAACCACTCCACTCTCACCGCTCCTCGCATCTGGACCGCGATCGGCATGTTATAGGAGCTATTGCCCGGCTCCAGTTGCTCCAGAAACCACATGCGCTCTTGAGCAAAGGATAGAGGCATCTGCTCACTTCGCGCCACAGGTACCAGGGATGGACGTAGCAGCACACCCTCCTCTTGCTGCTTTTGCTCGCTCATGCGCGTTGCCAGGGAGGCTACCGTGGGAGCCTCAAAGAGACTGCGTAAGGGCAGCTCTACACCTGACAATGCACGCAGACGGGAGAGCACCTGGGTCGCCAGCAAGGAGTGTCCGCCCAACTCAAAGAAGTTATCATAGATGCTGATCGGTCCATGTCCCAGCACCTCGGCCCAGAGGTTTGCCAGGATCTCCTCCAGGGGCGTGCGTGCGGCCACAAACAATTCCGAAGGCCGCTCTTGTTGATCGGGAGCAGGTAAGGCACGTCGATCCACTTTACCATTAGGTGTCAGTGGCAAGGCGTCCAGTAGCACAAAGGCCGCTGGCAGCATATACTCCGGTAGTTTCTCTTGCATATAGGGGCGCAGGAAGAGCGCGGGCTTACGTAAGAACCTCGCCAGCATTGGGTTGTTACTGTATTGAGTACCAGTCCCGGTTTGCGTGTCAGCGTTGATCTGACGTAGGACTGGTTGCTGCCTTTGTTCGGTATGCTCGTTTTCCGCCTGGAATACAAGATCGTAACAACCGGCTCTACCATCCAGTGACCAGTATGCAGCAACGCCATAAGAATATTCTTGCGCCAGACGGTAGAAGTCTTCCAACTGAACCAGTGCTTTTTTGTGGATGGATGCGTTCAGCGCCTGACGACTATCGGCGACCGTGAGTTCAGCTTGCTCGGTTGAGAGTACTTTGACGGATGCCAGTGGATAAAGCACCCGACTATCAGGGACGTTGCTAATACACATGACTTCAGAGGTCCGCTCTTGTAAGAGATGGCGGATATCGTCTAAATCGAGAGGTTGGACCTGCCAATCCAGATATGTTTGCTCGACAGGAACAAAGGAAGTTGGCGCGATATGCAGAACGACATCATAGCGGAACATCGTCAACTCGTTCTCGTACTCACTCCGCTTCATCAGAACCTCAACAGCGCCAATCTGAGAGATGCGCTGTGGCAGTGCGCGGAAAAAGTCCGGCTCCAAAACCAGTTCCTGATCCTGACTGATTTGATCTTCTATCCGCCTTTGAAGCTTCTCCACAGTGAGTCCGGCGTCTGCCTGCGTCAGTTGTACCGACGTATGGAACGCACGCAATAAGGCAAAATTACGCACGTCACCAATGAAGATTGTCCCACCGGGTTTGACAACCTGCATGGCCTGCTCTATGACGCTGAAGAGGTATTCAATACTTGAGAAGTACTGGATGACCGAGTTCAGAATAATCGTATCGTACTGCTGTTCCTGTAGACCGCTGAAATTGTCAGCGGCACATTGTTGTAACGTAACGTTAGTGAGTGCCTGCTCAGATGTACTTATCTGGCGCTGGATGGATCTCAGTGCTTCAGCGGACACGTCCGTTCCCGTATAGGCCAGACAATGGGGCGCTACGCGGAACAGAATCATACCTGTGCCACAACCAATCTCCAGGACATGCTGCGGTTGCAGGGAGATAATTCGCTGAATAGTGTGGTCTAACCAGGAGCGCATCTCTCTTTCAGGAATGGGCAAACCTGTATAACTACTATTCCAACCGGCGAGATTAAATTCAGGATCGTCAACCGTATCCGCTTCAACATAGATTTGATCCCATACTGTCGCCCAGTTCGTTACCTGCTGCGTATCCCACTCGGCGCTACTCTGAGCATGTTTGTTTGCCGAGACGCTTGTCCCTGCAACAATATATGCTGCCAATCGCTTGTCTCCAGGTTGGTCCTCGCGTGCAATTACGGCGGCTTCCTGGACCAGCGGAAAACGCTCTAACACGGACTCAATCTCACCGAGTTCGATACGATAGCCACGAATCTTTACCTGTTGATCCTGACGGCCCAGACATTCGACCGTACCGTCCGCCAGCCAGCGGGCCAGGTCTCCGGTGTTATACATACGAGCACCAGGACGCTGACTGAAAGGATCGGGAATAAATTTGTCAGCACTGAGGTCAGGATGATAGAGGTATCCAGGTGCCAGTCCATCGCCCCCGATATAGAGATTGCCGACAACTCCAATCGGTACGGGCGATAATTTTTTATCGACTATATACAATTGGGTGTTATCGATGGCCTTGCCTATCGTTGCGCGATGAGTCTGCGCCTCAATCTTGCTTACCGATGACCAGATAGTCGTCTCGGTTGGACCATACATATTCCAGAGACCCGCGCCCCTGGTTGGCAATTGAGTCGCCAGTTCTACAGGCAGCGCCTCTCCTCCGCATAATATCTTTAGGCGCGGATTGCCTTCCCAGCCAGTACTCAGGAGCATGCGCCATGTTGTCGGCGTAGCCTGCATGATAGTTGCTTCGCTACTGACAAGCAGTTCCGCCAATTCTATGCCATTGGCCGCAACCTCACGGCTGACAATTACTGCGTGAGCACCGATGGTCAGTGGCAATATCAGTTCAAGCACTGCTATGTCGAAGGAGAGCGAGGTGACTGCCAGGATCACATCTTGCGCGGTAAAACCAGGTTCACGGCACATACTCTGGAAAAAGTTTATTACTGAACGGTGGGAGATGATTGTGCCCTTGGGCTTTCCAGTTGATCCTGACGTATAGATGACATAAGCGTAGTTACCCGCCTGAACGCCGGTATCAGGTTTTGTTGCAGCAAGATTTTCACTGTCACTCTGCTCGATATCCGTATCCAGCAAGACCGTTAAGATACCACTCTCGCTAAAGTTTTCTTGAAGATGTTGCTGGGTCAGCAGTAGCGTCACCCGAGCATCTGCCAGCATAAACGCGATGCGTTCAGTTGGATATGCTGGATCGAGTGGTACGTAAGCACCACCAGCTTTCAAGATGCCCAGCAGGCCCACAAGCATTTCCACCGAACGCTCTATGCACAGACCAACCAGCATATCAGGTCCAATGCCTCTGGCTCTTAGATAATGAGCAACCCTGTTGGCACGCTGATCCAGCTCTTTATACGTAATGTCCGTCCCCTGGAAGGTCAGGGCAAGCGCGTTGGGATGCTCCCGCGCCTGGCTCTCGAACAGTTCGTGAATACAGAGCGTATCGGGATACACAGCCTCGGTGGCATTCCATACCTGAAGTAGTTGGCGACGCTCCTCGAAACGTAGCAAGGGGAGTTCCGCGATATGGTCCGTTGGATCGTTGACTACCGCCTCTAACAGTCTTTGCCAATGTCCAAGTAAGCGCACTATGGTCGAGCGGTCAAACAGGTCAGTATTGTATTCCGCTACACAGAGCATCCCCTGCATGGTATCCGTCATAAACAGCGCGATGTCATACTTCGCTGTCCCGGTCTCATGTTCAAATGGTGCGATACTGATATCTCCCATATGATTGTCGGCCATGGGAGCGTTTTGTAGGGCCAGCACAACCTGGAAGAGTGGAGAGCGACTCAAGTCGCGCTCTGGCTGGAGCGCTTCAACCAACTTTTCAAATGGAAGATCCTGGTGAGCATAGGCTTCCAGCGCCACTTCGCGCACACGAGCCAGTAACTCCAGGAAGGTTGGATTACCGGATAGGTTTGTATACATGACCAGCATATTGACAAAGAAGCCAATCAGACCTTCGATCTCGCCCTGATTGCGGTTGGCAATCGGTGTTCCAATCAGAATATCTTCCTGCTCCGTATAGCGATAGAGTAGCGTCTGAAAGGCCGCCAGCAAGGTCATGAAGAGCGTTACCCCTTCACGCTGGCTGAGCTGCTTGAGGCCATCTATCAGACTATGTGGGAGCGTGAGTGCTTCATGTGCTCCATGCTCCGTCTGAATTGCTGGTCGTGGTCGATCGGCGGGTAACTTGAGTGGCAGGGGATTATGCCCAAGATAGTTACGCCAGTAGTGGAGTTGCTGCTCCAGTTGTGCTCCCTCTAACCAGCCGCGCTGCCAGGTCGCGAAGTCCGGGTACTGAACTGCCAGCACGGGTAGCTTCACTTCCCTCTGTTGCTGCAAGCTACCATAGATCTCCGTGATCTCCTTGACCAGCACGCCCAGCGACCAGCCATCGGAGATGATATGGTGCATGGTGAGTATCAGCACAGACTCTTCGTATCCTATCTGGATCAGCATCGCCCGTAGCAAGGGACCCCTTCTCAGATCAAAGGGACGCAACGCCTCTTCCCGCACCAACTGCCGTACCACTGCGGCTCGTGCCTCCTCAGCCTCTCCGTGCACATCAATGATGGATATCGGCATCCGCTTCTCCGGCTCGATCACCTGCCAGGAACGTCCCTCTTGCTCCTCAAAATGGGTGCGCAGACTCTCATGCCGCTGCATGACCTGTCGCAAGCTCTCCGCCAGCCACTCTATCCTCACCGCTCCACGCATCTGGATCGCGATCGGCATATTATAGGAACTATTGCCTGGCTCCAGTTGCTCCAGAAACCACAGACGCTGTTGAGCGAAGGAAAGAGGCATCTGCTCACTTCGAGACACGGCCACAAGTGGCGGACGTAGCAGCGTACCCTCCTCTTGCTGCTTTTGCACACTGATGCGAGCCGCCAACATTTCCACCGTTGGCGCTTCAAAGAGGCTGCGCAAGGGTAGTTCTACTTTCAGCACTGAGCGCAGGCGCGAGAGCACCTGCGTTGCCAGCAAGGAATGTCCACCCAGTTCAAAGAAGTTATCGTGGATGCTGATTGGTCCATGTCCCAGAACCTCGATCCACAGGCTCGCTACGATTTCTTCCAGTGGGTTACGCGCGGCTACGAACGACTCTGAGGATCGTTCCAGCAGATCGGGCGCGGGCAAGGCACGTCGATCCACTTTGCCATTTGGTGTCAGCGGTAAGGCATCCAGCATTATGAAGGCCGCTGGCACCATATACTCAGGCAGCTTCTCCTGTGTATAGTGACGCAGCGTATTAAGAGCATGCGTGTCAGTCAGAGTGGGCGCGATATAGGCAACCAGACGCTTATCGCCGGTTCTATCCTCACGGGCCAGAACCACACAATGATGAACTTCAGGATATCCTCGCAACACAGCTTCGATCTCATCCAGTTCGATACGGAAACCACGTATCTTCACCTGAAAATCAACACGACCCAGGAACTCTATCTGTCCATCAGGGAGATAACGGGCCAGATCGCCGGTTTTATAGAGACGGCCTCCTGCCTTATGGGTCCCAAAGGGATCAGGAATAAAGGTCGTTGCGGTAAGCACGGGTAAGTTGAGATAGCCCGGACCAACGCCGTTTCCTCCGACATAAAGTTGTCCCGCTACACCAATAGGCACTGGAGCAAGGTGTTCATCCAGAATGTAGAGTTGAGTATTGGAGATCGCCTTGCCAATAGGTACATTTACATCGTCTGCGCCAGGTGCCTCCGCAATGAAAGCATGCGTGACATCGTCCGAGCATTCCGTTGGTCCATAGGCATTGACCAGGGGAATAGCGGGATAGTGTTTCAGCCAGTATCGACAGAGATCCGCAGGCAACGCTTCACCTGTCACAACAAGATAGCGCAGACACGACAGTTCAGCGAAGCGTTCCTGCCTCCCCAGGTCATGAATGACAGCACCCAGCAGCGAGGGTACAACCTCCAGGATCGTCACTCTCTCTTGGAGTACATAGGCGAATAAGTTAGTGGGATCACCGGCTATCTTCTGCGGCACAATATGCACTCGACCGCCAACCAGCAATGCCGCAAGAAATTGCCAGATGGAAATGTCAAAGCAGTGGGAAGCTGTCTGCGTAACGCTGTCTGTATCGCTCAGTTCCAGATCAGCAATTTTAGCGTACAGATGATTGAGCATCCCAGCATGATGAACCATTACACCCTTCGGCTGGCCAGTAGAGCCTGATGTATAGATGATATAGGCTCGTTCCAGCGGATTATACTGTCGCGTTGGGGCTTCAGAGCTACAGGTAGAGAGTGTCTGCCATGTCGCATCCAGACAAAGCACGCTGGCCGGAGTTGTGGGAAGAGTATCAAACAACGCTGGTTGCGTCAGGATTATCTGTATGCCCGCGTCGGCAAACATAAACGTCAACCGTTCAACGGGATAGGCCGGATCGAGTGGAATATAGACGCCACCAACCTTGAAGAGTGCCAGCATAGAGACGGCCATCTCTAATGAACGCTCCATGTACACACCAACATGTACCCCTGGTTCCACTCCCAGAGAGATAAGCGCATGGGCCAGTTGATTTGACAACATGTCTAGCTGCTGGTAACTCAGAGTAGCTTCGTCGCAGATGAGCGCCATCGCCTCAGGTGTACGTAGTGTCTGTTCCGCAAAGAGATCGTGGAAAGACCTGTCAAGAGGATAGTTGACGTCGGTCGCATTCCACTCAACAAGCAATTGCTCTCTCTCTTCAGGTGTTAACAACGCCAGCTCATCAAGACGACTGGCGGGATCGTTCACAATGGACTCTAATAAGCATTGCCAATGGGTCAGCAAGCGCGAGATTGTTTCGGCCTCAAAGAGATTGGTATTATATTCAATCAGAGTCTGCAAAGAAGTAGGGGTCTCTATAACCCCCAATGTCAGATCAAATTTCGCGATGGTCTGTCTGGTTTCCAACGGCCGTAGCGTAACATCTAACAACTGCTCGTACTCGGGTCTATTCTGGAGAGCGAACGCAACCTGGAAGAGCGGTGAACGGCTCAGATCACGTTCAGGATTGAGCACTTCTACCAGTTTCTCGAAGGGCACATCTTGATGGGCATAGGCATCCAGGGCGGTCTGACGCGTCAACATCAGAAATTCCAGGAAGCTCGGATTGCCCGAGAGATCCGCACGCATCACAAGCTGATTGACAAAAAAGCCAATCAGTCCTTCTATCTCACTATGGTTACGGTTGGCGATATCAGTGCCCACAGCAATATCAACCTGTCCACAGTAGCGGTAGAGTAAGACCTGGAAGGCACTCAGCAGCGTCATGAATAACGTCACGCCTTTCTGCTGGCTTAACGCTTGCAAACCCTGATGAATATGGTGAGGCAGCGTAATAGTTTGCTGTGCGCCGTGGAATGTTTGCACCGGTGGACGGGCATGATCTGTTGGCAGTTGCAGATATGGCACATCGGCCAGTTGGCGCTGCCAGTAGCTTACCTGGTGCTCTAAAACCTCGCCCTGTAACCACTGCTGCTGCCAGAGTGCGAAATCAGCGTACTGTAACGACAGATCCGTGAGCGGAGACGGCCTGTCCTGCACAAAAGCTGTGTAGAGGGTTGAAAGCTCGTGAATGAATATCCCATTTGACCAGCCATCGGTGATGATATGATGCATCGTTAGTAATAAGACATGTTTCTCGGCGTTGAGGCGGAGAAGCGTGACGCGCATCAGTGGACCATGCGCAAGGTCGAACGGTCTTTGCGCCTCCTCCACAGCCAGACGTAGCGTCGTATGTGCCTGTCCTTCATCACTGCTGCCACCCAGATCCTCGTATGTTATATGGAGCGTGTTCGCAGGATCGATCATCTGCACCGGACGTCCATCATGATTCTGGAATGTGGTTCGCAAGATCTCATGACGTTTCACAATCTCGTGCAAACTCTTTTCAAATGCTACTCTATTTAACGGTCCCTCCAGATGAACCGCGACAGGAATAGTGTACGCGGAACTGCCCGGCTCCAACTGATCGAGGAACCAGAGCCGCTGCTGCGAGAACGAAAGAGGGATATCCTCTTCTCTGGATGCTGGCCGCAATACGGGCAATGTATCTAAAGATTGATTTTGCAACATCGGCTCAAGTAGTTGCGCCAACTCTGCGACAGTAGGAGCATTGAAAAAACTAAGGATAGGGAAGTCAATCTCAAACTTCGCGCGGATACGCGAGATGAGCTGAGTTGCCAGCAGCGAGTGCCCTCCAAGACTAAAGAAGTTGGCATAAATGCCCAGACGTTTCACCTGAAGCACCGCTTGCCAGATCTGCACGAGGTCCTTTTCAACGGCAGTACGTGCCTCGACAAAGGGCGTCTGATCGCCGTCGTGTGCATGTTCAGGTTCAGGCAGAGCACGGCGATCCACTTTGCCGTTAATGGTCAGAGGGAGCGCATGTAAAAACACAATCGCTGATGGGAGCATATATTCAGGTAAGCGCTGGCGTAAAAAGTCGCGTACATCTTCATGAGATAGGCCAGTCCTGGGTTTGGCAACCACATAAGCGACCAGTTGCTCCTTCTGGGGGACATCTTTCCGTAACAAAACGACACATTCTCGCACGTCATCGTGCTGTTCCAGCAGCATCTCGATTTCTTGTAGCTCAACGCGATAGCCACGTATCTTGACCTGGGTATCCATGCGTCCAATAAAGAGAATCTTGCCGTCAGCGGTATAGCAGGCACGATCCCCGGTACGATAGAGTCGAGCCTGAGCTTGCCGGGAAAATGGATGAGGGATAAAGCGTTCTCGGGTCTGCTCAGGCTGACGACGATAGCCCGTAGATAAGCCAGCGCCGCCGATACAGAGTTCGCCAGCAACTCCCACAGGCACTATCTGGTAGTAACTGTCCAGCACATACACTTCTGTATTGGCCATTGGTCGCCCAAGCGGAATGGTCGTGTGTGTATCATCTTTTCTCGCACCATCGACATTTGACTCAAATGCTTCGAGTTTGCCTAGATTATTGAGCAGCACACCGATAGTTGTCTCTGTTGGGCCATAGTGATTGTAGACTGTGCAGGATGGTTCTAATGTTCGTAGCTCTCTTGCAAACTCCTCAGAAAACGCCTCGCCGCCCAGGATAAGGTAGCGTCGTGGCAGTAACGACCGCTGCACCTCCAGATCATGCGCGGTTAAGAGCGCTCTGAGATGTGATGGCACAATTTTAAGAACATCAATGGTATGTTTATGAAGATAGCGGGCGAAATAGTCGCCCGACGTAACGGTTTCATAGTTGAGTATATGGAGACAGCCACCGGAGACGAGTGAACAAAAGATCACCGTATTGCCCAGGTCAGCCGCTAAGGTGGAGACAGTCGCAAAGTGTAGTCCTGACTGTGGCGCGATCTGTTTGCGCATAAAACAGGTGTAGTTGAGTACGCTCCGATGCCGGATTTGCACTCCTTTGGGCATGCCAGTCGAGCCAGAGGTATAGATGACATAGGCAATATCGTCCAGAGCTGTCTCCACTGCGAGATTATCTACCGACTCGTCAGCAAAAAGCTCCGCATCGCGATCCAGGCAGATAACTTTTTCGCCGGATAGTGGTATGCGCTCTAATTGATTTTGCCGGGTAAGCAAGAGGGTTGTCCCGTTGTCTGCCTGACTATTCGCCAGTTGATGGGCCAGACGAGCTGAGGGGTTATTGCTATCCAGTGGAACATAGGCTCCTCCTGCCTTCAAGACAGCTAGCAAACTTATGATCATCTCCAGGGAGCGATCCAGACAGATGCCGACCAGGACATTGGCCGTGACTCCTTGCTTGCGCAGGTAGTGCGCGAGACGGTTCGCCTGTCTGTTCAGTTGCTCATAGGTGATACTTTCTTGCTCGCAGACGAGAGCTGTCGCTTGAGGAGACAAGACTGCCTGTGCCGCAAACAATTGATGGAGTAGCTGATGCTGTGGATAGTCCTCTTGTGTCCGGGTAAATTCAGTCAACAGCCACTGCCGCTGTTTTTCGTCGAGTATATCTAGTTTGCCTGCTATTTGCTCCGGCTGACGTACCACGTTTTGCAAGAGCGTTAACAACATAGTAGCGAGCCGCTGGCTATACTCATCGGATAAATAGAGCGGATCATACTGGATTTCCAGGCGTAGCTGGTTATCAAGCTCTAACGCGTTCAAATGAAGGATGAAACGCTCGATATAGCCTTCTTGTGCATAACAAGAGATCCGTAAGTCAGCAGGCAATGGCGTTGCCAGCCAGGAGTTAAAGCTAAACGTTGTGGGGAAGAACGTCACATGTTCCTCGTCATGCCGGGTACTGAGATCCCAGGTAAAGTAATGCTGTCTCTTCCTGATATCCTGGAGTGCCTGCTCCACTTCGCGCAACGTTGTCGTAAAGGGCTGATCCTCCAGCAGAAGTGCCTGAAGAGGGACGAAACGAGTATAGAGTCCTGGCAATTCGGCTAAATCTTCATAGTCGCGTCCATCACAGGCCACACCTACAATGCCATGCTCTTTCTCTGTCAAACGGTGCAGCAGAACCTGCCAGCAGGTCAGCAGCACCGTCTCCAGCGATACATCATAAGATCGGGCTGTGGCTTGCAATTGTTTATGTAAGGACTCATCGATGGCTACTTTTTGTTGATCTGGTGAGAACGTTTTCTGCGCAGTGTGCGCTTTGTGCAGGACGCTTTCATCAGGCAACAGGTATTGAGAGGACACCAGAGAAAAGTCTTGTTTGCGCCAGGTGGCCTGATTTTCCTCGGCCTCCTCCTCTTGTAACAGATCACTTTGCCAGGCAGCAATATCAGCATACTGGAGAGGCTCATCCTCCAATGGCCTCCCCTGCAAACAGGCGTGATAGAGCGTGCCTAGCTCAACGGCGATATGCGTCAACGAGACTGTATCCACACAAAGAGCGGGCAAGCAGATGAGCAGAAGGTTCTTTTCTCCATCCAGGCGGACCAGGTGTAGATGGTGTAGCGGTCCATTAGCCAGATCATAGACTTCCAAACGCATCTGTGCGAAGAGAGACGCAATTTCTATCTCCTGTTCAGATGAGCTTAGTTTAGTCAAATCACCTTCGGTGTAATGGACATCCTTTTCGATGAGGACCTGTACAGGTACATCGACACCGGGTAGACAACGAAAAACGGTGTGTAGAATTTCATGACGCTCGATCACTAACTGAAGCGCCTGTCGAAATGCCACATAATCGAGAGGTCCTTCAAGCGCAAGGGCACCCTGCACAAGATACACCTGGTTCGCCTCTTGCATTGTCCATAAACGATGTTGTTGTATGGACAAATGTGATCCTTTGAGTGCTATTTGCATCTGCTCGCTCACTCCTTGCATGCAACGTTATTCCTCTATGAGGAGGGAATGGATAGAGCTTTATTCGTGTCTTAGCGCCGCTGCGGGTGTGATACGAGAAGCGGTTCGCGCCGGTAAGTACGTTGCTACCAGAACGATCAGGTAGAAGACCACGAGAATAGAGACAATCTGCAAGACCGGTACCTGAAAAACGTTATCGCTCGGGCTGAGCGGTGGAAACGCGATCATCGTAAACTGATAGGCCCACCATAGAGCCAGAGCCGCGCCGATAAAGAGTCCCAGAAAGGCGATAAAGCTAGATTCAAGCAGGAAGATTCGTAAGATCTGCCCTCCTTCACAGCCAATCGCACGCAGAATCCCTATCTGCTGAAAACGTTCTATAACTACTCGCCGACTGATCACGGCCAGACCACAGAGCCCAATCACCAGACCCAGCGCCAGGTAGCCACCGAGAAGGTTGAAGATGCCGGTCAGGAAATCACTGAGTTTCGTAGCTGCTTCGTTACTCGACTCTGGCTGCATCCCATACTTCTGGCCAAAGGTTTCAGTTAACGCTGTTCTGACCTGGTTTTCATCGACGCCAGGCTTCACACGGAAAACAAACCAGTTGGGTTCAGCCGGTGCGCCATAGACCGCTCCGCCCGTTTGGGCCGAGACAAATGCCAGCGGCCATGCGCTGCCAGAGGGGATAAAACCAATCACCTTGAGCGGGTGTAGCGCACCTTTGCTATCCAAAACCTGAATGGTAAAGGGCGTAAAGGTCGCGGCGTTCGGATTGACACCCCATTCGATTGAGGAATCAAAGTACATAACGGCAACCCCTGGCTGCGTCTTCACGGCGTTCCACACCTGACTATCCGAGGTGTAGCCCGCGCCGCGTGGATAGATGTGAAGTTGTGGATCGGCCAGGAAGTCATCGCTAAGAGCTCGCAAGAAACCGGTCGCGGTGGAGAAGCCCCTGGCATTTGGGATGTGATAGGTGAGCATCTCATTGTCCGCCGAGCCTGCTCTCTCAATCATCTGGGACAGGTGTGGATTGGCCATGACCTGTTGATCAAGGTTGTGGGGCAACCCCTCCGTATCGGTCAGAATCTGCCAGTTCCCCGACTGATGGGTTACTCCGCTATCATGCGTGATCTCTACGCCCATCGTGATGGCCAGCACAACAATAAAGGAGACCAGGGCAAACATCGCGATGTTGAGTCCCGTACGCAAACGGTTCTTCAAAGCGTAAAGCACGCTGAGACGCAGGGCGGATGTTAAGCGACTGAAGGGCCGTACCAGGAACAGCAGACCCTTGAGCAGCCAGTCGCCATTGTAGAGCACGAACCAGATTGAGCCTACGACAACCAGGATGACCGACATCAAGCTGACACTGGAGATGGTGCCCTTTAAGAGATATCCGTGGCGAAAATGCACCATATCGAGTGGACCGTAGAGACCCACAAGACTCTCCAGCGTTCCCAACGGCAGCGCCCAGTAGAGAATCAGGGCAACCCCTAAAAAGGTAAAGCCCAATCTCTCCGCGGTAGCGCGGCTTACACCGGTGCGGGGCAGAAGCCAGCGTACAAGCAGACCCAGCGAGATAATACAGAGCGAGATGCCCACGCTATAGATGAAGAGATCCTTGTTCTTGACTCCCAGGAATGTGACCAACAGTCCAAAGGGGAGCAGGAGTATGCCACGTCGTAGCAACGCCCCTAGAAACTGCCAGACAGCCACAAATGGCGTCAACAGTAATACAACGAGTCCACCGAAGCTCTTCTCCTCACGGAAGGAATAGGCATATTGAGCGTTCCGAGTTTTAATTTTGCTGGCTACCTGACCCAATGTCAGATGTTGTGGGGTCGGAGCTTCCTGGTCTCGAATGGCCGATACAATATTGAGACGGCTGATACGATAGGCAGAGAGTGCCACAACAATAAATGTTACCAGGAACCCGAGGCTGAAGGCTATGATCAGACTGGACAAACCTATATGCATATCGATCGCAAAAGGGGCACCCCAGAATGGAGTTGGGAGATGATCGACGAGCACCACCAGGAGTCCGGTGACTGCTATCCCCAATGGCAACCCGATCAGTGCGCTGATCAACGTATAGATCGCTCCCTCGAACAGTTGCAACTGGACCAGGTGGCTACGCTGTAAACCAAGCGCCCGGCTGATACCCAGTTCAACCTTTCTCTCCGCCATGAGCATGACAAAAATCAGATAGATCAGTAACATGGCAGCAGCAATCAATAAGATGCTGACGAGTAGCAGTCCCAGCGAGGTACCGGCTCCCTCCAGTTGAGACAGGAAAATGGCATCCTGCTTAAAGTCTTCGATCCGATATTGACTGACCTGGGCCTCTAACTGGTAAAGTTGAGGGAGTTTGCTATTATCAATTTTTGTGACCACTCGCTTCAGCATGCTCTGGACAGAGCGATCCTGGATGCTGTTCACAAAGGTAGTGCTCATCTGTGGCTTACTCACCGAGCTTAGAAATGCGCTGATCGGCTGACGCGAGGGATCGATGGGCGGAACATTTGTGTTGAAATCTGACTGAGCTCTACTCTTGAATTGAGGCAACTGATTGAGAAAATCTTTCAACTGCTGAGCCGCTGGAACATTGCCAAATTGCTGTCTCAACTGTTGCATCAAGATAGGATCTTTGCCGGGCTGATTTTGATCTTTGTTCTTGATATAGAGAACGTTGACCGCGCCTGGTACCTTCTCTACCTGTTGAAAATAGGCAAGTGGCATCACAAGGGTGTATTTTTCGGCGGGATCAACCTCTGTATTGAGGACCGCCTTTACCGTGACCTGGACCCGTACATTGCCGAGAAACAGAGTCAGATGATGACCGGCCTGCGCTCCCAGAAAGTGTGCTAAATCGTTGCCAAGATAGATCTCGCCTGGTTGCAGGTCGGCAAAACGAAGTTGCTGTCCAGCATCACTGTAGAGTGGACCCCAGACGCTATCAAAATTCGTGGGCACGGCCAGCAATTGGTTCTCAGCACTGATAATCTTGCTGTCCTGATCGTAGGCTGGCACAAATCCCTGCGTATTGACCGTTCCGGGATCAACGTCGCCCTGGGTGTTAACCGCCGCGATGACGGTGGCAACCTCGGGGTTGGTCTGCACCTGGCTGATCAGTTGTTGCGCTTCAGTGGGTGTGAAATATTGCCAGACTTGATTATCGTTATGCGATAATTTGGTCAGGCGCTCATCGCGTTGACCTGTCTGCGCCTGCGTCTGTGACTGCATTGAGGCTCCCAAACTATCGCCCAGGCCCAGCGAGGCTGTTGTTAAGATAGTCGAGAGCACCAGTCCGAAGATGATCAGGGAGCTTTTCTTCTTGGAGAGAAGAACGTTGCGCATAGCGAGTCCGAAGAGCATCCGATTGCGCAACGCCATAATCAGTAGTATCAGGAGCAGGACGCCAACTATGGCTGCACACCATATGGCGACCTGAGAGATCAAGGCTGCTATCATTGTACCAACTCCTTGTTATAGTGTAACTTGCACTATGCCTTGTCACCGCTTAACACTTTAGGCTGAGAGTCGGCCTCTTCTTGATTAACATCGCTCTCGATAAGACCATCGCGCATGTGAATGACGCGCTTCGCCTGACTGCTCACATCATGTGAGTGCGTTACGATCACAAAGGTCAGGTGTTGCTCGTTATTCAGCTTCTTGAGGAGCTGCATGATGAGCGCGGCGTTTTCGCTGTCCAGGTTGCCGGTGGGTTCATCGGCCCAGATGATTGAGGGATTGATCACGAGTGCACGGGCAATGGTGACGCGCTGTTGTTGACCACCGGAAAGTTCTGTCGGACGGTGAGTCGTGCGGTCGCTCAAGCCGATCATGTCCAAAGCCTCCAGCGCACGCCGACGTGCCTCGCCCGTATGTACGCCAGAGATGAGCAAGGGCAACTCCACGTTTTCAACGGCATTCAGGACTGGCAGCAAATTAAAGGATTGGAAAATGAAGCCCATATGTTGGGCTCGATAGGCCGTACGCTGCTTATCGGTCAGGGAACTGAGGCTATGACCGGCAATTTTGACATCGCCACCATCGATGGTATCCAGTCCTGAAACGCAGTTCAGGAGCGTCGTTTTCCCGCAGCCGCTGGGTCCCATAATCGCTACCATTTCACCTGCCTGCACCTCCAAGTCAACGCCCTTTAAGACCTCAACTTCAAGCGACCCGCTACGATACACTTTGCGCAGATCAGTAATCTGCATGAACGCCTCTGGTCCAGCCCATATGCCGTCTTTCTCCATAGTTGCTGCTGTGTTTCTGCTTCTGGCCGTGGTATTCAACTCTGCTGACTGGATGCCATTGGTTTCTGCGCTTGTTTTGCTACTTTTGAAAAGCATTGTTGTGCTCCCTTCGTTGGTCAAAAAAAACCAGTTTAACAATCTAAAAAATGTGTATGGATACGCTGGCTAACAACTAGAGATTAATTTCTGTGCGGCGAGCCGTTTTCAACTTGCGGCTGCGAGACTCACGTCGAGTAGAAGCCTGTTTAGAGCGCACCTCTTTTTCTTCAGTTGTATGCATTTCCAGGCTACCGATAGCCGCCTCTGGCTGAGAGACGATACTCTCTAGCAATGTTGTGAAATGGGTGATCATATGCGCAATCGTCGCCTCTTCAAACAGCTCTGTGCTGTAGTTCAGCCTCACCGTTATCCCTTGCTCGCTTTCGATGAGGAAGAGTCCTAAATCAAAGTTGGTTGTCTCCAAGGGTACATCCACCGGACTCAAGCTCAGGCCCGAAACCTCAAACACTGGCATTGGAGTATTCTGTAAGACAAATAGAGCGCGTACCAGGGGGATCTGGTTCGATGTGCGTTCTAATTGCAAGACGTCAACAATTTTCTCGAACGGTATATCTTGATGGGCATAGGCTTCCAGCACAGTCTTGCGTACTTGTTCTAACAGTTCTTTAAAGCTTATATGAGCTTGCAGGGTTGAACGCAGGATCAAGAGATTGACGAAAAAGCCGATCAGTCCTTCGGTCTCCTCGTGGGTGCGGTTCGCGATATCAGTGCCAACGACAATGTCTTCCTGACCGCTATAGCGGTGCAAGACGATCTGGAAGGCCGCTAACATTGTCATAAACAGCGTGGTTCCTTCTTGTTGATTCAAGGCGGTCAGCGCATCAGAGATATGGCGCGGGATTATGAAGGTCTTCAGGCGACCACGCGTGGTACGTTGGGCAGGGATTGGATGGTCAGCAGGCAGTTCCAGGGAAGATGCGCCGCGCAATTGCTTATGCCAGTAGGCTACCTGCTCATCCAGAACCTTGCCCTGTAACCATTGCTGCTGCCAGGAGGCGAAATCTGCGTATTGAATTGGCAAGTTGGGTAACGATGGTTGCTTACCCGCGTTCAAGGTTTCGTAGAGTGCCATGAGTTCGCGACTCAATACGCCTCCCGACCAGGCATCGAAAACGATATGATGAACGGTTATAAGTAGGACATGATGTTCTCCTTCCAATCTGCACAGGGTTGTATAGATCAGAGGGCCGTTTGCCAGATTGAATAGACGCTGGCTATCCTCATGGGCCAGCCTTAACATTTCCGTCTCTCTCTGCTCGGTGGCAAGAGAGCGAAGGTCGATAATTGGCAAAGTTAAGGTCAGGCCTACAGCAATGCTCTGGAAAGGCTGCCCATCGGTCATGCCAAAGGTTGTTCTCAATATCTCATGACGTGAGGCGATCTCTTGTATGCTTTGTGCCAGCGCGTGTATGTTTAACGGACCCCGGAAACGCATCTGCAAGGGAATGTTATAGGAGACACTCTCCGGCATCAATTGATGTAAAAACCACAGCCGTTGCTGTGCAAAAGAGAGAGGCATCTGTGCGCTACGTGCCACTGGCAAAATTGCCGGTTGTGCAGTGCTTTGCTGCTGCTGCACAATGTTTTCCAGTTGTTGCGCCATCTGAGCGATTGTAGGAGCCTCAAAAATACTCTGAAGTGGCAGCTTCACCAGGAAGACCGTTGCTATACGCGAAAGTAGCTGTGTTGCCAGTAGTGAATGTCCACCGAGCGCGAAGAAGTTACTATGAATACCAACCCGCTTAGGAAGATGCAGCAGTTGTTGCCAGATCTCGACAAGCGTACGCTCGATTTGTGTGCGTGGCATTACAAGCACATCATCATTCGCTGTTAGCCGCATCTGTCCCTGGGCTATAGCGTCCATGATTTGCTCAACCGTGTGTAGTTCAGCTATGGTCTTGAGTATCTGCATACTACCGCTATGATCGACAGACTGGGCTACGCTCCTCTTCTCGGCAAGTTCGTTTCCAGTCTCTTCGATTTCCAGGTCAGGTGCTACACCGTATGCCACCTGCGCTGCGAAGTCCGCTGGTAAAGAAAAAGTCAACGAACCATCGTTTGCGATCTCTTTAAACTCATTTCCTACCTGCTCCAGGAAGTCCTGGGCGGGTTTATTTTTGCCACCAGGCCGATAGGACAGAACGACGCTCTGAACTCCTTGTTTCTGAGCCAATTCGCCTGAGGTTTTAAGCATGTGATGCTCGACCCCTCTTCCCATGGCCCGGCAGCTTAATAAGAAGGTGTCAATCAGGAGCGCATCGGCATGCATAGCAAAGATGAGGACGCCTACCAGACCATAATCACCAAAGCGGTCGCGTACCGTTACAATCAGGCACTCATGGGTCTGTAGAAGCTGCTGGAGTTCGGCTTCAGTGTAACGTCTGCCCGTGATGTTGAATTGATTTGTACGTTGCGTCAATTGTGCCACGCGTGGGAGTTGACTTTGCTCTGGCTTACGAATGGAGATTTCCAGCTCAAGGCTCGCGAGAAATTCCTGGTAACTCATGGCCGACCGTTGGAACTGGCTACGAGCGATATTCGCCTGATAAAAAGCTGTGCGCTGCGTATCCTCCTCAGTGATGAGCAGGTGATCGAAGGCCCAGACATGTTTGAGTGCTGGTAGCGTAAATTTCTCATCCAGAGTTAGCGTTAACACTTCGGGACAGCCGGACTCGACTTCCGCGCATTCCAGTGGATTGTCGTCCAGGAAAATAAAGCTATTCAGTCCCAGTTGTAGTTCAGTGGACAGGGCAAGCAGGTTCGTCGATTTCGCCTGCCAGTTGATCTTCCAGGCGGCCAGATGCTCCAGTTGTAGCGGCATCTCTGGTCGATTGCGGAAGACCGCCAGAACATCCTCTGCATTGTTTTTGCTGCATAAGCAGATCAGCATACCTGCCTGCTGTTGCTCAAGCAAGAACTCCTGCAATAGGCGATGCTGTGCTTTAATCTTTACTCCAAAGGGGCCATCCTCGCCGCAGACCCCACTCCACAGCGTATTATCACAATCAACGGCGATCACTTTATACGGTGGATGAAGCGTTGCAAACAACTTGCGAGCGATGATTGTCGCGAGTCCGGTATATCCCTCAGTTGTATAGGGTACATGTCCCAGCTCATCACTGATTGCGTCATTGACCCTGGAGATGGGATAGGTGTGCAGCAATTCCGTCGTTGTTATGACGGTGACGCCCTGGATAGACCGCATCTCCGCTACAATATATGCTTCCATACGCTGGAAAAACGCCATTACATCTTCTCGGCGAGTACTGTCATCAGAAGGGGGACAGATACAGAAAAGATAAGGGACGTTCGAGCGGCCACGTGCGGTACTCAACGCGTCGATCAAATCCCGTAGATTTTTTTCTATTTTCTGATCGTCACCATTGTCGAAGCTAAATAGTTCCTGAGTATTCTCTTCCGAACGCAGCCAATCCTCAAAGCGTAGTAAGAGTACATTTATGCCCTGTCCGTTTTGCGCCAGCAAGCTATCCGCGTCCAATAACTGCTGAAACAGTTGGTGATAGGGGGCAAAGCTGATATTCCAGGGTAAGCCAAGCGTTTGCAGCCAGAAGGTCAATGCTTCCTGGATTGGTTCCACTGTAAAGGTGGCCGCGATAGTCATGGTGGCCTGGGACTCGGCGGGCAACTTCTCTGTATTCTGTATCTCTGACGATCCCTGTGGAACGATACGGCTACCGGGCAAACTATGGACAGGCCTGTCAGGGCTTTCCAGCATGCCCTCAAGCAAGATCAGCCAATGTTGCAGCAGGAGCATCATGGTAGAGGCATCAAAGAGATCAGTGTTGTACTCTAGCTGACCCGTGATATTCTGAGCTTCAGCGACGAGAAAGACATTCAGATCAAATTTGGCGGTCCGGGTTTCAACATGCAACTGTTCGGTCCAGAGCCAGTTCACGTTCTCGTTGTGACGCGATGTATTTTGCAAGGTGAACATCACCTGGAAAAGGGGCGAACGGCTCAAATTTCGCTCTGGCTTTAAGACTTCAACGAGTTTCTCAAATGGGAGGTCCTGGTGTGCATATGCTCCTAAGGCCATTTCTCGCACCTGAGCAAGCAGTTGCCGCACGCTCAGGTTTCTATCAACCTTTGTGCGTAGAACCAGTGAGTTTGCGAAAAATCCAATAATATTTTCAAGTTCAGCCCGATTGCGATTGGCCACTGGAGTTCCAACGACAATATCCTCTTGACCTGAGTAGCGCGAGAGGAGGATGTCGAAGGAGGCGAGCAGAAACATAAAGAGCGTCACCCCTTCAGCCTGACAAAACTCCTTTACGTGTTGCATCAAGGCTTGCGAGAAAGAGATCGGAATATGGTTTCCTCTATAGGTCTGTACCGCTGGACGAGGTCGATCGGTGGGAAGTTGCAATGCTGCTGGCATCCCTGCCAGTTGTTTCCGCCAGTAGGCCAGTTGTGTGTCTAACAGCTCGCCCTGCATCCATTGGCGTTGCCATATGACATAATCTGTGTACTGCACCGTCAGTTCAGGGAAGCCCTCGGCAGGGGTTCCCTGATCGTACATCTGATACAGCGTTATCAGTTCGCGAATCCACACTTCCCTTGACCAGCCATCCGCGATGAGATTATGCAGCGTTAATAAGAGAATAACGTTATCCTGTCCCAGGCTAAGCAGACTGGTGCGTAGCAGGGGACCTCGCTCCAGGTCAAACGGTTGCAGCGCCTCTTCCTGTGCCAGCCGAACCACCTCGTTATGCTTGCGCTCCAGGGGCAGACTATCAAGATAGATAACCGGCAGTGGCAGCGCAATCGTGGGCAGTATGTGCTGCATGGGCTGTCCATCTCGTATGACAACCGTAGCACGTAAGATCTGTTGCCGCCGCACAATCTCTTGCAAGCTCTGCTCTAATGCCGTGAGATTAAGTGGTCTACTTATGCGTAACGCGCACGAGACGGCATATAAAGGATTTTCTGGTTGCAGTTGTTCCATAAACCAGATGCGCTGTTGCGCAAATGAGAGTGGTAGTGCACCTGTGTGCGCATAGTGCTCGATTGGTGGTATCTGTAAACCCCGAGCACTTTGCATCAGTTGCTCTACCTGCAATGCCAGGTCCACGACCGTGGGAGCCTCGAACAACAGATGAACAGGTACGTCCACTTGCAGGCTGGTCAACAATTGCGAGATCAGTTGTGTCGCGAGTAAAGAGTGTCCACCTAGCTCGAAGAAGTTTTCATAGATGCCAACACGTTGCACGCCCAGAATATCGGCAAAGGCAGCGGCCAGAAGTTCTTCCAACGGATTACGTGGTCCCTCGTAATCATCTGACTCGACGCCCGCTTCCACCAGTTTTGGATCAGGCAAGGCCTGGCGATCGATCTTCTCCGCTGGTGTCAGTGGCATTGCATTCAGATAGACAAAAAGAGATGGAACCATATACTCAGGCAGTCGCTCTTGCAGGTATGCGCGTAATTCACTCGTCGTAGGTGTGAACTGCTGTTGTTTCACGGTAAAATAGGCCACCAGGCGCTTATCGCTGCGTTCCTCATAAGGAACGATGATACACTCACGCATAGCCGGATACTGGATTAAAACAGCCTCGATCTCTCCTGGCTCGATGCGGAAACCGCGTATCTTTATTTGATGGTCCGAGCGTCCCAGAAATTCAATTCTGCCATCGGGACGATAGCGTGCGAGATCACCGGTTTTATAGAGGCGAGCACCTGGCTGTTGACTGAATGGATGGGGAATAAATCGGTCAGCGGTGACATCAGGTCTGTGGAGATATCCACGTGCGAGGCCAGTCCCGCTGATGTGTATTTCACCGGGCACACCAACGGGAACGGGCTGTAAATGTGTATCGAGAAGAAAGATCTGGACTCCTTCGACCGCTCGCCCGATGGTTGGGACTCCTGGCTCACCTGCCTGGCAAAGACCCAGCGTGGCGCAGACCGTATTTTCTGTCGGTCCATAGGCATTGATAAATCTTCTTCCCGGTGCCCATTGTTCAACGATATCCCTGGAGCAGGTCTCTCCCGCGACGACAATCGTGCCTACCTCGCTCAGTGCTGAGACTGGCAAGACCGCAAGCACCGATGGTGGCAGCGTCACGAGAGAGATTTTTCGACGCTGCATCATCTCGATGAATGCAGGTCCCGGCATAAGCTCCTCCACCGAAGAGAGAAACAATTGAGCACCCGTACATAACGCCGTAATGATTTCAGAAACAGAGGCATCAAAATTAATGGATGCGAATTGTAACATGCGATCAGATGAGCTGATAAAGAAGCCCTTCTGTTGTTGCTGTAACAGGTTATACAGGCCATAATGCGTGACCGCGACACCCTTTGGCGTACCTGTGGAGCCAGAGGTATAGATGACATACGCCAGGCTTTGAATGTCTTCGATAGGTGAAGGATTGCCGACGCTTTCCTGTGCAATCTGCTGCCAATCGCTGTCGAGATAGATTGTGCGACCTTGAAAATCATCGGGTAGAGACTGTTTCAGGTGTTGATGTGAGAGGATAAACTGTACTTGCGTATCCGCCAGCATAAAGAGCAGACGTTCCTCTGGATAGGTTGGATCGAGGGGCACATACGCGCCACCTGCCTTGAGTATGCCGAGCAAGGCCACGACCATATTCAGCGAACGCTCTATGCAAACGCCAACAATCTCTTCGGGTCCAACTCCCATTTTGCGCAGATAACAGGCGAGCTGATTCGCACGCTGATTGAGCTGGCGATACGAGAGTTCTTCTCTCCCCATTGATACGGCGATAGCTTCTGGCGTTCTCTCTACCTGAGCCTCAAACACAGTACATATCCGTTTCGGTTCATAGGCAGCAAGCGTATCTTCATTCCACTCCACTAGCAATTGGCGCTGTTCCTGCTCCGTAAGCCAGGTCAGTTCGGCAATTTTTTGAGCAGGACTGTCCACGATAGACAACAGGAGGGTCTGCCAGTGTTCTAGAAAGCGTTTGATGGTCTTTTCTGTAAAGAGGTCGCTATTGTACTCAATTTGAGCGTTAAAACCCTGTGCTGTTTCGACCATATCAAGGGTTAAATCATGACTGGCCGTTGGCATCTTCACCTGCATGATGCTTAACGTTAAGTCGTCCGCCTCCAGGGGTTCGGCTGGAACATTGGGCAGGCGCAAAAGTACCTGAAAGAGCGGAGAACGGCTGGCATCACGTTGAGGCTGTAGCGCTTCGATAAGCTGTTCAAAAGGCATATCTTGATGGGTGTAGGCTGAAAGTGTTACTTCGCGTACACGCTGGAGCAACTCTATAAAGGAGGGGTTTCCTGAGAGATCCGTGCGTAACACCAATGCGCCAATGAAGTTGCCAATCAAATGTTCGGTTTCGACGCGATTGCGACCCGCAATAGGCGTTCCAACCAGGATGTCTTCCAGACCAGTATAACGATACAACAGCACCTGGAATGCCGCCAGAATAAGCATAAAAAGGGTGACATCTTCCTGCTTACTCAGTTGTTTTAAGCGCTCCACCAGGGACAGTGGCAGGGTCATGGAAAGATGCGCCCCATGATAGGTTTGCACCGGAGGTCGGAGACGATCGGCGGGTAAATCCAAGCTTGGGCGGCTGCCACCTAGCTGCTTTTTCCAGTATGCCAGATGGTTTTCCAGCATCTCTCCCTGCAACCATTGCCGTTGCCACAGGGCAAAGTCAACATATTGAACAGGTAAATCTGGCAGGTGTGCGGGTATTCCTCTAATGAGAGACGTGTAGTGGGCGACCAGTTCGTTGAAGAATATGCCCAGTGACCAGCCATCGGCAACCATGTGATGCACGATAAACAGGAGGAGATGTTCATCGTCATGCAAGGTGAACAGAAACACTCTGAAGAGTGGTCCCTGCGCGAGATTGAACTGCTGCGTTGCCAGTTCTTGCATGCGACTGCGCAGCTCTTCCTCTCGTTCATCGTCTGTGTACATACGCAGATCGATCAAGGGGAAAACAATCGTTACCTGAGAAGCAATTACCTGTGTCGCCTGCCCATCGGCATACACGAAATGCGTACGTAGTGTTTCGTGACGAGCGATAATCTCGTGCAAACTCTTTTCAAGTGCCTCTTGATTCAGTGGTCCATTGAGTCGTGCGGCAATAGGAATGTTGTAGAGAGGATTGCCAGGTTTTAACTGATTGTCCAGCCAGATGCGTTGCTGGGCAAAGGAAAGGGGCAACTTCTCTCCGCGCATAACCGCGATCAGAGAGGGTTCCTTGCGCTCCTGCGTAATGCGCTCAACTCGCTCAGCCAGCTCAGCGATAGTGAGCGCTTCAAACAGGTCTCTCAAGGGTATTTCGCATTCCAGACTGCTCTGAAGGTGAGACATGATGAGCGTTGCCAGTAAAGACGAGCCACCCAGATCAAAGAAGTTGTCATGAACGCCAATTTCACCGATACCCAGAAACTGCTGCCAGATCACGACGATCGTTTGCTCAATCTCGTTACGCGGTCCAACACAGGCAGCTTCAAGGTTTGCACGTGGATAGAATGTTGGAGCGAAGTCGGCCTCCACTAAAGAGATCTCTTCCCGCTGCTCAACTACTGACTCTTCTGAAGCAGAGTGTGCGTATCCTGTTTGCAAACGTTCAATCCAGTAACGCTTACGTTC
>DAOTTL010000151.1:0-3537 GCA_034438135.1 Ktedonobacteraceae bacterium | reverse complement strand
GCTAAAGACCGGGGTGCACCACTGTTCTCGATAATCTGCCCTGTTGCCTCGTACTACCTCAAAGTAGCACTTTTGTAACGTGCTGCTGATCTGTCCCACCTGTCCTGTGCCGACGGCGCGGTGATCGACCTCTATAACTGGCGCAATCTGGGCACCTGTACCACAGAGGAAGATCTCGTCGGCATTATATAACTCGGTGCGATTAATTTGTCGTTCACGTGTGAGCAGACCCAGCTCACGTCTGGCCAGTTCGATCACGCTATCGCGTGTAATGCCGAGTAGGATATTTTCTGAAGGAGAGGGAGTGATCAACTCATTATTGTTGACCAGGAAGATGTTCTCTGCGCTACCCTCAGAGACATATCCCTCGTGTGTGAGCATAATGGCCTCGTCGAAGCCATTTTGGAGTGCTTCACTTTTCGCAAACGCTGAGTTAACATAGGACCCACAAATTTTTGCTCGTGCGGGTATAGCGTTATCATCGATACGTCGCCATGAGGAGACACCGCATTTCAGACCAGAAATGTCCACATAATTTCCTTGCGGCTCCGAAGTCAACAAGAATTCGTCGGTCATTCCATGCAGTTTGACCCCAATAATCTCATCTGCTTTATAGGCAACTGGACGCAGATACACATCTTCGCGCTGGTTATTTCGTCGGATGAGTTCGCTGCTCATCTCGATCAACTGGTCCACAGTGTAAGGCAGCGAGATGTGTAAGACCTTGCACGATTTTAAGAGGCGCTCGTAGTGCTCACGCACTCGAAAGAGATAGACCTGCTGATCTTCTTCATTCCAGTACCCACGAATACCCTCGAAACATCCGGTGCCGTAGGCAAAGGCATGAGTGCGCACAGAGATCATGCCACGCTCTGCGGGAATAAATTCGCCGCCCATAAAGAGTTCTTTAGCGTTCATACTGTGTTTGA
The DNA here is from genome assembly GCA_034438135.1 of Ktedonobacteraceae bacterium. Lineage (GTDB taxonomy): Bacteria > Chloroflexota > Ktedonobacteria > Ktedonobacterales > Ktedonobacteraceae > Paraktedonobacter. The sequence continues at coordinate 2,608 of DAOTTL010000151.1, read as the reverse complement.
GATAAACAGTGCTGGCTGTTCTCTCCCTCCTTCTCTCATTTTCAAAAATACTCTGGTATGGATAGATGTAAGGTGTATGTCCTAAAATAAAGCGTGAGGCTTAAATGATTCTTTTCCCCAGGGCTGAAAGAATCAATTCCAGCGCCAGGGAGGCGGTGGCATTTTCTCGATCAAGAACGGGATTGACCTCGACGGCATCCATTGAGATCAGGAGGCCAGATTTGGCAATGAGTTCCATGGACAGATGAGCCTCACGATAAGTGAGACCTCCGCGTACTGGTGTACCAACTCCCGGTGCCTCTCTCGGATCGAGTGAGTCCATGTCAAGGCTCAGATGAATACCATCTCTGGCCTGACCGGCAATCGTCACTGCCTCTTGCATAATCTCAGACATGCCACGCTGATCTATGTCGCTCATTGTGAACACATGAATATGGTGTTCACGCAACAGTTCTTGTTCTCCTGAATCGAGAGCCCGCGCTCCAACAATAGCGATGTTTTGTTTCTTAATTTTAGGTGACCAGCCACCTATGTTGGTCAAATGCTGATGGCCCAGACCTACCAGCGCACTTAGAACCATACCATGAATATTGCCAGAGGGAGTCGTCTCATTTGTATTAAAATCTCCATGAGCATCGATCCAGATCACACCGATGTCTCGATGTACTCTCGCTGCGCCTGTGATTGTGCCCAGGGCGATACTATGATCTCCTCCCAGTACCAGTGGGAACTCACCTTCCTGGAGTGCAGAGGTTACTATATTCGCCAATTGTTCCGTTGCCTGTACAATTGGTTCAAGATACTTTACGCGGGCATCTCCAACCGGCTGACTTTCTGGTTGAGGAACGACTACATTGCCAACATCGTTTACTGTAAATCCAAGGTGTCGCAATTGGTCGTTCAAGCCTGCATAGCGAATCGCGCTTGCCCCGATATCAACCCCTCTCCTGTCCGCGCCTAAATCCATAGGCATCCCAATCACACGAATACGCATACTTTGTCCTCTTATTCGCCAATGAATTGGCTTTTTCGCTCGTTTCTATTATAGTGGGTTCTGGAAGATTTTGTCGAGAGCCAAATCCTTAACAGTGTATGAGCCAAAGGGGAAGGCCTGTTCCTCTTTTTCTGCACTTTGTTCTCTGCTGGTAAACATTCATGCGTTTCCACAAGAAGAACTTTCAAAAGAACAGGAAGAAATCATATGTCGCGAAAAAAAACGTTCAGTGCTATGGAAATTGCACTTCTTACCGTTGTTGTCGGCTCTTTGCTCCTCTCCTTTCTCTCCGCCAGGCGTGAGGACGGGGAAAAGAGAGAGAGATCGTAAATGTATGTGAGGCTTACGGTCTCATCTGTCTATAGTACGCAAGTAATGCCGGTGTGACAACTTGATACAAACTGACGTTATACTCGTCAGTGAAGATTTTAAAACAGAAGCTACAGAAAGAAAAACCGATTCATAACAAAATCCTTTCTTTCCGTCATGAGGGGCGACAAAAAGGAGATTTAGAAAGCTCTGCTCTCTGATTTCTCAATGTACATTTGTGAGTCTCAGTGAGAGCGTGATGATGGGTCGAGAAGCCTGGAAGAAAAATAATACTATCAGGCGTAAGTAGATTGTCAGGAAGCAGGTATATACTCTTGAAAAATCAATTTAAGGCCGGATATTTCCAGGGGAAAAGTCAGCCAACAATGCAAGATGACAGGTTATCGTCCGAAGGTGCGCAACCTGTTGCATCAGGCGATCGGTTGCAAGAGAACCCTTCCGCGCAGGCTCGGCTTCTGCCTGAGCGGGGGCCTGGTACTCCTGATATAAATAATAGATATGAGAGTGTTGCTCCTGTAAGCCTGGCCGAATTGCCTACGGTGAAACAACCTTCTTTGCGATTTAAGCCTCTCCCACTGACGCCGGGACTGTCCGGGTTGGTCCAACATAGTCGCTATAGTGCAAACAATGTGTCGTCCAGGTTAATTGGTCAGAGAGTTCGAGCTGGTGGAAGTAAGGTCCCGCCAGCTAGCCCGTTAAGAGAAGCTCATGCGCAGCCATTATCTTCCTCACCTTATTCACCCTCCTCTACAGACAATCCCAACATCCACATAGATAGCCCCAACATGCCTACAGGAGGGCCAGCAGTTTATCCCAGGTATTCTACAAATTCATTCAATCCAAATCCAGCTAACTCAGCTTTCTCCGGGCCTCGTATCGGCCCTATGATGACGCCACCGGCAGTAAGCCCATCACTCAATCCTGTTCGTCCTTCGATAATGCCTGGACCTATGGTTGTCAGTCAGAATAGACATGATAATGGTCCCGGAATTTCTGACGGAAACTTTAATCGTCAGAGAATGCGCAAGACGCGCAGGAGAATTCCCATATGGGCGCGAGTAATGATCAGTTTTCTTATAGTAATAGTACTCGTTGGGGTAGCAGGTGGTATTTATTATCAGGTCAATTTTGCCGGTTCAATTAACAATATAGTTGGTCAGCAGGTTCCGCGTGCAAAGGGTGAGGAGGATCCTAATGCCGGACGTTCGGGAGACATTTTGAGTGGTTCGCGCGTCAATATTTTGCTTCTGGGTAGTGATACCGATCAGAAGTTTCAGGGACAAT
>DAOTTL010000150.1:0-4251 GCA_034438135.1 Ktedonobacteraceae bacterium | reverse complement strand
ATCTTGTGCGACCTCTATTGAAAGGCGAGATGCTTGCGACGATAGATTCTCTCCGTCGGCGCTGCTTAATTGAAGTGAAGGAAGCAGGACAGTTCACGCTTCAGCCAGTCATTATGGAATACGTGACAGGAAAACTTATCCAAAGTCTCTGTCAGGAATTTCTTTCTGAAATAGAGCTCTTTTGGAAGAGCTATACCTTCTATAAAGCTCAGAGCAAGGAGTATATTCGAGCCAGCCAAAAACGCCTGATTCTTGTCCCTGTCGTACAACAACTCCTTTCAGTCATTGGAGTGGATGAAATGAAACGCAGGGCATATGAGATACTAGGGACACAGCGTCAAATTCATCCGCTCCAACAACATTACGCGGCCAGCAATGTGCTTAAGCTCTTGATTTATGCAGGTATTGACCTGCGAGGAGCCGACTTTTCTTCCCTCATAATCAGGCAAGCCCATTTACAAGATGTGGTATTGCCAGAAGTGAACTTTGCTCACGCTCACTTTTCGTCATCGATCTTTAAAAGTACCTTTGGGAATGTACTCTCTGTAGCGTTAAGTTCACATGAACCACTACTCGCAATGGGGACTGCCACTGGAGAGATCTGGACATATCAGACCTTGAGTGGCACACCTCTGATGAGTTATCACGGGCATACTGATGGTATCTGGTCACTTGCGTTTCATCCCGACGAGAATATTCTTGCGAGCGGTAGTGATGATCAGACCATTCGCTTATGGAGCGTAAAGAGTGGTCGTTGTCTGAAAGAACTTCAAGGACATACCAATAGAGTCAGGTCTGTAACGTTTAGCCCGAATGGAGAGATGCTCGCAAGCGGCAGTGATGATCAAAGCGCGAGATTGTGGAATGTGGCTACAGGTGCCTGTCTTCAAATCCTCTATGGACACACCGATCGGGTCTGGTCTGTTGCCTTTAGTCCTGATGGACTTTCGCTTGCGACTGGAAGCACTGACGGAACCATCCGCCTGTGGAACATCCTTTCCGGGGAGTGCATAAAAGTGTTCAAAGGACACCTGAACTGGATAAGAAGCGTCGTGTTCAACGCAGATGGTTCGATCCTTGCCAGTGGCAGCGATGATCAGACTATTCGCTTATGGGACGTAGGTGGCGGCAGTTGTCTTGGTATCCTGACGGGACATACCAATAGAGTATGGTCGCTGGCTTTCAGTCCGAATGGATTAAATGTTGTCAGTGGCAGTGAAGACCAGAGTATCCGCTTGTGGGATGTAAAGCACTATGCATGCCTGAGGATATTTGAAGGACACACTCACGGAGTAAGGTCTGTTGCCATTTCTTCTGATGGCAAGATCCTGGTTAGTGGAGGCGAGGATCAGGCGGTGCGCATATGGGAAGTACGGACTGGTTCCTGCCTGAAAACTGTACAAGGTTATGCGAAGCGTTTATGGTCGGTTGCTTTTAGCAACGATGGCAAATCGATTATCAGTAGTTCAGAAGATCAGGCTATTCGTCTCTGGGACACATCATCAGGTTCTTGCATGAAAGTCTTTCATACAGGCACTCATCGCGCCAAGGTAGCTGTGATGAGTCCTGATGGATCTCTTATAGCAAGCGGGGGAGAGGATCAGACAGTCAAACTCTGGGAGGTTGCGACAGAGCGCTGCATACAAACATTCACCGGCCACGAGAATTGGGTGCGCTCCATTGCGTTCAGTCCCGACGGGAGGCTACTGGCAAGCGGAGGGGAGGATCATGTTCTACGCGTATGGTCAATTGAAACAACTCAATGCCTTGCTGTTTTACAAGGTCATAAGAGCTGGATCAGGTTTCTGGCTTTCAGTCCTGATGGACAATATATGGCAAGTGGAAGCGATGACCAGACAATACGCATTTGGCAAACGCAAGAGAGAAAATGCCTCAAAGTATTACAGGGCCATACTGGACGAGTAAGATCTCTCTCTTTTCATCCAGATGGACAAAGGTTGGCAAGTGGTGGTGAAGATCATCTAATACACGTATGGAATATCACGACAGGAGAATGTCTCAAAACCTTGCGTGGCCATACCCAGCGGATTCGGACTGTTGTGTTCAGCCCTGATGGGCAGTTACTGGCAAGTGGAGGTGATGATCCAAGTATCTACTTATGGCACATAGATGCCAATGATCGTCCGCAACAGTTACAGAAGCATGCCAGCAGGGTGAGGTCGTTAGCATTCGATCCCACCGGTTGCATTCTTGCCAGTGGCAGCGATGATGGCTTCATCAAACTCTGGTCTTCACAAAGCGGTCAGTACCTCAAAACCTTATTGTGTGAAAGACCATACGAAGGGATGAATATTGCCAAAGTAAGCGGATTAACAGAAGCGCAAATAGTCGCGCTTCAGAGTCTAGGTGCTATCGATCATGAAAGAGAGTAAGCAGAGAACCGGGTAGGTAAAGCGCTACTTTTGTTTCGTATCGCTGCTCCAACGCCAGGCCTCGATACGCGCTAGCACCTTAAATAACTCATCTACTTCAGGTGAAATGTGTGAAGGCATCGACAGATTTCTTTTTTGCAACACAGTCCGATGAAGAACCGTCACAGTCCGTCACGGTTTCTGGTTCACGAGGGTAATGCCGCGCCAGATCCGCGCCGTATTGATGCGGTCGGCGCGACAGCCAGGCGTTTTCAACTGTGTGATAAATCTTCCGCGCGAGAGGAGAAAGCGTGCCTGATAAGCCTCCACCCAGAAGATATAGGCTCACCAGAGGTCAGCAGAAGGACACCAGGCACGCGGATGTAGTTCACAGCAACATCAAGAAACCCTTGCAAAGGATCATTCTCGATAGGCCACATCAGGATGATTGGACCCTTGAACCCGCTCCAGGAGTTGCCGTCTTAGCTGGTGCCCTGGTGTTCTCCTTCGCCCCCCGCAACGAGGCACATGCGGCGAGTGTAGTAGCAAACACGAGTTGTAAAACCCAACCAACTACCTATAATTCTGACCTCGTAAGCCGTCTGCATGAAGAGTTTCCTCACATGAGGACCATCGCAGTTGATGCTGTCGGCTCGGTTATCTTTGGGGGAGATGCCGGACCACACAAGCTACCAGGCATCGGAGCCAGCCGCGTCCCTGAACTTCTTAGAAGAGAAGAAATTGATGAAATTATCTATGTGAACGATCAAGAGGCCTCTCAAGGATGTAGAGACTTACTCTTTAAAGAAGGGATTTTCGCTGGCGGTTCCTCTGGCTCAATCGTAGCTGCTCTAAAAAAATTACTTCCCACCTTTCTTCCTCATTCCTGTGTAGTCACGCTCTTTCCTGATCGTGGAGAGCGCTATCTGGAGATGGTCTACAACGATGAATGGCTCAACAAATTCTCTCCCACGCAGGTCTTGCTCGTACCTCCCGTTTGATGCCGCGCGTACGCCGGGAAGAGAGATATTCGCGTGCACGCTCTATCCACATGGGGGAAATTGTGTCTGTTACAAAAAGTGGTCGCAGTAACGCAGATGAAATTATTCTGGTCAATCCGTTTTGGCTGGCCATTGAAGACATAGCCCTTGCTACTACTGTTTATCGTAAGGCTCAAGAGTTTGGTCAGGACCTGTTCCTGGAGCGCTAAACTGAAAACGCGCGGTACATATTGGAGCAGTTCAGCCATATTTTGCTGCCATCTACCAGATTGTCAGGAGGAACCAGTGCTTTCTGCTACGAATGAGGGCGTTCCAGAAACACCATCTAAGACTCCACGCCTGTCCTTGTGGCGCAATCGAGATTTTCTGCTGCTGTGGAGTGGGCAAACCGTTTCCCTGGTCGGGACTGGCAGTACACAGTTCACCTTTCCTCTGCTTGTGCTAGCGTTGACCAGGTCACCTGCCCTGGCCGGACTCACAGCCGCTGTGGGTGCAGTGCCATATCTCATTCTCAGTCTGCCAGCGGGGGCGCTGATTGATCGTTGGAACCGGAAAAGGGTCATGATTATTTGCGATACTTTCCGCGCCCTGAACATAGCAAGTGTTCCCCTCGCCCTCATTCTTGGGCATCTCACTGTTGTACAACTCTTTATTGTTGCCCTCGTTGAGGGCACTTTCTTTGTCTTCTTCAACATTGCAGAGACTGCGAGCCTTCCTAATGTGATGTCTGCTGAACAATTGCCCCAGGGAGTTTCACTGAATGAAGCGACGATCAGCGCCTCATCTTTGCTCAGTCCCACTATTGGTGGTCTGCTCTTTAGTCTGGGGAGAATGTTTCCTTTCCTGGGCGATGCAATCTCGTATGCCGTCTGTTGCTT
>DAOTTL010000149.1:0-3359 GCA_034438135.1 Ktedonobacteraceae bacterium | reverse complement strand
CGCATTGTGGCAAAATGAGGGATGACTCATAAGGGGAGGGGCGGCTTTGCAAGCCGCAGAAAATGAGGCATGACTCAAAAATGGGTCGGGTACCCGGATACCCTATTGACCAGCATTCTCGCGTGCACGTAGCTGCTCGACAGCGCTATACATCTCCTGGATATCCACCCCTTGATCCTGAGAAAGGGTCGATAGACAACTCATGCGAGCTTGCAGTGCGGTTGCAAATTCTGCTGGTGTCAGACCAATCCAGGAAGCGAGGTTATCAAGAATAGACTGGTCCGCGTGCTCAAAGGTATCCTCAACTTCATTCCACAATGAAAGGGGAACAAGAGAAACTTTATCTCCAGCGAACGGCTCGAAGAAATGGGTAGTTAACCAACGCCGTCGTAACGGATACATCTGCCCGACCAGGCCAATATTGACCACCACACCCAGACGATTCATATCATGAATAGGTACACGTAAATCATACTGATACATCTGAATCACATCCTTGATCGTATCAGCGTGTACACTGGTTGCGACATGATAACCACGTGCAGGCAACATCAAAAACTGACGCGCGATACGTCCCCACATGTAAATAGGCAAATGATCGCTAACCTCATTACAGAGGGCATAGGTCTTGTCGGGTTCGATGTCAGAAAGTTTTGTAAAAGCAAAGTCCTCGTACATCCCGGACATATATGCCAGAGCCGTTCCTTCGGGAACAAACTGTAGAAGGGCATTTAGCGTCGTGGTCTTACCAATACCCGGTTGTGGATCGGTCGGACCAGCAACAGTCAAGGAGGAACCGTGCTCCAACAGTAGCCAGATCAGACCTGCCGTAAATTCATCGACACTGCCAAGGGCCATAATCTGGGCTACCGAAAGTGGCCGACGAGAATCATAATGCCACCAATAACGCTCATAAGGATCACGCGGATCAAACATAGGATGCTCCCCTTCTACGAGTAAAAGCAAAGGATGAGTGACTAGAAAACCACCGACTATCACCCCCAACTGTCCAAAAACACATCAGTGGTCGCTTTCGCTAAAGGTATCTTTTTTATAACTACGTCTGAGAGTCACGAGTAGATGGCTCAGATTGAGTTTCCTCAACAGACGGAACCAAGTCACTGGCCGCAGGAGGTATACTCACTGCGTCAGGTAATTTCAGCCAGCCTGGACGAGGACTCCAACCGATTGCGATCACGCGCGAATGCTCTTCATCTTCTATTTCAACAATGCTCACAGAGGCATTATCGATGCTAAGTGAACCTAGACGTGCTACATCCAGGCCCATATAGTGAGCTAACAATAATTTTACGACATCAGCATGGGCCACAAAAACCGCATAACCCCCGCCCGTATGTTCCTTAAGCCAGGCTTCGACTCCTGCCATCGCTCGCTGCTGAACCTGGGGAAAGGTCTCTACTCCTTCAGGAGCGTGCGTGGGGTCGCGAGTAAACTCCTTCCAGGCTGGATCTTCCTGGTGAAGCTTATTGTAATCCTTTCCTGCCCAGTGACCTACGTCAGTATCTTTTAGCCGTTCATCGAACTCAATATCTACCCCTTGTATCTGCGCAATATAGTTCGCAGTATCCCTGGCCCGCTCCAGGGGACTGCTGATCACTGCTGTTATAGGAAGAACTTTCAGCGCCTCCGCTAAACGTTGAGCCTGCTCACGGCCTGTATCGGTTAATTCGATGCCTGGCAATTGACCCGGCAACAACCCTTTCACATTCCAGGTTGTCTGTCCATGCCGAATAAAAAGCAGCGTTTGTTTCGCTTGTTTTTGCGTATTTTCCATAAGCTGATCCGGGTACAGCCAGAGTTCCAGCCTCCAATGCCAGAAACGCCAGAGTACGCCCAGAGAAACCCAGAGAATCTTCCCCAGACTCGCTGTAGTTCTGGCCAGGCTTCTCAGATCCCTGCCTCCTCTCGTAACAGATCATCTCATCTAGATACAAAGCCTATCAATATTTCTATGTTTTACAAAAAATTGAACCCGATGACCAACCCTTATAGATAGGTTCTGTTACTATCAAGATAAGATAAGGAAGACGATAAGATATTCTCGTATTTTTATTGTATCAGGCTAGCTCTCTACCCCGCAAGCATCTACGAAATAGGAAGATACAGCTATTTTTGAGTATATTTGTCCAGCATAGGGTATGATTCTGTGAGGTAGACAAAACAATCTGCTGGCACATGAGATATCTGAACAATGAACAGGCTCTATTTTTGAAAATGAGGGAAGATTATGTATTTTCACGCACTGGTAGAAAAGGGCTCAAATGAAAGTATAGCCTATTTTCGCGATCTGCCCGGATGCATTGCATTAGCGCCCACTCCCCGCCAGGCGCTTCATGAGGCTTTCCCAGTCATCACGGATTACTTGCAATGGTTAAAGCAGAACGGTATCGTACTTTTTGAGGAGAACCCTGAGGCAATTGATGTCGTGCTTGAAGAAGCGCTGGAGTTTTCGGAAGAAGCGGGAGGACCCATTTTTAAGACCGATCTTGTAGCTCCCAATGATGTAGAAATCATTAATGCGCTCAACGTCGCCGCCACAATGCGAGCGCTGATTATTGAACTGGTTACAAATATGCCGCCGTCCTCACCTGAGCAGGCAACTGAGGACCAAACATGGTCACTAAGCCAGCACTTCACACATATCATGGAGACTGAAACCTGGTATGTTTCACGCCTGCAAGAACATCCAACCGTTGGAGCACTTGATCCAATGCTAACGATTGATGATAAATGCATGAAATTCTTTGAGAATGCCATAGATTATGAGATCGTTCTGCGTGACCTTCCATCAGAACAACGGGCACACATTTTTACACACGAGGGAGAGGCGTGGACACTGGCCAAGGTACTGAGGCGTATGACTGGTCACTTGAGCGAACATTATTCTCAAATGGAGGCACTGACTCGCTAACGCGCTAAAGAACTTACGATGCCCTCTTCTTTAGAAAGCCGAGGAGTTATCCAGCAATCTGCCACGCTTGTTTCCCCTGACATCAAGACATACCATTATTTGCTATGATTACATTCTCTCCTAACAAATACACACGAAATTGGCAATTGTACCCACATTTAGATCATACAATCGCTAAGAGAAGAAGAGTGGGCGTATGGGGAGAAAAAGACTTTCGAGAAGCCCTGTCACCCTATTGGCAAATGATTGACCAGATTGCCAGATTCGGCGTATAATGGCGAAAAACGGCTTGAGAGAAGCTACGTACAAGAACTGTTTCCGTACCCAAGATCTTGTTGATGAGACTTGCCTGGGCGAGGAAACTATACGATCATATATCTGAAAGAGGCGGCATTGAGTCTTCAGTATTGCGAAGAGAGAGATTACC
>DAOTTL010000148.1:0-5269 GCA_034438135.1 Ktedonobacteraceae bacterium | reverse complement strand
GCCACAGAAAAGTGAGGGGTGACTCATAAGATTTTAAAAGAAAAAGAGGAGATGATCTGTCTGGTGGCGCGTTCGCGCCACCAGACAGATCATCTCCTCTTTTTTAAGACGAGCAACTCAATTATTTGAAGACAACCTCCTAAGAAACTCGCATAACATAGAGTATACTATAGGTAGCCTACAATTAAAGTGGAGTAAGGATATGATCATCCACCATCCCTACCTGGGTATTGATATTGGCGGCAGTTACACACGACTGGGCCTTTTTGCTTCACTGGCGAGGACGGCTTTTAAACCCCTGGCCAGCTTTCCGACGCGCTCAGCATACCCTGATTTTCTAGAACATATCGGTTTACTCAGACGAGAATACTATCTGACGAATCTGGCAGGCGTTGGAATATCAGTTGGAGCGCAGGTAGCGCAGGATGGCCGCAGCATTATCTTCGGACCAAATCTACCGGAGTATCTCGCACAACCCCTGGCAAATGATCTGGAAAATCTGCTACAGTGTCAGGTACGTTTGGGGCACGACACAGTTTGTGGACTGCTTGGAGAGAAACTCTTTGGATCACTGCGCGGCATCGAACGTTGCGCCTATCTGACCGTCTCGACAGGCACAGGTGCGGCCCTCCAACTGGGCAAGGGCGGAACCGAGCTAATCTCTTCCATTGAAATTGGGCATCAGATTCTGGATGGTAACAAGCGCCTCTGTCTATGCGGACAGGTGGGCTGCCTGGAAACCTTTACTGGCGGACGGCAGCTCGAATTGCGCTATGGCCGTCCTATCACAGAGTTTGCCGACGACTCCTTCTGGCAAACCTTTGCCAGCAAACTGGCCCTGGGCCTGCTTAACCTGGTCCAGTTAACGCGCATCGAAGCTGTAGCAGTTGGTGGTTCCATTGCCTTGCAGAATCATTTCTTGCTACCTCTGCTCCAGGAGAACATCAATAAACTCTTAAAAAATAGGAAACTCCTCCTCTTGCGAGCTGAACTCGGCGAACATTCTCCGCTCATCGGAGCAGTCAGTCTGTTCTCCGTACCCGAAAGCATCATTTTGCACTAAAGCAGAAGCAGAAAAACTCCCCTGAAAACGATCATATCGAGGCTACAAAATCGTCAATACAATTTTGCAATCCCAAGGCCAGTTCTTTTCCATAAGGACTTTCCTCCTTGCTTTCCCATCCTAAAGTCTATTTCCCCTCCTGAAAAGCCCCGATTCATCCGATACCCCTATTGGCTAACAGTGTCCCGCCCACGAAACATCAGGAAAAACCAGGCGGAACTCTCTGATAGCCTCTACCAGTTATGGAAAAATCGTATCCGGTAGGCTTAAAAAGTCTCATGAACTTGTGTCATGGAAAGAGTGACCTTTCCCTTTATTCAAATGAGGTGAGCGATGAATCAATTCGAGAATTATACACAGCAAGCCCAGCAAACGATGATCTATGCCCGTGAAGTTGCATTACAGTTCCAACACCGCATGATCTCGCCCGAACACCTCTTGCTTGGAATGATTAAAACCCATGACTCACTCATAGAGACCCTTTTTTCACTCCTCCAGGTAGATGTGATGCGTCTTTGCCAGGCAATCGGATTTGTCGTTGGACATGGAAATACCAGGAGCGGAATACATGAACCAGTCATGAACGCACTCACGCAAGCTATCCTGGTATGCGCTGAAACCGAAGCTGCCAGTGCTGGGGAGAGTTGTATTGGTATTGAGCATCTCTTTCTGGCTTTACTGTCAGATGACGAAAGTACAGCGACAAGTGTGCTGGAAAGCTTTGATGTGACCCTCTTTGCAGTCAGGCGGCAGCTCCAATTTCTCACGCGCTATGGGCAGGAAAAAGCCCTTAGCATGATCCACTACCAGGAGCGCTATCTACAAACGCCCCTGCTCAACGAAGTGAGCCGCGACTTAACTGCTGAAGCTCTGATAGGGGCACTCGATCCTCTTATTGGACGAGAGATTGAGCTTGAACGTATCATGCAAATCCTCGCCCGACGAACCAGAAACAATCCGATTCTTATCGGTCCCGCAGGGGTCGGAAAAACGGCGCTGGTTGAAGGACTGGCTCAACGCATCGTCCAGAAACAGGTACCCGAAACCCTCCTAAAAATGCGCATCGTTTCGCTAGATCTCTGCCTGATCACTGGCAATGGACGTTTTCGAGGAGACCTTGAGAAGCGCTTGAAAGAGATCATCGAAGAGGTTGAACTCGCCGGGAATCTCATCGTTATGATTGATGAATTGCAAATTCTGCTGGGCGCAAATACTACCGAGGGTTCGGTGGATCTGGCAACTATGTTCAAGCCGTTGCTGGCCAGAGGAGAGTTTCGCTGTATGGGAACCGCCACACTTGATGAGTATCGCAAAACCATCGAGAATGATGGCGCTCTTGAGCGGCGCTTTCAGCCTGTGATGATTCCCGAAACAACACCTGAAGAGACCCTCGAAATTCTCCGTGGACTACGCAGCCACTATGAAAGCTATCACCAGGTAACGCTAACAGATAAAGCACTGGAGGCCGCGATAGATCTTTCCAATCGTTATATATCTCAGCGCTCTCAACCCGATAAAGCACTCGATCTCCTGGACGAAGCTGCCGCTCGTACCTGCGTTCACCTTACGGTCGCCCCACAACCCATACGATACTTGCGTGAGTCACTCAAACGTACCCGTTCGCATAAAGACGGAGCTATTCTTCGGCATGACTATCCCCTGGCTCTTCGTCGCCGTAATCAGGAGATACGTTTGGGTCAGCAATTATGTGCATTGGAACATCAATGGTCTATCTTACGCACTCACGAGCGTCCCATAGTGACTATAGGACAGATCGAAGAAATTGTCACCCTATGGACCAGCATTCCGCTGGGACAAATCTCTAATACTCAGGCACAGCATCTTTTAGCCTTGGAAAGCAAACTTCATCAGCGTGTCGCGGGTCAGCACGAGGCTATTGAGCTTGTCGCACGTTCAGCGCGGCGTGCCTATACCGATATTCGTGACCCCGAACGCCCCATCGGCTCGTTCCTCTTCGTTGGTCCAACAGGCGTTGGCAAAAGTGAATTGGCTCGTGCACTGGCCTCTTCGCTTTTCGCAGACGAACATTCACTTCTGACTCTGGATATGTCAGAGTTTATGGAACGCCATACAGTGTCCCGCCTGATTGGCTCTCCCGCCGGTTATGTCGGCTATGACGAGGGAGGACAACTGACAGAGTTTGTCCGCCGCCACCCTTATTGCATTCTTCTGTTCGATGAAGTCGAAAAAGCCCACCCGGATATATTCGATCTGTTACTCCAGGTTCTGGAAGATGGTTGCCTGACTGATGCACAGGGCCACACAGTGAATTTCAAAAATACGATCATTATCCTGACCTCCAACCTGGGTACTGAATATGCTCAGACCAGTCAACTGGCTTTTGTCGGCTCCGAAGGAACTTCTCTAGTCTCATTCAATCACCTGCGAGCACGCACACTGAGCAAAGTCAAAGACTTTTTTCGGCCAGAACTCCTTAACCGTCTGGACGAGATCGTGTTCTTTCACCCTCTGGAGCCTGAACATCTTTACAGTATCATCGATCTCTTAATTGCCGATACCGCCCGTCGTCTGAAACAACAAACAATCGAAGTACAGGTCACCGAGGCCGCACGCGAATTGCTCGTTACGCAAGGCTATGAACCAGCGTATGGCGCTCGCTCACTGCGACGTACAGCTCAGCGCCTGCTCGATGATCTGCTAGCTGAGGCCATTCTTCATGGCTCTCTAGGCCCCCATGAACTGGTCATTGTGGATGCAGAAGGCGATCAACTTATCATTTGCTCCCGTATCCCTCTCAAACAGATTTAATCGTTTATTTTTTTACTTAAAAACTGCACTTTTTATAGTAGTGATTTTGCTGTATTTTATAGAGATAAAAGAAAATCGTCTAATAGAGTAAGGGAGTAATCTGGGAAATCTCGCAGCATAGCTGGTCTCTTTTAAGCATAAAACCAGTCATGCAGCGGTCTACACATTACCAGGTAAGGCACTCTTATCTCACAAAGAGATGACTTGGAGAAAAACATGAGCAGCAACTCTAACGCAACGCTCCAGGCAGGCCAGTTCATAGGAAGCTATGAGCTGAGCAGCCTTGTGGATCGGCGTAAGGCGATTGAAGTCTGGAAAGGCCGGCATATCAGACTTCACAGATCTGCGGCCTTAAAAATTCTGCAACTGGCAAAAGTGACGGCAACAGATCGACAAAAGAATGAGAGACATCTCTATAATGAGGCATTAGCGCTGTCCAGTCTGCACCATCCTCACATCGTCAGGTTCCGTGACTATGTTCAGGTGGATCATTTCCATGCGATGATCATCGAATATGCACCCTATGGCTCGATTGCACGTCATTATATCAAGGGAAAACTTTTACCACTTTCCTTGATCCGGCTCTATACCTGGCAAATTGGGCATGCCCTTTATACGCTGCATCAACGAGGTGTAATCCATCGCGATGTCAAACCTGGGAATCTCCTTCTCCTCCATCCACGCCATGTCTTGCTGGCAGACTTTGGACTGGCAATGCGTACACCCACCCAGGGAATCTACAAAGGCGGGACCGCGTCCTACATGGCACCGGAACAGTATCGCGGCCATCCCTGCCCCGCCAGCGATCAATACGGTCTGGCCGCAAGTGTTTACTGCTGGCTGACCGGGCATCGGCCCTTTTATGGAGACACTGAATTGATCATGCGTCGGCGCTATACCCCTTTTCCCGTGAGCAAATTCCGACCAGAACTTCCCAGAGATTTGGATGATGTCATACAAACTGCGCTCCATCCTGATCCTGAACAGCGCTATGCCAGCGTCCTGGATTTCGCACGCGACCTCGTCGAAGTCACGCACGTCGTCGATCCAACGGCTGTCAGATATAGGACCGCCCATTGCGCTTCTCTCTCTGATTGGCCGGAACGAGAAAGTGCCTACCATCAGACTCAACCAGAGATATACAGGCTTCGTCCTACGCTGTAGAGAGCAAAAGGACCTTTGCCTATCTTCCCTAAATCACCTCTTTCTCCTACATTCATTGACCATGACCATCTTTCATGCTATACTCTCGCCGTTATTACACAATCCCTGAATGGATACAATGCTTGCCTGCATCATCCTTTCGGCAATAGCGCACTGCGAGGGAAAGACTGTTGAAGCCAAAGATGTTGAACCTCTGGCGTCTGCTGATCCTATGTGTCACAGCCATTGCGGGCCTGATCGTGCGTCTGTATG
>DAOTTL010000147.1:0-21114 GCA_034438135.1 Ktedonobacteraceae bacterium | reverse complement strand
AAAAACCTGGATGATACTGGCAAAGTAATTGAGATTCTCGTGGCTTTTTTGGCCGAGCAGATACTTCAGATATCTCAGCATTTTCAAGATGAACAGAACGAGACGCTGAGAAAAGAACTCATTGATTCCCTTACTTTTAAACTGCTCAAAGACAGAAATGTTATTTTGCTCATAGATACTTTAGTAAGTAAATATTACGATAACATCATGCGAGCACTTAAAGATTTATTGAATATAAAAAATAAAAATATTCAGATTGTTGTAACTCTCTCTCCGACGCAGCAGGAAATACATAAGGATTTTATTATCAAGCCAATGGGCACTATTCTGGCGTTTTCACCAGGGGATATCGAAGCGCTTGCCAGAAAACGTTTTGGCTCTGTACAAAAGCTAGAAGATTGCAGGCGATTTATCAGAATTCTCCAGCGCAATCCTCGCATTCAGATCCTGGCCAGCAATCCCAGGCTGCTCGAATATCTGGTGAATGAGTATCTGGATAAGAATAATACCGTACTCTTCGACCCACAAAACCATGCGGATCTTTATCGAAGTTGTGCTAATAGATTACTACTGGTACAGGGAGAACAGAGGGTGTTCGATCCTCAGGACCCTTTCACCTTATCCAATGACCAGGAGCGGCTTCTGAGTTCTATTGCCTGGTATCTGCATGATAAACATAAACATACATTTAAGCATCTTTATGGACAAACTTCGCAGCTTGATGAGATGTTTCCACCTTGTGATAAAGGTGAGACTGAGGAAGCAAGATTAGCGAAATGGTATGCCTGCCTGGATGACTTGATTGAGAACAATAGCCTGCTTGTTCCCGTCACAGCTTTTGGCATGACTGTACCACTAGATTATTCCTATAAGTTTTTGAGCATTCCTCTGCAAGAGTATTTCGCCGCCTGTTATTATGTTCAAAGAACGCTTGATGAACGCGAAAATATGCTATGGAAGCCTGAAGCTTTCTTGCAAGATCCCTGGTGGGAAGAAGTGATCTTGCTGTGCATAAACATGGAACATAAGAAAGGGCAATCGCTCGTTTTTCAAAGATGTGTTGTACCAGCACCTGTGTCTCAGGAAGAGGATCTGGAGACCTTGCTCTTTGAAGCTCGTGCTATCCAGGTTCACCCAAATGGCATCGGGCCAGGAATATTCTCCTCGATTAAAAACGCCTTGCTCATCCATATGATGAGCACAGAATGCTTTTTTATCCAGAAACAAGTGGTTGGTGCTCTCTATGAGATGCATGTCACGAGTATTATTCAGGAAGAGCTAGATGTTTTTTCTAAAAGGGAGAAAGATCTGAAAAACTCTTTCAAAGTGAAAGCTAGACTGGAAGCTGCACATTATCAGGGGGTTCCCACTGTTCTGCTCCCTTTATTTACGCATGCAGATATTGCGCAAGATGTTTGCCAGCTTTTTGTGAGCCTGTATAGAGATGACTCCATTGCGGGCAAGAAGCGCAAGATAGAAGATCTGTGGCGTATATGGGATAGAGATCTCACAACTATGGGTTCGATGCAGCGTATGTATATTGCGAGCGGAATCGCGTTATTGGAACCGATCAGTCAGGAACCAGGACAGGCTTTGTTTGAGGGACTGTTGGGGAGATTAGAGAAGGAGCAGGATGTGAGTGTAAGTTGGATTATGGCTTATGCTCTGGGAGAATTTGGGAGCGATTCGGGCGAGATCGTTAAGAGTTTAAATTTTCGCAGAACCTCTGTCTCTATCTGCTGGCACATGCTTGGACTTCTCTATAAATTTGCTCTTCTGGGTCAGTATTCAGGAACTGAAAAACTCCATGAAGAGTTGCGGCAAATAAAGCAAGCGTATAGTTCTGATTGTCCAGATCCTGACATTCATATGATGAGTCTCTATATATACATGCTTCTCAAACTATTAAAAGCTGAGACGAAACAATACGAGAGCTTTATTGAAGACACTATCAGGTCAAATGTGTCTGATAAAGAGATAGTAGCCCGGGCTTTGAGAGATCTACGCTATGAATATGATTCTGATAATGAGCAGAGGCTTTTGAATGTGTTTGATTTGATCAGAGATAATGCAGTTGATCTGGCTGATCGTTTACGCTTACTGGACGTGGTGATAAAGCTGGCCAATACCGCTAACGTGCTGCCAAAGTTGCACGAACTGCTGACTGAAATCTCTCTGATGAAATCCGATCTCGCCCAGCGTGCATTCAGTACATCTACTCACTATCTACTCTATGAAAGCAATGTCTATGCAACTCTTCACCAGATTAGACGGAGAGTCAATGGTCGATAAAAAACGTAATATCAAGAGAATATTGCTAATTCCTGATTGTTATTATAAAATATCTTTGTAAAGGAAGACGACCCATGCCTCTTATGCGAGCCAGACCTTCTGGCTTTTTATATACTGATACTATGGGCCCTATCTCTCTGGCGCGTACACTGATGCAATCTCTTCAGAACGTTGAGATCAGGACGGCACAACCTTATAGAGTGTATCAGCGCACTTTATCTCTATAGAGGAGAGATGCAATGACAATCAATTTGGAGATAACAATCATATTCATTGTTCTGGTTGCCTGCTCGGTTAGCGCAGGCTCATTTATGTTTGCCAACAATCGTGGAGACTCCCAGAGCCAGAGGCCATTTTCCGGCTCTACTGCACTCAATACTGATATTTTCTTTTTTCTAGCTCCCTTTGTGCTGATTGCGCTGGCTCTATCTCTGTTTGTTTGGGCGGTGCTCATTCTTCTTGATTTTATCCCAAATCCTGGTGCTCCTGTTTTTCTGCTGATTATCTTTCTGGTGGTTGCGCTGGCTCTAATTCCTTATATTGTCTGGCAGCGCTCGAAAATTGAAAAACAAAGAGAGCAAATCCTGTTTCTACGCGATACTCCCGCTCTGGTGGATAAGAGTATGCAGCCAATCCTGGAAATCTTTAGAAATAAAACTGCTGAGAACGTTAATGCAACAATGGTGCAGACCGACTCAAAAAGCATTTCCCGGAATGTCCCCGATGTTTATATAAAACTCCGCGTGCGGCTGTACGCGACCGGCATAAATAAGATGCAAAATAGTTCTATCGAGAAGCCAGATACAGGCAGGCGATCGAGATTTTATGAGCGCTTTCGTCAGCACGAAAAAGCTTTAGAGGTCTCTAATCAAGATCCGGCAGCCTTCATGGAACGAGATCCGCTGAGCGTCATCCAATATCACACCGCCAGCGTTATTCTGGGCGATCCTGGTGCTGGTAAAACGACCCTTCTCAAGTATCTCGTATCTCAGATTCTGGCCATACCTTTAGAGGAATTTCTGCCCGAAAAGGCTGAAAAGGTCTTGCCTTTACTTCCTGTGCTTCCTATCTTTGTCAGCTTACATGGTTTTGCAGTTCAGCTCGATGTGTCAGAACCTCGGAAGGCTGATCTGCTCGGTTTTATCTGCAATCAGATAGATCAAGATATGCCTTTCTTCCTCTCAAGGTTTATGGAGCTTGGCGCGGTTTTGCTGCTCCTTGACGGATTGGATGAAGCATTTCTCAAAAGCAGTTCTCCAATAGACGCAGAAAATGAAAATGGATCACAGGAATGTTACCAACTGGTGGTCGAGTGCATCAACAATCTGGCTGCGAAATATCCCAGGCTGCGCATTGTCGTTACTGCACGTAAATCAACGTATTTTCAGCGCTCACCACGTTTAGAGCGCAATGGGAAGGCGTTTACTGAGATCGAGGTTCTGCCTTTCAGGCCAGAGGATATTCGTCATTTTGCGTCTAAATGGTGGCAGTTTCAGCCTCCATCGCTCTATAACGTCGCCGATTTCAAAAAGCAACTGGATCAAAATCCTGATATTCGTGAACTTGCTGGTAATCCCCTTTTTCTCGAATCGATGATTCGAGCCTATCAGAATGGCTATAGTCTCTCAAGGGACCGTGCAGTCCTCCTGGCGAGTTGTGTCAAAAGCTTTCCCATATGGGATGCCAGTCGGGGCATCGATCGTGGATCTCCCTTCAAAATAGAACAGAGCGATAAGAGAAATATCTATGATCTGCTGGCGTTTGTTGCCTATTCTTTTCACAAAGAGCACAAAGAATTTTTTGAAAAGTCAGAGTTACTTGAGTTTGTTGAAAAAGCGATCAAGCTTCTACCGTTGGAGTGGTATGACAGGCCTGAAGGACTCCTGGATTTGATGGCAACTGAAGGCGGCCTGATCAAAAGAAATGAGATGGGATACTATCAGTTTTTTAGTCTCCAGTTTCAGGAATATTTTGTTGCCAAATATCTCGCAGATCTGGGCTTGAGGAAATGCTTTGGGCAGGAGGAACTCATCGATCTTAGCAAGTACCTGAACAACACCTGGTGGAGCGAGATCATTCTCCTGTACTCGGCATATGCGCAAGATGCGGAGAAGTTTTTAGAACTGCTCTTTGAGCAGCATGAGAAAAGAGAGGATGTTTTTCTGACTCCTCTTATCGTGGCTGGTCATTGTCTGGCTGCCTGTATGGCGCGTGAGGAGCATCTCGATGGCTTAGGAACGAGTGGTATTGGACGGAAAATTGTTGATGCTCTATTGGGAGAATTGCAAGTGACTCCCTATACCCTTACGAGGAATCAGACGGCTGAGGCACTTGTGGATATTGCGGCTCACGGACAAGGGGAAAATTATCTGGTTGAGACACTTAAAGAGCTATTGCCGTCTCTTTCTCAAGATACTCTTATTGAGGAAGATAGTCCCGTCTGGCGTATTTGTCAGAGCCTTGCGCTAGCTGTGGGTAACATAGGCAAGGTAGAGTTGGCTGACCGTCTCTTTGAAATCTTGTTCAGGTATCAAGAGATCTTGTTCAGGTATCAAGAACCCTTGTTGGTGCCTGAGCAAGATCACGTTTTTCATTCTGAAGTAGCCAGTGACATTGTGAAGTCTCTCGGAAAGCTTGATGAAGAGCGTATAGTGAAAGATATGCTCGAAAAACTTGTTGCCGCTGATCCTGCTATAACTTCCAACATGCGCTCTTATATAGCGATGGGTCTTGGTCATACTCGTGAAAAAAGCGTTGCCGGTGAATTGCTAAGCATCCTCCAAAACCCATCATTTTCTCGTGAGAGCCTGGTCGGTCAAAGGATATTGGACGATCAGAATTTGATCGTCATTGTCGATGCTCTGGCCCGCTTGAGCGAGTCCTCACAGTCCCATGATTTGTGTGAATTGCTCTCCGAGGCAGCTCTAAATGTGCAAGTTCGCTGTCAGATTGCTGATGTGCTTGCCAATCTGGATGATGCTACAACTGATGCTGCCATAACCGATAAGAAACCGCAACCACTTGATAAGAAACTGCTAAACCTCCTTAAAAATAGCAAGATCGATACAAGTTTGCGTTGTTGCATTGCAACGACGCTTGGAAAAATTGGACAGTACAATTATTCGTTACTGATCTGTGCTCCTTTACAGCACTACTATCGAAATGAATTGCTTCAGGCCAATGATCCCTCTCTGTATCAGTTCATCGCTACCGCTCTAGCTCGTCTGGGGGATACTTCAGTAATCAGTTCTTTATTGGAATGGTTGGCACAATGCACCGTCGATCATGATGCTTATTCTCTCAGGAATAGTCGCGAGCTACCTGTCGAAAGCAACCTTGGAGTGGCCATCGCTGCTGCTCTGGGCAGCGTAAAGGCAGGACACGGTGACATCAATATCACTCAGGCCCTTTTACAAACCCTGGAGAATGAGGACGTCGATTTGAAAGTTCGCATTGCCACTTTACAGGCTCTGGGAGAACAAGAGTGGGAAAGTTCGAGGGAGTGGCATGAGAGATGCGATCGTCTTTTTTCACTTCTGAAGGATCATCGGCAGGAGCTAGCACTGCGCAAACAGGCCGCCAGGACGCTTGGCGATTTGAGTGCTTTTTTCCTGCTCTCCGACCTGCTCACTCTTCTCCAAAAAAGACGTAGAGAAGAGACAATAGATGAGAGCATCATAGATGCAGCCATTAAATTAATCGAGCGCGATGGGAATGAACGGCGACTGCTGCAATCTGCTGAGCAACTGATTCGCATACTTAACTCACAAGAGCAGAACTCGGCCCTGGGAGATAAGGCCTATCAGGCTTTGTGGTCTCTGAACAAACGCCTGCCAGCGTACCAGGTAATTCAGGATAAACACACAAAATGTTTCGAGCTTGTGTTCACAAAAGAAGACTCATCAGCCAGATGGGATATTGGGGCTTGATCTAGAGAACTCAGGTATAGTATTATCGTTCTAACATAGATTTGAGTATGTATTTGATCAGCGCTTGATAGGAGCTGGATCATGCAGCGCAGAAATATCATCATCCTGACATTCACATCACTTGCTGGTGTGATGTTGCTGGTGGGACTCTTTGCATGGTTTGGCCGCCTCTGGATTGGTGTTCTGCTCGTCCTGCTCGTCGTCCTCTGTCAAATATTGGTTGCTATCTATCTGAGCCTTTATCAGAGGCGACAGCAGCGCACCCTGGAACGCGAATCATTTCGTTTAAGAGAGCAATTAGAGGCGTTAGAGGTTATTGATCAGCGTGAACAGCGTGCTGCTGAATTGCTGCTAACCAAACAGCTCTACGAAAAGCGACTGGAAGAACTTGCGGCTCTCTACTGTCAAAATCTACGTGATGATACAGACCTCTACCGTATAAAGCTGCTTGAATCTTTTAGCTTGTTGAGTGTCTATGTACAGCCACATCTGCGCCTCATTACAGGCTCACAAAAATCCTCTTCTCTTCCCTCTACTGCATCCGAGACGTTCACTGATCCGCAGAGTATCTTACTGGCCAGTATCCATGAGATGGAGCAACAGACCCGAACCATACTTGAGCCAGAATATGCCATTACTCACTTTAAACACTGCGTGATTCTAGGCGAACCAGGTACCGGGAAGACGCTTTTTCTCAAGTACTGTGCCCTTAAAGCTGCCTCCGGCGAGTTTGGTTCCTCTCGTGCAATTCCTCTTTATATTGATCTCCAGGCTTTTGCGAATACTGAGCAGGACGACCTGCTCCAATTCGCCGTCCGCTCCTGGGATACCTACGGCTTTCCTGAAAACGATGCACTTCCCTATCTCAAAAAGCGTCTCCAAGGGGGAAGTGCACTTGTCCTTTTAGATACTCTGGATGAGGCTTTGATAAGAGAGCGTCCACAGAAGGTCCGAGAGAGCTATGAGCGGCTTATTTTCAATATCAAATGTCTGGCGCTCGACTATCCGCAGGCTTTGATCGTGGTGGCAGCTCGTTCCGTGGAGTCTCAACAGTTCAGGCTGCTCCCGCATTTTACACATCTACAACTTTCTGGCTTTAATGAACGCAACGTCGAACAATTTGTTCGTCAATGGTTTGGTTCCTTGCGCTCTACGCGCTATCGCTCGCCGACTGAACAGGTTCAGCAGGGCAATCGCTTACTGGAGGAATTTCGCCGCGTGCCCGAGTTTCGCTCTCTAACCGCCCATCCATTGCTATTAACTCTACTGGTGATGCTCTATGAGAAACGTGTAAGTCCTCTCCCTGTGCAATTGGCGGAGATCTATCAAAAATGCTCTGACCTGCTGCTGACTCAGCATAACTCCCGGGGAAGTGATGCAGATCTACCTGGATGGCGTATTGAACAACAGCGCTCGTTGCTAGAACAGACAGCCTGGCATTTTCATAAGCGGCGTAAGCGATACTTTTCTGAAGATGAACTGCTTGAACTTCCATCCGACTCCGATGCCTATCCTGTTACGCTTCTGCTCAGAGAGCAGAGCAGTTCCATGGGAGACAAGATCTTATTTTCCACCTATCACCTCAGGGAAGAGTTCTCTGGTCAATATGCTTTTTTGCATAGCTCCTTTCAAGAATACTTTGCCGCAAGCTTCGTGGTAAAAAACACCACAGAGGTCACCGAGACCCTTTTAAAGCATAGAAACGATCTCTGGTGGGAGAATGTCATTCTGTTCTATACGAGCAAGATCAGCGATGCCACTCCCTTCGTCAGAAGATTGTTTGGCAGACCGCAGAGCTATATCGATCTGGAAACGAGCGATGCACTTTTTCTCTCCCACCTGATTATGGCCGGCAAATGTCTGACAGTCCACCCAACTTTTAAGACGCAGCCGTCCCTATTCGATGAAATTGTCACTCGTTTATTGAGAGATCTTCAGCGAACACATTACTCGTTCGTTCGCGAACAACTGGCGGATGTGTTGGCGAGAGTCAATAATCCGCACATCAATGCGTTATTACTTCAGCTACTACAGGAAGAACGCGTAGGTCCTGAGGTGCACGAGAGCATCGTATCCGCCCTGGGATTGTACGCTAATCCTGAGGTGATGGATGAATTGTTTTCAATGCTGCTTGATGAGCGCGTTGAGGATAAGTTACGACTGCATATCATTCAGGTCGTGGTCGAGGCACAGCTGCGTTCGGCCACTGCCCGCTTTCTCAAATGTGTGGCAGATCGTTGGGTGAGTTCCAGTGTGCGTCTGAAGATGGCTCAGGCCGTCGGATGGCTTATCGAAGACGAACAAGAAGCAAACGAGGTCGTGGGGCTTTTGAGTCATAAAAAACTGGGCATTGTCATTCGCTGTGCTCTGGTGGACTCCCTGGGTATGGCCGGTCTGAGCTTTGTTTTGCCCGCGCTGGCTCTTTTGTATAAAGAAGAGCATATGGGTTCACCGTTGAGCTGGCATCTGGCAATCGCTCTGGCTTCTCTGGGAGAAGCGACTGAACTTACTGTTTTGCTCTCCTCCTGTCCAACCTTTTCGGACCACCTTGGAGAGGTAGATTACTCTACAATACTGAGGATGGCTACTGTTCGGTCCATTGGAACACCTCATCAAAGCCCGTTGACGGACCGTTTTCTGGCTCTACTTCCTGATGAGCACATTGCCTGGGAGTGGCGCGTTTGCGCGGTCAATATCCTGGAGGGTCTGGGGGAGAGATCGCTTCTGCCTGCGCTCTTTTCTCTGCTGGCACAAAAAGAGCAAATCATCGATAGCAGAGTGCGATCAGCGATCGCTCTGCTAGCTGCCTCTCTTGGTGGCTCACAAGCGCTTGAGTCCTTGCGAAAAATTCCTACTTCTTATAAAGAAGATCCTCGGGTTTACCGCAGTCTTCTGACCGCCCGGGGCAGACTGGGCGATCAAACCGTTACAAACTTTTTGCTCGATTGGGTTATTCGCGACACCGATCCAGTGGCTGAGACGATTCAACCTGAAGATTGCGGACTCTCCGTTGCTGAACGTCTAACCATACTCACCGCTCTGGAAGATCTCTGTGAATTCAACAGATCAGATAATCCCTATTATGAACGTTTTTTTGTTACTCTCTGTCTGCTCGCTCGATCCCCAGAGCATCCTCAGGAGCTACGTGAACAGGCTATTCTAAAACTTCCCCTCTCAATTCGTAACGCAGATGAAAAGGAACAGGTAGAAACCCTCTTGACCGAACTCTTCAATGATGCTTCTGTTCAGGATGATGCTCATCGAGCATTGTGGATGTTCAGGAAGCATTGGCCTGATGGTGCGGCAGAAGCTTTGTATCTCTAACTCCAGAGAGGGTTTCGAGAAAGTGTGCATAATATCTAAAAGGGAATGACACGCTTGTATTTCAAAGTAGTTTGGTTTATAATGTTATCCAAATTGATATTGATTGCTGTCGTTATTCTTTTTCGATAAAAGTTAAAAATTCTATTATTATAAAGTGGGTGCAGCGATTTGATGAATCCTCGCGTACAATTTGAGAAGATAAACGAAAAGCCTTTATCAATACTTCAAGGATTTGCTTCTTCGCTTCAGCATGTTGAAGATACAAAGGTGCGTTGTCTGGCCTGTGCACGCCGTTGTTTGCTTGCAGTTGGGAAGGTAGGATATTGTACGGCGGTTGTCAATCAGGAAGGAACTCTCTACAGTACTGCCTATGGGGTAGTTGGAGAGGTGAGCGTGACTCCGATTGAGAATCGACCTGTCTATCACTATCGTCCGGGGACAAGGACGCTCTGTCTGGGTGGGTTGGGCTGCAATCTACGCTGTGGCTTTTGCCAGAACTGGGAGATCGCGTTTCGCGATGCTCGTTACGGTGGTAAACTTTCCTCTCCCAATATGCCTCCCGAGAAGGTAATCGCGATGGCCCTTGAGCAGCACTGTGATGGTATCGCCTGGACCTTTAATGAGCCATCAATCTCACCTATGTATATGCTGGATTGCGCTCGCCAGGCCCGTGAACTCGGTCTCTATACTGTGCTTGTCACGAATGGTTTGATGACAGATGAGGCCCTCGATCTGCTCGGTCCCTATATAGATGTATACCGCCTTGATTTGAAAAGTCTGGATGCCCGTTTTTATCAGCAGGTTGCCAATATGACATCTATCGCGGGTATCTTGCCGCTGGCTCGACGTGCTCAACAGGAGTTTGCCATCCATGTAGAGACGGTGACAAATCTGATGCCTTCGTTGAATGATAGCGATGAGCATCTGAACCGCCTCGCTCATGCAATTGTCAGCTCTCTAGGAGTAGATGTGCCCTGGCATCTGACGACATATGTCCCCTATGCACATATGACACATATTTCGCCGACTCCCCCGGAGACGCTGGCTCGCGCCCGCGCTATCGGGGTGGACGCCGGCTTGCGCTTTATCTATACCGATGATATTTCAAATGCTGATGCTACCAATACAATCTGTCCAAATTGCCATACATGTGTGATTGAACGAACTGCACGCCAGGTCTCTCTCCATGCTTTGAGTGACGATGGTACCTGTCTGGTTTGCGGTTACGATCTGGCTATAGTCACTGCTGCGGCTTGAATACAAGCGAAAAGAGGATATACGATGATACAGCGTTATCTCCGTCTTATACTGCATACTTCCCTCCTGGTTGGCACGTCAGGTTTACTCTCTCTGCTTGTCTGGACCGCATCGCCGGTGGAGGCCAGAACACTTCAGCCGCTTGCTCATTCCACCCAGAACCATACCTCTAAGGCTGCGAACCAGGGGCACGCAACCGTTATTGTGCTTGATATGTCCGGGTCCATGGTTATAAACGACCGCCATGGATATCGCTGCTCGGCGGCTGATGCCTATATCGATCTTAGTGGACAAAATGATTATATCGGCCTGGTTGGTCTGGATAGCAATGGAAGTTCCTCTGGCCAGTTTCAAGCGGCGATGCCCTGGCAGGATCCCGTCAGCGCCGGAACGTTTCAGGCAAGGGAGCAGCTCAAATCGACCCTTGCCAGCAAATCAAAGAACTGTAGTCCTGACTCGACTACGCCGACCTATGATGCGCTCAACAGGGCCTTTACGATGTTGAATACTATTACGAAGGCACAAAACGTTTCTGGTTCCGTGATTTTGCTGACGGACGGAGCCCCCTGTCCCGACGTTGATGCACAGGTGAGCGCGATCAATGCGCTTGCTCCCAAATTTGGTCAGAATGGCTGGCCGATCGATACCATCGCCCTGGGTGCCGATGCCCCACTCAGCAGTTCAGTTGAGTGCTCACCCCCCGGAACCAGTTCTGAAAGCCTGCATACATTTCTCAGTCGTATCGCTGGCGCGAGTGGGGGACAGTCGTACGCGGATGATAATGGACCCGTTTCGGGAGTCAGCCCCTTGAATCTTGGACCATTCTTTGTGCAGATTTTCGCCAAATACTCCGGTGATACGGTGAAGGAGGAGGTTCCTGCGACCTCAAACCTCCCCTTGACGCAGAATTTTTCAGTGATTGATGGAGCAAACTCGCTGGATGTGGTTGCGCTTAAAGAAAGTGCCAATGTCAGCGCCAGTCTGCAAAATCCTTCCAGTCAGTCAGTTTCTAATCAGACCGCAGGTGTGCTGGTTTCTCAGGATGACTACCACGTCATCTATAAAGTTTCCAATCCTCCACCGGGTCAATGGATTATTAACGCCAGTGGAAGCGGCCAGTTCTTGATGTACAGTCTAACAAAGACAAACTTTGGCGTGGCCGTCGATAGTGTCCAGTTGCAGGGTTCCTCATTGGCAACTCCCCATGCGCTACCATTGGGCCAGACCCTGCTGGTGACAGCTCATCTTACCTCCAACGGTCAGCCTTTCAGTAGCGGAAACTACACAGTCAGGGGGGATATTTCGCAGGCGGGTGGTGGGACCCAGGGAGACTGTACCGGTACGTTCACTCATCCCTTTGCCCTGAAAGCAAATGCCTCCTCTTATACGGGCACGGCTAGTGTACCGGCCACCAGTCTGGCCGGTACCTACAACGTCCTGATCTGTGTCAGTACGGGCACGCTCCTGAACGTAGTTGCGAGTACGATCGGACATGTCCAGTTAGCGGTCTTTCCTAACCCGTTGCTGCTCTCGCCGCAGACAAAACAGCCTACCACCGCCACTATTGATGCCACAGTCGTTCAGTGGCCCTTTGGACTGCCTCTGTTCTACAGCGCTCCATTGGTGGACCGGGTGAGCGGCTGGCCATTGCAGGGATATCCTGCTCAGCCCGTCGCAAAATTGCCAGGCCAGGTCCAGTGGAATGGAAACCCCTATCCAGGCGCATCGATCAGAGCTACCGCCTTCAAATTGTCCGGTCAGACTTGTGATATGAGTGGAGTCGCTCAGAATGACAAGGGGATACCAGTTACCATCACTCAAGATAGTCAGGGAGATTTTACCGCGCAGTTTCCGCCAGTAAGTAGCGGAAACGACCTCTATCTGCTCAATTTTGAGACAAGTGGATCTTTTAAGGATAGTCAGGGTAGCTTTGGACCATACAACGATTGTGTCCAGATTACCTCCCGGCTGGCTACATTTGCCGAAACGCAGACCGCGTTGCTTATAACGCTCTTCCTATTTTTTCTCTTCCTCGTGTTTCTTGGTATTGTGCACTTCTTCGCGGTCCCTGGTCCATTTGGACAGTGGGTGCGCAACCAGGGAGCCTCTGAGGAGAGCAATCGCAGTTTTGGAAGAGCACGTCGCACTAACCCGTTCAGCTGGTTTCTGTTCCGCAACCACATCTATTCTCGTCAGGCTGGGATGCCCAGAGGACTGGAATTCCGTTTCCGCTGGGGGAAACGCATCGATGTCCGACCTGCCGGTTTTGGTGCCGCCGATTGGCAACTGACCGATGGTAGCAGATTGCCAGGTCGTTTCCAGCTTGCTAAAGAACTCATCTATCGACCAAGATCTGCGGCAGAAGGAGACTTTGAGAGTCAGGCACGTTTTACCATTATGCCCGATAGACGCCGGAGCGGTGGTGGATATGGTAGTGGAAGTAGCAGTAGTGGTGGCAGCGGATATAGCGGGTTCGGTACCTATGAGAGCTATGGAGGACGTGCAGGTTCCAGGAAGGATCAGAAAAAGAGTCGTACCAGCTCATCTTCACCCTCATATGGAGACTACTCAACGCCGAGATCTAGCTCGCGTAAAGGGCGCAAAGGTAAAAATTCCGGTACATGGGGAAATGGATGGTAGGAGCCGGATAGAACGTATATAATTGACGAGAGAGAAAAAAGGACTTCCATCAGTGATGAACAGAGTAAGGAGAAATTATTCCGTATGAATTTCCATACCAGGCCAGGCGATTTCACCGGAGCTACCGAGGATGATTTGCCCTTAACAGTGCGGCAACCCCGTATCAATACACCCGCACTGGTGATTCTGCTTGGAAGTACGGCTTCCATTTCTGCCCTTGAGCTTATGAGACAGATGCTTTCTTTGCAAACGGCAGATCAACATAAAGTATCGTTTGTCTATATTGATACAGATGAGCCAAATAACGCCGTAATTGAGTTTCGTCAGTATCACAATGGCGTGTTTCAGGAATTCCCGCTACGCATTGCTGTGCCCGTTGGCATCTCACATGTCGAACACATTCCTCAATCGATGGGATCTCAACCTGATGATCCAGATAGGCCACTTGAGCCACATACCTTTATTGATGGGAAAGAACCTCAGTACTTTTCAAATGGAGCCGGAGGCATCCGCAATAATGGACATGTCGCAGCCTGTTTCCACCAGCAGAGTATCTATGATACCCTGGAGCGGGCACTGGCCGCGATTATGCGCGTAGATACAAGTCAGAATACACAGCGCCGGGACGAAGTTCAGGCCTATATCGTCACATTCCTTGGTGGAGGTACAGGCAGCGGTATCCTGCCAGATATTACAACCCTTGTGCGCGACCTGCTCGTGCGTCAACAGTATGAGCAACGTATCAATCTCTTTTGTATGTTGCCGGAAACGGTTAAAGGTGCCAACCTGACCGATCTGAACTGGCGCAAGAGCAATACAACTGCCTGTCTGCTGGAACTACTTGCCTATAGTCTGGCTGCCGGTGGAGTTCCAAATGGAAACCGTTACAAGAAACTACTGCGTCATAAGGCCTACTTTTTAACCAAGGACGCCATCGCCAACGAGATCTACTTGCTCGGACGTACAGTCATGGATGATCCCAGCGGAACGGCCAGGCTGGTGGGTCAGGACCTCTTTCAACGCATCACAGATGCCTCAGGCGTGGGCTATATGGAGCACTCGAAACAGGTCGATCGGCGTACCCTGGGTGAAACCGACGACCGCGGTTTGCCAACCATGTTTGGCGTCTCCTGTCCTCTGGAGGTGCGTTTCCCTGCTTCTGAGACAGCGCTGGCCTTCGCGCAGCTTTCAGCAGCAAATCTGTTGCCGCTCCTGGCCGATTACGAACCGCGTTCAATCGTCATTGAAGATCGTTTCAAACAGGATTGGGTACGTAAGTGGAGTGACGTTGCGCCGTTAGATGCAAATCCCAGCAATCCAAAGGCCATCAGGCCAGGCCAGGTCAGGTTCGACGAATTTGAAGAGGCAGATCAGACCCGGCTGAGCATTCTCTGGACCAAGGTTCAGCGTTTCGAGCGCGAGACAGAGATACGTATCAAAGAGGTCGTTTCTCTAAAGATTAAAGAGGAGGTTCGCTCAATCAACGAGATGCCGCGCACTTCGCAACAGGACTCTCAGATCAGCTTGTTGAATTTGCGTATTCAATATCTCCAGCGCCTCCAGCAGGAATACACAACGGCTCTCGATGTATTAAATGAACTCCAGGAGCCGCGCGTTCCAGCCCGTCCAATTGAACTGGAGGCGGAACTGACCCAACCAGGCGGGGGCTGGTTTGCGCGTCTGCGCAACGTCAATCGTGATCGCGCATATGATGTATTTGATGCATACAATCGTCATATGTATATCCATGCTCAGGTTACGCGTCATGCTGAACTAAAACAGGCTCTTACTCAGCTACTACAATATGTACGGGAATCGTTGGAAACAGCCTATTCCTGGTTCAAAGACACCGATATGGAAGAGCGTGTACAGGAGCTAGAGACCAGCGGACTAACCAGCATGGCCTGGCAGGGTCGTCTGGACAATCCGCATCCCCATCAGCGTCACATCTTCGACTTGCGCACCCTGAGGGCTAGCAGCGGACGAAGTATCGCGGTCGAACGGCTCTATCTGTGGGCTACAGGCGGCGATAGAGTGCTAAACGAAGGATTGTCCCTGGAGGACTGTTATCGCACATTCGTCGATGACTGTGTTGGCTACCTGGGACAGAAGATGAATGAGAGCCAGGGAGCCAGTAAGGATAACCTGAGCCGTTTAGAGGAGCAGAACGCAGGACGTTTACCGGAACGAGTCGTGGACTACTTCAATGCCTATTACAAGCAGAAATTCCAGGACATGAATCTCTTTGAACTACTGGATAAAGCTGCTCCCGCGAGTCCCAAGGGTCAGTCTCGTGTCAAGCAGATCAGCAATTACCTGCTTGAACATCTTCAGCACATTCGCGGCCTGATGGCCAGTCTTGTTACCTTTGAGGCAGAGATCTGGGGACAGGGACAGGGCAATCTGGACACCTCGACGTATCTGGGGATGCACTGGCGCAATGGTTCTCAGGAGGATATTCTGCGTCAGGCTCTGGATGCCCTGGGATCATTAACAAAACGAGGACAACAACCGTATATTCAATCGGATTTCGATCCGCACCGTTTACAGGCGTCGTATGGGCAACATGCCATCAGCATAGCAACTATCCCGGATTTTTACCTGGAACAGAATAGTTCAATGGAAGCGTATAAGCATCACCAGGAGCGCTGGGAAAGTACCGGTTCAACTCCGCAGGGCTATATGCCAACCCATAGTTCGGAAGAAGCAAGCCGATTAGTGCGCCAGAAAACTGCCCTGGCTTTCAACTCATCAGTACCTTTGTATGAGCGTTTGATTCGTAGAGCAGCGAATTAAGAGCAGGGCTGCTGTGTGGTGGCCCTCTCTCTGCACCTTCAGGGTTTATTGCTGCTCAGACCAACATGAGCGAAATGGAAACATTTGAATGTGGTGATTAGATACATTTGAGAGAGTGTTTATGGCTTCAGATTCCGCGCCAATGTTTCGTCCAAGCCTGGTCATCTGTATAGGGAAAACAGGAGAACTTATACGTGAGCATCTCACTCCCTATCCAGGTAAGGCTTCACGCATGGCCGATGGGTCAATTAGCGTGTACCATCTCCTCGCGAACGTTGATGTGCCGTTGCGCAAATCGGTTGGTGTATTGCAGGTAATTACAGAGGGAAACGGTGCAGATTTTGATAGAGCTGTTCCTATTCCTATAGAAGAAGAATTCCCCAAAGATCCAGATATTCCGGTCGAACCTGGCGACCTCAGAGAGACAATCCGAGATGCTTTAATGTCCGTCCAGCTTGACCGGCGTATCGTGGATATCAGGACAAATGGCTATAATATTCCCAATACACGTACACAAATCTTTATCGTTGGAGAAGAGAACGATCGCCCAGGAACAAATGGCGAGACGAATATGCGTGTTATGGCAAAAGTCCTGAAAATTGTGCGCGAGGTAGTAAAAGAATATCCCTTTGAAACACCTGTCTTCTATTTTCTCAATGCTCCCCTTAAGGGAGACTACTATCAAACGTTACTTAAGCCATATGATAGAGCTGGCTTGAAATGGCCAAATTATCATCTGACAAACTTCAGTTATCTCTTTGAACCACTTATACCCTTTCCATCACCTGCATTTCTCACGCCGAGCGAGATGCAATACGCGGCTGCGGAGGCGCTTACAGCATTTATCGCCACTGGTATAACCGCGCTGCCAGAGTTAGAGAACGAGACGCAGATCCCTCCCGATCTCCAGGACTATTCACGCCAGGTTGGCAGCGTTACCACCAGTATGATCTCTTTCCCCCATGCGGCAATTTTGCGCTACACCAGCAATCTGCTGAGCGCTGACCTGATGCACGAGTGGCGGCACTCGTTTGAGAATAGCGATATCTCTGATGCAGAGCGCTATGCCCTCCAGATGCAGGCCCGTAATGTTATCGGCGATATGATGGGTTGGATGGGCGATAGAGAAGAACGCCCTGGTACCGAAGAAAATATGTGGCCAACCCTGGAGATACTTCTGCGCGATAATCATCCTCGCTCTAATGAGCGGCCAAGACAGCGGGACGCACTTATCCGCCTGCGAGAGGTGACCTTTGAACTGTTCAATAATTTTTCTGAAGAAGATCTACAGGTCGCGTTTAAAAATAGCAGAGGGCGATCGTGGTCTGATCTGGCTACTGACGCCAGCAATAAAGCTGCGGGTCTCTTTCCCAGTTGGGAGCGGCAAGCCAGGACAACCTGGGATGCCGCCAGCGCTCGTTTGAATGCTGAGATCAAGCGCGATGCCGACGCCTATTGGGAGAGGGATGATGATGGTTTTGAACGTTCAAAGATCTTTGTCGATGAACTGGATAATCGTTTGGGAAATATTGCCTCTTCTATCACGACCTGGCGGCAAAATCGTCATCAGGCCTACAAGGACGATCGAGAGAAATTTCGCCAGAAGTCTGAGGGTGAGTGGAATCTTGCGGAGGACCAGCCGAATATTGACGGTGGTGATGGTGGTGGGGGTGGGGTGAGTCCTCCAACACAGCAGCTCAAGCCGACGATGTCCAACCGGGGACTGAAGGTTGAGAGCCAGTCGGGTCAATCCATTATTGGTCTGAGCAGCGGCGGCGGCGGCGGCAGCGGTGGACTCCCGCCAAATGAGGATGACATTGCCCTTGGTTTGGAGAGGCGCGTGGCCTTTAAGCAGGGCCTTATACCGGCCATAAGTACGCTGGCAAGTACCAGTTTTCTGGGCTGGATAACCTCTGTGGAGATTCTGAAAATTTTCCCACAGTTGCTATCCTTGCAACTTCCTGCGAACCTCGCCATGGTAGTTCTGGTGGCTGCGGGAAGTCTGCTGTTCTACAGTCGTCGTTCCACTGAACTGCGTCAGGCCAAACAGGATACACTGGCGTTTTATCGACGGTATTACGCCGACCAATGTGAGCGCCGCGAGGATCTGGAACGCACTCAACTGATCCGTTTTATTCGGGGAACAGTGTATCAGATGCGTCTGCGGCTGGATAATCTCAGCCTCTTCTTTCAGAGCGTCGAAAAGAAAGAGAGAGATGGGGCCGAACAGATCTGTGAGCAGGTTTTTGACGGTCCAGGGGGGCAGCGAGATATTCTGATCGCCAGCGGGGAGCGTCTTCAGAAGACTGGTCGTCACACCCTCCAGAGCGTGAACCAGTCTGTGACGCAGAATCGCCTGAGTCATCCGTTACAGGACTGGCATCGTTCATTGTCAACTATAAAGGCGCAGCTCATTGCTCAGCTACGGCTGGAACCAGAGAGCTTGCTGGCAATGAAAGAGGAAGAAGTGCGGAAACATCTCTCCCTTTTCATGAGCAAAATAGTTGATGGCTACCTTACTGGCTCATTGGTGAACATCAGCGCAGCGCTGGATAAGCCAATAATCTGGCGTGAAGTTTTTGAGCGCGTGAGTAAACCAATGTATTTCGCTCGTGTGGGCATGCGCGATGCACAGTGGTTGTTTGTTTGTGGTTCCCAGACTGATCTGGTAAAAAGTGCTCCTTATCTACCCGCACATGCAATTCAGGTACCGACTAAACGTTCTGAGCGGTTGATGGTCGTGGCTTTATTCAAAGGAGGCGAGCCGACGAAGCTGGATGCGGAGAAAATGTTTCCTCCCATCACATCACCATAGGCCCGTCGCAAGCGGAGCACGAAAAAATCTTTTTAATTGTCGTATTAAGCACTATTGCTCTGTCAGGTTTCACTTGAAGGATGAGGAATGCAGGAGTGCAAAGGGCGCAGCCCTTTGCCTGGGGTCCGGGACTGCGCCCTGGCTCTCCCCCTTCTTCAGGGGTGGAGGGCAAACCCGTCAAATGACGTTTGACTGAGCACTTATGAGGAGGTTTTTCCTATGCAATACCCCTTGCCAAGCGCTGGCCCAAGGGTATCGGGAACGCAGCCGGTGGGAACAGGCTCAAGCACCCAACCAACAGGGGCACCTATGGGAACATCATCAACCCTGTTGGGTACGAGCACGGGAACTACCATTCCGGCGGCTCCACCTCCGCTTTCTTCAAATCCCTCACCTACTACTGTAACTCAGCAGGGTCAACCTCCAGCAACTCCACCAGAAGAGGAGGAAGAAGTTATCGACCGTGGAAGGCCATTTCGTGGCTGGTATCCGCGCTGGTGGCTTCTCTCGGCTCTTTTTTGTGCGCTTTTAATCGGGGTTGTGCAGTCTCTACAAGTGTATCTGTGTCATGATACGTTGGCATCCTCAAATTTTTGTCAATTTTCAAGTTGGACGGACTGGCGTCAAGCTCTGGTCATCGGCGTCCTGTGGCTTCTTTTCCTGCTCATGTGGCTGCCAGGCTACTTATTTGGCACTGGACCCATTGAGATCGATCAAGCGCACGATTTCATTTCGGGAGCTGTACGTTCGATATCTCAGTTTCGGTCAGTCTATGCTCTACTGCTTATTTATGCACTCATCTCTTTTATCGCACTCATCTTGATGTGGCGTTTCCAGAGCGTTCCATCGCTGGCCTTTGTCCTCTGTTCAATCGGACTTTTTGTGACAAACTGCCATTTCTTTTACCGTAAAAGTCCGGGAGAGCAGCGACGGTACCTGCTGGGTTATGCATTTCTGGGCATCGTGTGTGCCCTGGGCATGATCTTGATCGGTCCATTTCAGTGGGTCATCTTTGGCTCTGAAGTGGTGATCGCGGTTGTATGTCCACTGCTGGCACTTGCGTCCCGCTTGCTTCGCTCCTCAGAGGAAGAGATAATCCAGAATTTGCCACCGGATCAGCAACTGGTTATGAAGAATGCACAGGCTAAAGAGCCTGGGATGCTGTTACAGGGTTTAGTACGTCCGTTTTTTCATCGGAACACGAATAAGCAGAGACCTTAGATACATGTGTTTTGGTAGAAAGGTTGAATTGCACTTATGTCTACATCTGGCTCGTCTGGCTCGTCATCCGGTGCATCGAGCGGTACCAGGACGTTTCTGGATACGAAAGAGACCGAATTTTCAACGGTTGTTCCGAGCATTATCTCACGCAGCGAGCATATTGCACAGTTCTTTGTTGATGATCTCGAAGAGTTTTTGCGCCTGACACGTATTGATCTGGCTGAGGAACTTCAGATTCCCTTCGACTATCCTCAGGATGCGAGAGATATTGTGGCGATGCTCTACGACGATCTCACCCATATGCTCAGAGATGAGCTGATCATCGGCATCCATCTCTTATTGAGCGATAATGCTCTTGATCCAAACACTGGCGCGTACCCTGTCCGTTATCATGTACAGTATACTATTGATCGATCTGTTCCTCCAACCTCTACTTCTTCGGAAGAGAAGCATTTTGGTGGATTGATCGCGCCACCGCGCGATGTTTTACAGCACATGCGCTTTGCGCTCTTGATCGATTGGAATAGTTCAGCCAGGGCGAAACGTCACCGGGTGCGGCGACCAGAATATATCTTCGATTGGGTTCCTGAGTCAAGCAGGTTTGACGCCACAACGGTGATGCGCTATCGTGACGGAGGGTTGACTGCCGACAGTGCCCAGGTGGTGAAGCGTGTTGAGCGCCAGTAACGCCGGCTTTTCATCGTACAGTCAAGGGTGCTCATGCGGCGTATTGGGCGTGGGATCTCTGCTTTGTGGAGGAGAGGATAGGGGACTCAAAACCGTTCTCTGACTGCTGTTAGAGTGCTAGCCTGGAGAAGAAAACATGTACGATTTATCCTC
>DAOTTL010000146.1:0-7804 GCA_034438135.1 Ktedonobacteraceae bacterium | reverse complement strand
AAGAGCAGGATAGAGGCCATCTGGCCTCTATCCTGCTCTTTATGTACTTTTTTCTTCTCTTCCAGCTTGATGCATGTGAACCGCAAGAGAGGGGAATAATTGAACCTGTCCTCGTGTTTTGACCAGTAGTAAAGAACATCTTTATCCGTGTTTGCACCACAGTAAGCTCAGCTTTCCTTGACTCCTAAACCGAAGGATGGTAAGCTTTACGAGAAAAGTCAGAAAGTAAGTTGATAAACTTAATCATCAAAAACAGAGGTGGAAAAAATGGGCGATGCTTCCCGTGAAATACTACGACGGGCACGCAAGCAGGTGCCCGAATGGACGCCTGCGAAGGTAGATCAGACCATTCAGCAGCAGCGTGCTGAGGGTCAAGAAGATGTAGTGCTGGTTGATGTACGCGAGAAAAACGAATGGGATGAGGGGTATATTCCAGGAGCGCTTCATGTGCCCCGTGGTTATCTTGAATTACGTATTGAGGATGCTGTCCCCGACAAATCCAGGCATGTTGTGCTTTACTGTGCGAGTGGCGTTCGTTCCCTGATTGCAGGTCAGACCCTGAAAGAGATGGGATATGAGAACGCTGTCTCTATGTCTGGTGGGTTCTCTCAGTGGAAAAACGGAGGGTTGCCGTTCATCCAGCCGCGTACTCTCAGTGCTTCTCAACTCAAGCGCTACAGTCGTCACCTGCTTGTACCGGAGGTAGGGGATCAGGGTCAGCTCAAGTTGCTAGATTCCAGGGTTCTCTTGATAGGAGCCGGGGGTCTTGGAGCGCCTTCTGCTCTTTACCTGGCTGCTGCGGGTGTGGGCACGATAGGCATAATCGACTCAGACGTCGTTGAAGAGAGCAATTTGCAGCGTCAGGTCATTCATACGACGCAGCGCATTGGTGAGTATAAAGCCGAATCGGCCCGTCAGGCCATCGAGGCCTTGAACCCCGATGTGAAAGTCATTACCTTGATTGATCGGCTGGACGAAACCAATGTAGCGCGTATTATTGCTGACTACGACGTAATCATCGATGGAACAGACAACTTCCCCACGCGTTATCTGCTCAACGATGCCGCATTGATGGCAGGTAAACCAGTGGTCCATGGGAGCGTTTTCCGCTTCGAGGGTCAGGTAACTGTCTTCAAGCCCTACGAGGGTCCATGTTACCGCTGTCTCTATCCTGAGCCACCACCACCGGAGCTTGCACCCAGTTGTGCCGAGGCCGGGGTTTTGGGTGTATTGCCAGGTGTCATTGGTCTGCTGCAAAGCGTAGAGACCCTGAAGCTCCTGTTAAACATAGGAGACTCCCTGGTTGGGCGTATGCTGACCTATGATGCCCTGGCCGGTGAGTTTAGCGAGCTTGGTTTGTACCGTGACCCGCAATGTCCGGCCTGTGGAGAGCATGGTCATCCTGAAGATCTGCCGACCTATGCCGATGTTTGTGCTATCCCGGTCGCATCCTGAGCGGAACTTAAGAGCTTCTGAGTCAAATGAACATGTCAGGGATCAGTAGAGTAGTAAAGGGAGCGAAACCTTCTCCTGATCCCTGTATGCATGTTGGAATGTTTTTCTAGCTTATGAGAACCGATATTCCTGGAATTTGGATCATCCAATGATGACAAAGGAGAAAACAGTCATGGCAACCGTTCGACTTGCGCCTGTCTTGCGTGCTTCTGTCGGAGGTGGCAAACAGGTAAGTGCAGTGGGCGAGACCGTATCCGAGGTGCTGGCCGATCTTTATGAGAAGTATCCTGCTTTGAAGGAGCAGATCCAGCCAGGAGATACGCTTAGCCGTTTTATCAACATCTATGTCAACGATCAGGACATTCGTCATATGAAAGGACTTGAGACGGGTATTGGTCCTTCTGACACGGTGATCCTGCTACCAGCAATGGCTGGTGGTCGCTAACACAGAAGGGGGTAGTGAAATGCCCTACAGCAGCATTTTAGAGACGATTGGCCACACACCGCTTGTGGAGTTGCGCACTTTCAGCCCAAGACCGGGAGTCCAGATCTTTGCCAAGCTGGAAGGAGCCAATCCAACCGGAAGTATTAAAGATCGCATCGCCAGACAGATGATCGAAGAGGCTGAGGCAGCCGGTACGCTCAGGCCTGGCGCGACTCTCCTGGAGCCGACCAGTGGCAATACAGGGATCGCTCTGGCGATGATTGCGCGTGTCAAAGGCTATCGTTTTTGCGCAGTTATGCCAGATAACGTTACACAGGAGCGTCGGAAGATGCTTGAGCTGTACGGAGCAGAGATCATTCTCTCGGATGGTACCCTGGGCAGCAACGGTGCGGTACGTCTGGCGAAGCAACTCGTCAGTCAGGACGATCGCTATGTCATGCTCTACCAGTATGGCAACGAGGCTAACCCTCGTGCTCACTACAAAGGGACCGCTGTGGAGATCATCAATGATCTGCCCGATCTCGACATCTTTGTGGCTGGTCTGGGAACCGGTGGCACACTTACAGGCGTTGCTCGTCGGCTAAAAGAGTACAATCCAGCCATTACTATTGTCGCAGCAGAACCCTTGCAGGGAGATGCGGTACAGGGCTTGCGCAGTCTGGAAGATGGTTTTGTGCCACCGGTCTTTGATGAGACTCTTCTCGACAAAAAGATCCTGGTTTCTGGAGTTGCCGCGATTAAGCGCACGCGTGAACTGAAGGATAAGGAAGGCATCTTTGCGGGTCCTTCCTGCGGTGCAGCGTTGCACGCGGCTCTGCGTGTCGCCTCTGAGCTAGATCGTGGTAAAATCGTTGTCATCCTTGCCGACGGTGGCTGGAAATATCTCAGCGAAGATCTCTGGACCCGTGACCTGGATAAGCTTGAAGAAGAATTAGAGGCTAAACTATTGTGGTAACTTCCGAGCCGTTTATCGTACGTATTCCCCGCGCGATCTACGCGGAGATGCTTGCTCATATCGTCACAGCCTATCCCAATGAGGGCTGTGGTGCTCTGGGCAGCGTTGATGCGCTCGTCACCAGAAACTATCCTACAGCCAACGCTGCCGAACACCCTGATGATTTTTCGATCATTAGCGAGGCCGATCTTGTAGCCATTTATAACGATATTGATAAATACGATGGTGAGATGATCTACTATCATTCTCACCCGCAGAGCGAGGCCTATCCTTCGCGGCGTGATAAAGAGTGGGCCAGCCAGAGTGGCTGCCTCTACCTCATTCTTTCCCACCGTTTCTACCCTCAAGAACCCTATGCCCGTATTTTTTCCATCCAGACGGACACTTCAGTCATTGAGGGAAAAATTGAGCTAGTAGAAGGATGAGGTTGTCAGCAGCTTTGCTGCCTCTACCTCATCCTTCGCACTTTTTCATGCAAAAGAAGTAAGGGTGTTGGGCGGGGCGCATGCCTCCCGCCCAACACCCTTACTTCTTTTTGTTTTTTTAGCGCCGTGTCAGCGAAGTATGTTGAAGCTGTTCTCGTACCACATCCTTCACGTGGGACGAAGTAAGACCATAGAGTTCTTTGAGAATGGAAGGTGCGCCATGCTCAATGGGTCGATCAGGAAAGCCAATCAGGCGTACATCGACATCATGGAGATCTCTGGCCTCAAGAAGCTCCAGAACCGCACTTCCAAAGCCACCCGCTACCACGTGATCCTCTACCGTCACCAGACGGCGTGTTGACCTTGCCAGACGCATAATCAGCTCTTCATCCAGCGGCTTGGCCCAGCGTGCATTGACGACCGCGACCCGTATACCTTCTTCCGCCAATTCCTGCGCTGCCTTCCTCGCTTCGTCAACCGGTGCCCCATAGGCCAGAATCACACAATCCTGCTGGTC
The DNA here is from genome assembly GCA_034438135.1 of Ktedonobacteraceae bacterium. Lineage (GTDB taxonomy): Bacteria > Chloroflexota > Ktedonobacteria > Ktedonobacterales > Ktedonobacteraceae > Paraktedonobacter. The sequence goes on along the minus strand of DAOTTL010000146.1, from coordinate 4,007 downwards.
AGCCTCCTCTAGCGTGGCCGGAGAAAGGAGTTCGGCCTTGCCGATTTCCAGCGTGTGCAGGTCACTGTCCAGGGAGACGCCCAGGGCTTTACCACGTGGATAGCGCAGACCCACAGGTCCATCCATATAGATAGCAGTGTAGAGCATATGCCGTAGCTCATTCTCGTCCTTTGGAGCCATCAACTTCATACCGGGGATCACTCGCAGAAATGCAATATCAAAGAGACCGTGCTGCGTCGGACCATCCTCACCCACTACCCCGGCACGATCCATTGCAAAGACCACATGCAGATCCTGGAGCGCCACATCATGGAGTATCTGATCGTAGGCGCGTTGCAGGAAAGTCGAATAGATCGCCACAACTGGCTTTAGATCACTCGTCGCCATTCCCGCGGCAAACGTCACTGCGTGCTGTTCAGCGATTCCCACATCGAAGTAGCGTTCTGGAAAGCGCTGGCGCATCTTCTTCAAGCCAGTGCCCTCAGCCATCGCAGCCGTAATCCCAACGATCGAGGTATCTTTCTCAGCGATATCTACCAGTGTATTGGCGAACACATCCGTATAGCTGGGGGGATCGCCAGCATTTTTCTTGAATATACCCGTCTCGGGGTCAAAAGCGCCTGGACCGTGCCATGTTGTCGAATCTTTTTCAGCCAGATCCCAACCCTTCCCCTTCTTCGTCACCATCTGCACAATCACCGGACCCTCAATACGTTTAATATTTTCAAACACATCGACCATCAAAGGGAGGTCATGGCCATCGAAAGGACCAAAAAATTTAAATCCGAGTTCTTCAAAGATCAGGCCACTTTTACTATGCATGACAAAGTTTTTAAAGCTCATCTCCGCGCGTCCAGCCGCCTCAAGAGCTTTATCGCCCACTACCGGTAATCGCTCAATAGAGCCTTTTGCCATCTCGCGCAGCAAGCGATAGCTGCGCGACGTTTCCGCGCGGCGCACTTTGCTCAGATGGTGATGGAGAGCGCCGACATTATCGGAGATAGACTTATTATTATCATTGAGAACAATAATTAGATTTTTTTTCATGCTACCTGCATTGTTGATTGCCTCCAGAGCCATTCCACCAGTTAGCGCTCCATCACCAATCACCGCTACCACTTTATAATTTTCGCCCTTCAGGTCGCGGGCCACAGCCATCCCTAGAGCCGCGGAGATCGACGTACTGGCATGACTGGCCCCAAAGGTATCATAGGGACTCTCGTCGCGTCGTAGATAGCCTGAGAGGCCTCCAAACTGACGCATTGTATGAAAGCGTTCGCGTCGGCCAGTGAGTAGCTTATGCACATATGCCTGATGTCCGATATCCCAGACAAGCAGGTCTTGTGGTGTATTGAAAGCTGTATGGAGTGCTATAGTTAACTCGACAACGCCAAGGTTGGGAGCCAGATGCCCACCATGGGCCGAGACCTTTTCAATAATTTCCTGCCGAATCTCTTCGGACAGTTGTCGCATCTGCGTAAACGACAGCGAACGCAGCTGTTTAGGGTCGTCGATAGTGTCGAGAATCCTCACCAATTGTTTCCTCCAGTTAATTAAACACTCATAAGAGAGTGTCACAGGCGATGAAAAAGAAGTTGCATACCCGGATTCCTTCTATTGAATAGACCGTTTTCAGGAGTTCGATAGTGCTTCTTCCTTTCAGAAAAGACAGATTAGTACAGTGGCACTGCCCAAGAGTAGAGGGGCAAGTCAAATGTATCCTTGCTGTATTATAAGAGCGTTTGAGCACCTTGCCAACATCTCGATGAAAAAAATCATGTACTGAGGGGGTTGACAACCCTTCGAACAGCCTGGTGAGACGTCCGAGATGGGGTAAAGGGTTGCTTGACAGCATGTAACTTTCTTCTTATGATACCTGCAAGGTACCACCTATGGCCTGGATTTTGCTAAGATGCTCTATCTTGAGACATTGAGGCAGCGATAAATGGATACAGTAGTGACGTATATGGCCCTGATAGTGGGCCTTATGGAAAAGGTGGAGTTATGACACGAAAAGATAGTGACAAGGACGCCGAGAGACCACATTATTATTCCCAGTTCTGGCTGGACATTGCCGCGGGACGCCGGGTGATCGGTGGACCGAAACCTGATGAGGTGGATTCCGGTGAGTTGGAGATCCTGGAGCCGGTTCCTCCGGTCCGTAAGAACGTACGGAGTCCCCTGGTAGACAGTTTTAGGGAACCCCGTCCGACTCCTCTGGCTGCTTCTACAGACGACGAAGACGACGAGCCTTTGGTGCCTGCGTATGCTGTCCAGGTGGAGGATAGCATTGATGAGACAGAAGTGCCTAATATCGAACTGGAGGAAGAGACTCCTGATGAGATAGAGGGTACTGATGACGAGGACTATGTTGAGGAGGATGCTGAGGAAGAGGGCGAAGACTTCTTTGAGGCAGAGGAAACTGGCGAGGAAGAGGAAGAGGAGGATGACGATTGGAGCCGACGCGGACGCAAGAAAGCTAAGCCTATCCGGCCTGTCACTCCTCCCAAGAAGCCGAAGCGCAATCCGCGCCGTAGCGGCTTTTAATCCCATCTCCTCCGTCGCCACGGGCGACAGAGATAAAAAAGAGGGACTGATATATTTGGCTGGGCTTCAGCCAAATATATCAGTCCCTCTTTTTTATTAAGGGGGTGAAGTGGCCTGTCAGGCCTCAGCATCCAATCGAGCCAACAAAAGCTTGCGCACAAGGTCCGCGCGAGCCTGGCCGCGAGTCTGCTTCATAACTTGACCGATCAAAGCTTGAATCGCATTGACCTTCCCAGAGCGATAATCGCTGACAACCCGGGCATTTCCAGCAACCACACCCTCAATAATCTCTTCCAGTGCGCTGGTATCGGTGATGGGAGGCGCGAACCCTTTTTCCTGTACAATTGCCTCCGGCATTTTGCCCGAAGTAAAGGCCTCCTCAACAACCTCCTTGGATTGTTTTCCTGTGATACGCTCTTTCTCCAGCAGATCCAGCAGATTAGCGCAGGCAGCGGGAGTGAGGAGAGAGTCTTCTATGGCAACATTGTGGGCTTTAAGCAGTCGTGCGACATCGTTAAGCACCAGGATACTGGCGGCTCTGGCACGTGTCTGGCGGTCTTTCGTCGTTGAGGCGGCCAGAATCTGCTCAAAGTAGTTTCCCATGGATCTATCCTCGGTCAATGCATTGGCATCCGGTGTGGAGATGCCGTACTCGCTTATATAGCGCTGACGACGTTCGTCAGGGAGTTCCGGCAGTTGGGCGCGTAACTCTTCAACCCAGGAGGGACTGATCACCAGAGGAGGCAGATCGGGTTCAGGGAAGTAGCGATAATCGTGAGCCTCTTCTTTGCTGCGCTGCGAGACCGTAATGCCTTTTGACTCAACCCAACCACGAGTCTCTTGCGAAATGGTTCCGCCAGTCTGTAGGACCGAGATTTGACGTTGAGATTCATAGATCAGCGCACGCTCCACCGCACGGAAACTATTCATATTCTTGATTTCGGTTTTCACACCCAGAGCCTGTTGACCGCGTGGACGAACCGAGACATTCGCGTCACAGCGCAGGCTTCCCTCTTCCATACGTCCCGAAGAGACGCCCAGATAGATCAGGATCTCGCGCAGTTTTTGCATATAGAGACGGGCCTCGGTGGGATGGCGCATATCTGGCTCGCTGACAATTTCCATCAAGGGCGTTCCAGCGCGATTAATATCCACCAGACTATATCCGCTGTGGTGCAGCAGGCGTGCAGTATCCTCTTCCAGGTGAACGCGTGTGATGCCAACGCGTCTACTCTGTCCCTCATGCTCTATGAGTAAATAGCCATCTTTACTGAGCGGAATATCATATTGTGAGATCTGGTACCCTTTCATAAGATCAGGGTAAGGATAATTCTTGCGATCAAACTTTGAGTACTCAGGAATTGAACAGTGCAGGGCCAGAGCGGTCATAATAGTATAAGCCACAGCCTGTTTATTAATGACTGGTAGCACACCTGGCATGCCCATGCAGATAGGACAAA
>DAOTTL010000145.1:0-4062 GCA_034438135.1 Ktedonobacteraceae bacterium | reverse complement strand
GACGCAATGATATCCCGCTACCAACTCATGACACGTCTGTACGGCGTTGGCGCTGGCAGTGGGGTAAACTTTCATCCTGATGAGCGCCAGATTATGTACCAGGTCACCAAACTCTCCTGGCCAGACAGTTGGGCACAATTTGTCGATCCCGTAACCTCTCCATTAAACCCACATTTCTTCGCCTATGGCACCTTTCCACTTTATTTATTAGCTACAATCGGGAACCTGCTTGGACATTTTTCCCCAACTCTGGCCGACTTTGCTCATCTGACGCTAACAGGACGCACCCTTAACACCCTTTTTGATACTGGAACCATTCTATTAACTGCCTGGCTGGCACTACTCCTGACACCTGATGCTACACCGCAACGCAGACGTGCCTGGTCCGTCGCCCTTCTGGCGGCTGCTTGTGTGGCCTTTGCGCCCTTCGAGGTACAGCAGGCCCACTTCTATACAGTAGACACACTACTGCTCTTTTTTGTAGTACTCACTATCCTTGGCTGCGTCAAACTTGTGCGCACCGAGCGGCCAGTCCGTTGGGTACTTCTGGTCGGCCTGGGCTATGGTCTGGCGCTGGCAACAAAATTTAGTGCCACCCCATTGCTAGTCCCTCTGCTAGTCGCCCTGATCCTGCGCTGGTACCACAGACGTGATCTGTGGGAATTCATCGTTCCCCTCATCTATGCTGTCTGTATGACGGCACTGGTCTTTCTCATTGTGATGCCCTATGCCCTGCTCGATTTTCATGAATTTGTAGCCCAGGTTTCCTATCAGGGAGACCTCGCCCGTGGTTTAATCGACCTTCCCTATGTACGCCAGTTTGCCAACACAACCCCTTATGTATACGAACTGCAAAACATGGTCCTCTGGGGAATGGGTCTGGCGCTTGGTCTGGTCTCGTTGATCGGCCTGCTCTGGCTCTGCTGGCGTATCTGGCGACATCAAATGGCGGCCTGGCTCATTCCGCTCTCCTGGATTCTCGTCTACGGCGGCATTAATGGCAGCTTCTTCACCAAATATATGCGCTATATGCTACCGCTTTACCCATTCTTGATTCTGATCGGCTCCTGCATGCTCATCGCACTCATCTCCGTAGATACCTCAAATTGGAGCTTAGCGCGTACACGTTTCCTGAAAATCGGGTCATATGTACTCACCGGCATTGTGCTAATCGGAACCCTTTTCCAGTGTCTGGCTCTGCTCAACGTCTACAGTCAACCAAACACCCGCATCCAGGCTTCAATCTGGATCTTTCACCACCTGCCGCCGGGAACAGTTCTAACCTATGAACAATGGGACGACGCGCTTCCTTTCGCCACGGACAACCATGACCCCTTTGTCTATCCCCAGGCCTCCTACAAAAATGCCCAGGGACAGGCCTCACAGGGCTTAGATCTCTATGGAGACGATACCGCAGCCAAAGCCCAGATGATTGGGACAATCCTCATGCAGGCAGGCGCGATCACCATGCCCACTGATCGTCTGGATAAATCAATCCCACGTTCGCCAGAGCGCTATCCGCTAACAATCAACTACTATCGACTACTTGAAAGCGGTCAACTCGGCTTCCGCCTTGCCGCCACCTTCGAGGTCCACCCCAGTTTTCTGGGTATAACCCTCGATGATAGCGGTGCTGACGAAAGCTACACAGTCTTTGACCATCCAACAGCGCGTATCTTCGTACGCGAGAGTCCTTTTCCTTTCGAGAATGCTAACCAGATAGCCGCCAGGCTTTTAGCAGGCGTACACCTGCCCTCATCCGGGACATAACGCCGAAGCATTTCCTGCTTTTCTCTTCACCATCCTCTCTCCTCAGCGAGGATTACCAAAAGACGCAGAAAAAATTTGACTTTTTTCCGACCTCATGCTATTCTAGTGGAGCATTTGACCCTATAGGATCCTGAGTGGTTCCCTCAAGTAAAAAGAGGGCAGCGTTTGACAACAAAACAAACGTCAAACACCACATCAAGGTCCATAGAAACTTCCTGAATTAAATACAACACCCCTTGAGTGGAAAATGGAAACACCTGCACGACAGGGGAGAGGTGAGAGAAACAAACACATGCCTGTGAAGATTCGTTTGAAACGTGTGGGGAAAAAGAAAGCCCCCAGCTACCGCGTCGTAATCGCCGATTCCCGTTCGCCCCGTGATGGGCGCATTATTGAAAACATCGGCTGGTACAATCCTCGCGTCGAACCCTCCGCCATCCAGATCGACGCCGACAAAGCCCTGAGCTGGCTGAAAAATGGTGCGCAACCTACCGATTCAGTCAATTCATTGCTCAAACGCCAGGGTATCTTAGAGCGCTTTGAAGAATCAAAAAAACCAGTTTCCGCTGAATAACGCTAAAGCAGGAGTGGTACATGCGCAGACTCATTGAATACGTTGCCGTTTCTCTGGTTGACGATCCGTCTGAGGTCCAGGTACGTGAGGCACGTAACGATCGCAACGTTCTGGCCCTGGAACTACACGTCGCGGCAGATGATTTTGGCAAAGTTATCGGTCGCCAGGGACGCGTGGCAAAAGCTATGCGCACCCTCTTACGCGCTGGTGGTGCTCGTGAAGGACGTCATACATCGCTGGAGATCCTCTAGCCGGAGATCGTACACGTCAGTCGCTGGCGCGTCCAGAGACAGAGTAAAGAACTATTTGAGGGCCACGTGCTAAAACAGCAGAAAACTGAATGGGCTACTATTGGACAAGTGGTGGCCCTTTTTGGTATCCGGGGTGAGCTAAAGGTTCGACTCCTGACCAATATCCCAGACCGCTTTCAACAACTTAAGGAAGTCTACATCGGCTCCGACTACCGGCGTCATAGCATCGATTATGTTCGGCCCTACAAAAGCGAGATGATCGTTTTGAAGTTGACCGGGATTGATACAGCTAATGTGGCCGAGCCGTTGTGCCAGAAAGAATTATACATTCCACTTACACAACTGGCACAATTGCCTCCCAATAGCTATTACCAGCACGACATTCTGGGTCTGACGGTCATAACACTCGATGGACGTGAACTGGGCCGCATCGTAGACATTCTCGAAACTGGTAGCAACGATGTATATACGGTCAAAAGCATTGATGGAAAATCAGTCATGATACCCGCGATCAAAGATGTAGTGAAACAGATTGACCTTACTCATCACACCATGTTTATTGAACCGCTTCCTGGATTGTTGGAACCTGCGACTCGCGAAGATCAGGAGACGCAAGCACCGTATGATGAAGGAGAGGATGTTGTTTAAAAAGACCGGGGAAACGGAGAGAGTTGGGAATAAAGAGCGTGTTTTCCGTGTTTACAACTGTAGGGTGATGAAACCTTTGGTGCTATCCGCGTGTGATACGTGTAGGGACTAAAAATCCATACATGGCTTTGACCAATGCGATCGATAGTCCACCGTAATTTATAGGGAGGTATCTCACATGCCTGACCATACGCCAACGTTCGCTGAACTTTGTAGCGCGATAGCTGATGGAGGGGTTATCGCAACTCTGGATGGTTCGATGTATGAAGTGAATGCCTTTGAACTGCGTCGCTATTTTAACAAATCGCGGGCCTTACTCGGTGTCTCGTCTGTACAGAACCCGTCTGCCCACGATGACAGTGAGTTTAGCCACCCACAGAATACCCAACATATGCAGAGACACTAAGAGCAGGCCACGATGGCCGTTTTTTTTGCCTCTTTTCAAGGTAGTTGCACCGTGGCTGGCTTCGGACTATAATATTCGCCAGAGGCAAGTGCTGACCTGTTCAGCTTATCCTCTGGCTTTGTTTATGCTTATTTTTTGCTGAAAACGCGCCGGAGCCAGGAAATATTCGGGCGCAGAATAGCATAGAAAGGTTCTCGATGGAGCCACTTGAATCCGATATCGAATACGTAAGTAATGCTCCCCGCCCTTCAACCCCCGCGTCAAGGTTGAGTATACTGTATATTTTCCCGATCCTGGGTGTTCTTCTGGTCCTGTTCTTTGTGGGAGCTTTTGCCTTCCAGTGGAACATCTCGGTTCTTGTGGACAATCTCGTGGTGTTAATGGTAGTCCTGTTCTTTGTCTTCATTGGCATC
>DAOTTL010000144.1:0-19186 GCA_034438135.1 Ktedonobacteraceae bacterium | reverse complement strand
TACCCAGAGCAAATGACCGTCTTTACTCCACAACGCCACTGGATGATTGGGTGCGACAGAGTCCAGCGAGGCCCTCGTAGGAAAATGCTGGCCTGGCCAGTTATCCTTGTACCACTGACCGCCCTGAATCCAGCGTCCCGGCGGCGTTCGCTCAGTCCGCTCACGTACAAGGTCCACAACCTCTTCTTCGCTGGTGCAATCGACAGCGCTGATATAATGCGAGCGGTAGGCCGTCGAGAGCAGATGTATATGTGCGTCGATAAAGCCGGGGACAACCGTTTTTCCCTTCAGATTTACGATGGACCGGTCTCGCCCTCCAAACCGGAGAACCTCTTCATTCTCGCCCACAGCCAGTATACGTCCACTCGCCAGATCGATTGCCATAGCCTGAACTCTTGGGTGCATCGCGTCCATAGTATATATTGTGCCATTAAGATAAAGAACTGTACTCATCTAGTTTCCTGATTCTTCTAAAAAGCAACAATGCGGCTATTGTGCCGCATTGTTGCCTTTTTATCCTATACTTCGTTCTCGGACGAAGGTCAGTGCGCGGGAAAAATGCTACCCGAAAAAGCGTTCTCGTACAGACCGACTACTTGCCCATTAGCCGAACAGTTTTCCTAATCCTCCAAGATCTCCTCCGCCAAGAAGAGCTTGAACATCTTGAGCGGAATTAAACGTTTTGTTTGGAAGATGCCCGAGCATGCCAACTATCTCATCACTGGCACCGTGATCGTGAGCCTGCTGAATAAGGGACTGGGTACTCAAAGGATATGGCAAGGCATTTAACACTTTATTAAGAAGCTCTGGGTTTGATTGCATAATGTTTCTATCTTCCTCTCTTAATATCTATGTATCACTCGGGTCCATGTATCACACGTTCGGCAACAGAGATCTGTTTCTTGCTGGTTTTCTAAAAACTCTGCAAACACTAGAAAATGATATCCTTGGAGAGGAGAGATGGACGAATTTTTCAGTAGCTTCGCTGCTGAAAAACTCATTCATCTCTCCTCAAATCATTATTAGCGGTGAGCGCATAAAACTTTGAAGCGCGTATTGCCACCGATCTCCTCGACCGTACCAAAACTCTCCTGGAGCACAGGTTCGTATTTTAAAAAGCGATTTGCAACCAGATAAAAGCGACCCCGGGGCAGCAAAATCTGAGCTGTTTCTCGTATAAAACGTTGAGCGACATCTTTGGTCTGGAATCCGCCAACATGGAACGGGGGATTTGTGGCAATCAAACTGAAGCGCTGATCCTTGACTGCCTGAATGCCATCACTGGGGATGACCTGAGTGTTTGTCAGACCGCGCTCCTTGACCAATGCTTGTGACGCTGCTACACTGGCCAGGCTGACATCTACGAGGGTCACGCGTCCCTTATGGGCCTTCTCGGCGATATATGCCCCTATAAACCCTGCCCCGCAACCGAGATCCAGCGCCACATCCGTGACATGCACCTGCAACGCCTCCAGCAACAGACTCGTTCCCTCGTCCATTTTTCCGCCCGCAAAGGAGGCCAGTTCTGGGACTTCCGGGTTACTGCTCATCTTCTGGGAAACTTTGAGCGAAGTGATCACGCGCCGTCCCTTACTGATTTCAAGCGTCTCGTGATTGCCGAAAAGCTCCTCCATACGTTTACTAATTGCCAGGATACCTCGCTCTTTCGCTCCCTCCACATACAACCGTCCGCCGTTCTTAAGTGCATAGAAGGCTAATTGCAGTCCGTAGATCATCCAGGCATTATTGGGCTGATAGAGTATGTTCATAACTGCCGCATCTACCGTTGCGGCAGGCTCATGCAAAGTATATTCATGAAAAGCGATCTTGCGTGGTACCAGAGCAGTTTTACTCTGACGCGTAAGTGCGGTGAGAGCCTGGGCGCAAGCTGCAATATTATCCTCAGCCAGGATCACCTCTCCTTGCCTCAACTGTTTTGCCAGGGAGGACACCAGGGGGTCTGCCGCTGAATTCAGGATGAGCACATGCTCATCTCCCGTAAAGTGTACTGTATCAAGGAGTAAGTTCTCCGACCTCATATGCACCTCTCCATTTTTCTGAGCCACCTCTCTCTGTTTTTCGCATGTAATTCCAGAGTATATCATAAAAACTGGAGCGTGGACTAAACGATAGGATCCTCGGTCGCCAGGGGCGACCGAGGATCCTATCGTTTAGTCCACGCTCTGAACAAACTGTCATGATCTTCTTTTTTATTTAAGCCTGATAAATGAATGCATTTTCATAAATATATGAGGCAGGTTCATCTGTTCGTCACTGTTTCATGGTATATTTTGAAAGTGACAAGAAGTGAAATGGTTCGGGGGGAAGTCTGCAAGCTGGTTATTTGGGATGCTATGTAGTAGTGGTAAAGGCAAGCAGTCAAAAACGAACAAAATGTTACAGTAGGAAAGGGTGCTTACAAAGAGTGCCCTTTTTGTTTTTGGAACGAAGCCCTCCAGGGAGCAGATAAATAGTGGCCATCTAACGAAGCCCTCCAGGCCGCCAGGGAGCGGATAAATAGTGGCCATCTATTGTATACCGGGAGCCAGGAGAGCTATGGAAAAAGCAGAGAGAAATGGGCCAATGTTACGATGGAAGGGTAACGTGCTCACCGGGTTGAAGTGGACGAAACTTTGTTCCATCGTTAATATATACAATTGTTTGCTCCTGAATATGAACTAGCATATCGGGACGTCCGTCGCCGTTAACATCCTTGAATTCGCCTGTGACTGGGATCAAATTATTGCCATCTCCGTAGAGAACCGGGCCAGCATAAACCATCGCGTGAGCGGTATCTCCACCAGGAAACTCCATCACTACGACGTGACCATTCATGTTCATAAAGATAAAATGTGATTCTTTGTTTGCCCCGTCCATATGTCCTACAACAGCATTGACCTGGTAGGTACGAGGAAATCCATAGGTCGCATCTAGTTGATGATCCTGCCACCAGGAACCAAAGGCACGTATGCCCATCACGAGTGTCATCATGACCAGCATACCAATCGCAATTGCTAGCCAGGGGACTCTTTTTTGATTATAGCGTTTCAGCGAGAGCGATGGATCAATCGCTTTAGATATGACACGATTGTGGGTTGGGACTATCGTGCTGGCTCGTCGTGGCTGGATCTGCATCGCCTGCTCATCGTCTAAGGTGTCGCGCTGTGCTGGTTGCCTGTAACGTCGTACACTGGTATGTGGACGAGTGACGTAGTACTCTTCCTCTTCTGCGATATCGCAGTCTATTGCGGACTGCTGCATATTTCTGCGAATCTGTGATGCGGCCATTACGGTTTCCTCCTGCTAGAATTTTTGTTCTAATGGAACACATAATACCACTCTCCTCTCTTCCGGTCAAGAGGTAGAAGAGGAAATTTCAAAATTTCTCAAAAGTCGTTCTCTCCCTCTGCTGCCGCAGGCGACAGAGGGAGAGAACGACTTTCGAGAAACCCTGTAAACTCTCTTCAGTTTGCGTTTTGAGTGAATGTGAGGCACACTAGAAAGGAGATCCCGGGGCGTTTGTGTCGCTGCTCTCTGAATAAGACGGAACAGTTACCTCGCGTTTTTTGTTCAAGTGAGTGGACATTATCTCATTGATTTTTGAGGAGAATGGAAGCATATCTATGGCGCAAACAATTCTTGTCACTGGCAGTAACAGTGGCTTTGGACGTCTGACAGTTGAAACCCTGGCGCGGCAGGGATACACCGTTTTTGCAGGGATGCGGGCAATAGCGGGCAAGAATGCGCCCGCGGCGGAAGAACTCCGTTCGCTGGCGGAAAAAGAGCAGCTTGCATTGCATATCATCGAATTAGATATCACCGACGAAACTTCAGTGGATCAGGCGATTGAGTCCATTGTGGGTACCACAGGTCGTCTTGATGTCGTGGTGAACAATGCCGGGGTTTCGTATATGTGTCCACTGGATGCATTCACTCTTGAACAAGTTCAGCAACAATTTGATACTAACGTCTTCGGAGTGATGCGTGTGAATCGTGCAGTCCTGCCGCAAATGCGTCTACAGGGGAGTGGTTTGCTGCTACAAATTGGTTCAATAGTTGGGCGTCTGGCCTTTCCTTTCCTGGGGCTGTATGGGGCGACGAAGTTTGCCCTGGAGGGTCTCACCGAGTCGTATCGCTATGAACTCGCTCCCTTTGGTATTGACTCCGCCATTATTGAACCTGGTACCTTTCCTACGGAAATCTCTGCGAAGCGTCAGACGGCGGCAGATACAGAGCGTTTTGCCCTCTATCAAGCCACTATCAGCGAGTTTATGGGACCGTTCTTTGCTGAGAGCAGATCTGCTACACCGCCTGATCCACAGGAGATTGCCAATGCTGTGGCACAAGTGATCGCCCAGCCAGCGGGGAAACGACCGCTGCGCACCGTCGTTGCAACTACCGCACAGCGCCAGGCTCCCCAGACTGTGAATGACACTTCGGAGCGTGCGAGCCAGTCCTATCTAGATATGCTCAATGTAGCACACCTGGTAACTCTTGCGCCCAAAGGCAAGGAATAAAAGTCTGGGAGTTCTGGAAAATAGCTGAAGGCGAGTTTATGCCTTCCTCGCCTTCAGCTATTTGCTCACTCAGATGATCTAAGAGTTCTGTTAATGCCACCATATCGCGATGGAGCAAGATGCGAGCACTCCGCATACCGAGCACGATACCGTAGAGGGCTTGAGAAACCGAGTCATGCAATTCGCGGGCCAGACGCTGACGTTCCTGAAGGATAGCCAGTTCTTGGGCCTGTCCATAGAGACGAGCGTTCTCCAGAGCTACAGATGCCTGATTCGCCAGAGCGTAGACGAGATTAGCATGCTGACCCGTATAGTAATAGTGTTTGCTATGAAAGAGAGCGAGAAAACCAATTAGCGGCTATGCACCAGGAGAGGAACACCAACCCACGAACGCAATAGCTTCTCATTAGCAGCTTGCTCTCCACATTCTTGCGTAAAATACGCATCCTGGGAGATATCCTGGATAAGCAAGTAATAGTTCGGAGTCCCTGGCGAACTATGCTATGGTCATCCGCAAGCAAGACACGAATTGTCATAGTTTATCTACTTCCTGACCAGGCTATTGGTCTGGCCCACTTCATTTGAGGGGGGTCCCACCCCATCACTCAGAGAGGGAAATGGACCATGGCGCAGCCTGAGAGGATTTCTCAAAAGTCGCATTTCAGCCATTTCTCCGTGAGGAAGAAGTGCTGAGCTTTTGCGTGGCTTTGCCACGCAAAAGCTCAGCACTTCTTCCTGCAATATGGGAGGGGCGGCTTTGCAAGCCGCCGAAAAATCAGCTAAAAGCACTATCTGTGCGCGAAGATCAGTTTGACATCATTTTAAAGAAGAGACTATACTTTAGAAAGTAGAGAGCAAAAGATGGCCCCTATTGCTCTGTCAAACGTCGCTTGATGGGCACGAAAAGCAAGAGTGCAGAGGGCAGTAGCCCTTTGCCTGGGGTCCGGGGCTGTGCCACGGTTTTCTCCTCCCTCCCCGGGTGGGGAGCGGACCCGTCAAACGAAGTTTGACAGAACACTATGCATCTTTTGCCTGTTGGAAAGGATAGCTTCTTTGCTCGTTGACAGTCATGCCCACATTGATACTGCCCGATTTGATGTGGATCGGGAGGCAGTTATTGCTGCTGCTTTTGCTGGTGGAGTCACACAGATTGTCGATCCGGGTTGTGATCTCCCTTCAAGCCGGGCAGCGCTGGCCCTGGCGAGAGCCTACCCTGGCTCAATATTTGCTGGCGTGGGGACACATCCTCACGAGGCGACAACATATAGTGATGAGGTTGAGCAGGAATATCGTCGGCTGGCACGAGAGCCTGAGGTTGTAGCTATTGGCGAGTTTGGCCTGGATTATTTTCGTATGCTTGCTCCTCGCGATGTGCAGCGTGAGGTTTTCTGTGCTCATCTCGCACTGGCCAGGGAGTGTGATTTGCCATGTATCATTCATGTGCGTGATTCACACGATGATGTTATAGAACTCTTACGTGCCCACGGTCAAGGTCTGCGAGGTGTTTTTCATTGCTTTTCTGGCACAGTTGCTCAGGCTGAGGAGTGTCTGGAGTTTACAGGATTTCTCCTTTCGTTCGCGGGTCCGCTCACTCGTCAGGGGAACGAACTGCCAGAGGTGGCACGTTTTGCGCCTCTTTCACGCCTGTTAGTAGAGACAGATAGTCCCTATCTGGTGCCCAAACCTCTGCGTGCCAGGCGAAATGAGCCGCTTTATGTAAAGTATACTGCTGAGAAGCTGGCCGAGATTCGCGGGATGTCGCTGGAGGAGATTGCGCAGGTTACGGCGACTAATGCTGCGCGGCTGTTTGGTTTTACGCTCCATACTCCTCAGACCTTACTGTCCCCACATTCACCCTATCCACAGTCCCCTTGAGAGGCCGGGATTTTACCTGAGCTGCGCGTTAAACGTCCGCATTCCTGGCCTTCAACGATATCCGGTTCAAGCGAAATCGGGTTCGCCAGACGAGAATCTATCAGGAGAATACGCTTTATGAAGCTTTTTAATACTCTGACTCAAACATTAGAAAATTTTGAGCCACAAGATACTACTGTGCGCATCTACGTTTGTGGGATTACACCCTACGACACTACTCATCTGGGGCACGCGTTCACATATGTATCGTTTGATACGTTAATACGTTATTTACGAGCGCGTGATCAAGCGGTGAAGTATGTCCAGAATGTTACGGATATTGATGATGATGTGTTGCGGAAGGCGCGTGAGTTAGGTATGGCCTGGGATGAGCTAGGTAATCGTGAGATTGAGCGTTTCCACAAGGATATGGATGCGTTGAATGTAGCACGCCCTGATGTCTACGCTCGTGCAACTGAGCAGATATCCACTATTACAGAGCTTTCTGAGCTGCTGATTGAGAAAGGGTATGCTTACGAGAGTCAGGGCTGTGTCTATTTCAGTGTGAAGCAAGATCCCGATTTTGGTCAACTGGCGCGTGCAGTGGGTTTGAAAGATTATGATGCGATGCTGCGTGTCGCCAATGAACGCGGTAACTTTCCCGATGATAAACGCAAGAGAGATCCTCTGGACTTTGTGCTCTGGCAGGCTCAGGCACCCGGCGAGCCTGCCTGGGAGAGTCCCTGGGGTCCTGGTCGTCCTGGCTGGCATATTGAGTGTAGCGCTATGATTCTGCGCTATCTCGGTGAGCAGATAGATATTCATGGCGGAGGGGCCGATCTGGCTTTTCCACATCATACTTGCGAAATTGCTCAATCCGAACATGTTACTCAGAAGGTTCCGTTCTCGCGCTTCTGGATGCATATTGGGATGGTCTATCAGGATGGTGAGAAGATGAGTAAGTCGCTCGGCAATCTGACGCTGGTGAGCAATCTGCTCAAGGATTATAGTGCCGATACGATCCGTATGACGCTACTGAACCATCACTATCGTGCAGCCTGGGAGTGTATGCCGGCTGACCTGGCCTTTGCAAAGCAGGTTGTAGATTCTCTTCAGCAGGTGCGTGCGCTGGTGGGAGAGCAGTCCCAGGGTCAGGATGCCTCTCTCTATGGCCGTTTTATCGGCGCGATGGATGGTGATCTCGATACGACCGAGGTGGTGGCTTTACTCAAAAATACGGCTGAAAGTGTACTCTCCAGTCATAATCAGGATACCGCGGCGGAACTGCTCCACCTGTGCACCATTCTCGGTCTGAAAGTCTAAAATGAAGAAGAATGACCAATAGGAAGTGCTTGCTGACCTCCTGCAGGAGGTCAGCAAGCTCTTCCTATTGCTCATTCTTCTTCTCTAAGTGGCCGCCTGTCATTAAGATGCCCAATTCTTCTTAGGTTGCGTCCGGGGAGACAACGTCCACGATTTGCCCCTCATACATGACCGCGATCCTATCCGAGAGTGAGCGGATCTCATCCAGTTCTGCGGAGATGAGCAGAACTGCCTTGCCTGCGTCGCGTTGCTCGATAATACGTCGGTGAATGAACTCGATCGCACCGATATCAACGCCTCGCGTTGGTTGTGAGGCCACCAGCAGCATGGGATCGACCGAGAATTCACGGGCAATGATGACCTTCTGCTGATTGCCTCCTGAGAGCGAGCGAACCGTGGCGTCGATGGATGAGGTTCTCACATCATATTCCAGGACCAACCTTTTTGCCCACTCGATGATTTTGCGAGGCCAGAGTACGAAGCCAGCGAGATTAAATTGAGGCCAATGCTGACGACCGAGGATCATGTTATCGGCGATAGATTCGGTGAGAACCAGGCCAGATTCTCGACGATCCTCCGGGATGTGGGAAACTCCAATAAGACGTTCGGCGTTCGCATTCAGATGTGTGATGTCGTGCGTTTCGATTTCCTTCCCGTCCTTGACGGTTGTGACTGAGAGTGTGCCGCCTGTCGCGGGAAGCATGCCCGTCACGACCTCCACAAGTTCTGTCTGGCCGTTCCCCTCTACGCCAGCGATCCCGAGGATCTCGCCCGACCGCACCTCAAGGCTGACCTTGTGAAGGGCCTCCAGTCCTCGTTGTGATTGGGCATTGATATTTTCGACGCGCAAGACGATCGGACCCGGTTTGGCCGGGGTTTTGTTCACTCGTAAGAGTACTTCCCGTCCCACCATCATACGCGCAATCTCGGCCTGATTGGTCTCATGTGTCACCAGAGTACCGGCATTTTTTCCCCGGCGCAAAACCGTAATATTGTCCGAAAGCTCCAGGACCTCACGTAGTTTGTGCGTAATAAAGATAATTGTTTTGCCCTGATCGACCAGTCCCCGCAAGACGTCAAACAGTTCAAAGGTCTCTTGAGGCGTCAACACGCCCGTTGGCTCGTCCATAATCAGGATACTAGCCGAGCGATAGAGCACTTTGAGAATCTCTACTCTCTGCTGCAAGCCAACCGAGAGTTTTTCAATACGTGTGTCGGGATTGATCGGCAAACCATAGCGTTTGCTCAACTCTTTGATGCGTGTCCGCGCCTCATTAGCCTGGTACAGGGAGCCAGGACCACCTGGCTCCTGACCCAGAACGATATTTTCTGCTACTGTTAAAGGTGGGATAAGCATGAAGTGCTGATGAACCATGCCAATGCCCAGGCGAATCGCCGCACGAGAGCCATTGATAGACGCTGGCTCTCCGTTGATGAGGATCTCACCACTATCTGGAGAAATCATTCCATACAGAATATTCATGAGCGTGCTTTTGCCCGCTCCATTTTCACCCACCAGGGCGTGAATCTCACCCTTGCGAACCTGGAGATTGACATGATCATTGGCAATCACTCCCGGCCAGGCTTTACTGATCTCTCTCAGTTCGACGGCAAAGGGCGAGGTCTGGGGACGCTCTGGGGTTAGTGTCGTACTTTCCTGCATAATTAAAACTCCTCTCCTCTCTGACAACAAGGCCTACTCTGAACCAGGCTCATAAGGTACACCGTCAGCAGCAGGCGCAACCGTTCGTCCCACAAAACCAACCAGGGCCACCAGGGTCAGAATATAAGGAATGGTGCCAACCAGGTTAGAATCGATGCCAGCCTGTTGCAGCGAAACACTAAAAGAGAGCGCCTCACCAATGCCAAAGATCAGACAGGCCCCGGCGGCTCCCCAGGGCAGATATTTGCCAAAAACCATGGCCGCCAGAGCAATAAAGCCTGCTCCATCGGGCATGTTCGAGTTGAAGATGCCTACAATTCCCAGCGAGAGAAAACATCCCGCCAGACCCGAGAGCAGGCCGCTGGCCACAACACAGCAGTAGCGGATCAGGCGCACGTTGACACCCGCTGTACTTGCCGCGTGAGGATGCTCACCTACGGCCCGAATCCGCAGTCCAATGTTTGTGCGGAAGAGTAGAAACTGAACGCCAAACAAAATAACAATGGCGACGTAGAAGATGATATTTTGATCAAAAAGAACCGGTCCCAGGAAAGGAATGTTGGCCAGAGGACCCCACGAAAGCGTTGGCAGTCGTAGATTGGAGGCCAGAGCATGAAAACCGGCTCCGTTTGGCGTTTGGGCAAACAGGAGATAGTTTGTCAAACCAAGCGCGATAATATTGATGGCGATCCCGCTGATGACCTGATTAGCCTTGAAATTGATAGAGACAACTGCGTGGATCAAGGAGATCAGACCACCGCAGATAATGGCCCCCAGTACCCCCACCCACACGTTGCCAGTGTTCACCGCGATCAGCACTCCCGCGTACGCTCCCGTGAGCATCATGCCCTCCATGGCGATATTGACAACGCCACTACGTTCAGAGATCAATCCTCCCAGTGCTGGCAGGAGCAGCAGAGCCGCGAACTGAAGCGCGTTCTGCCAGGTATTGGTAGATGTTATTACCTGGAGCAGTGCTTGCAAGATCATATTCATTCCTCCTTCACGCTGGCGCTATCCTCGCCAATCGCATCTTCCTGTTCAGTTCCTCCCACATCTACTGGCACGATTTCGTGACCGTTAAGCGGAGAAGAGCTAACTACCGCCGCACGAGCAATTTCCTGTGTGGGTCGATCAGGCATAAAGCGTAGCCAGCGCGGCAAGCGCCGCCGAATGGCCGGTAAGAACTCGGAAGCGATGGAGAAAAGCACCAGCGCCTCCAGAACCAGAACGATATCGCCAGAGATACCGGCTGCCTGTACCTGTGGACTGGCTGCTCGCAGACCTCCAAAGAGGAGTGAACCGAAAAGCACACCCACGGCTGTGTTCGCGCCCAGAAGTGAGGCCCCAATCGCATCAAAACCCGTCTGGTCTACCCGTGAGGTCGTTGCAATCATCTGATAGGGAAACTGACCCATCAGGTGCAATGCGCCTCCCAGGCCCGCGAAGGCTCCCGCTATCATCATGATCAATAAAATGTTGCGCTTCGTCGGAATACCCGCATAGACGGCAGCTCTGGGATTTTTGCCAAGCACCTGAATCTCATACCCGAAGGCCGTACGACGACTGATAAACCAGTACACAATGATTGCCAGAATAGCCAGGAAGAGACTCACATCCACCAGATATTGATATGGATCGGCTTTGGGAAGGAATTGACCAAGCGTCTGATTATAAATCGTAGTAAGCTGCGGTAACTGGGCCTGAGCAGGTAAAATATCGGTCTGATTAGCTCCGCCAGGCGCAGCGAAGGGTCCATCAATCAAATAGTCAGTCACATAGAACGCGATCCAGTTCAGCATAATAGTCGTCACAACTTCATGAGCGCCACGCCAGGCCTTCAAAAAACCAACAATAGCGCCCCAGAAGCCTCCTGCAAGCATACTGATCAGGATCATGCCAGGGATCAGCAACCAGCCAGGCCATGTGTGGAGCTTCAGGGCCAGGATATCCGCCGCCATAGCCCCGATAGCAATCTGACCAGCCGCACCGATGTTAAAGAGTCCGGCCTTGAAACTAATCGCCACCGAAAGGCTAGCAAAAATAAGCGGAGTAACTTTCACAAGGGTATTAGAAATACTCATAGGATCGCCAAAGGAGCCGCTCCAGAGCGCTCCGTAAGCGACAAGCACATTCCCAAAGCGATCTCCCGGCGAGCCAGGAGTGGTTACAAGAATCACAATTCCACCAACAATAATCGCCAGGAGAAACGCAAAGAGTGGACGACCCACAGCAGGAGCATACCTACGCAGCCAGAGTAAGAAGCGTGGTGCCGGAGGAGGAGCCGCCGGCAAAGTCTCACGCTGCGTCGTTGGCACAGCCATATTGATGACCTCCTATGACAGGAGACGGCTTCGCCGCTCATGTACCGTCAACGAACGATCAAGTAAAAGTAAGCAGTTCTCACTATCATAACATAAAAACATACCATAAAAAAAAGAATGGTCGGGCCGATTCGGGCTTGCGCTCGAACCGCCCGACCATTCTTTTGCACATCTATTGCGGGCAGAACACAGATGCTACTCTATGACGCGTTTAGGGGGTAGGGATATTCTCAGGTGGAACAAGTGCACCAGTTTTGATCTGATTCTCGATATCCAGAGCCTTCTGAACAGCGTCAGCGGGCACCTCTGAACTGGGCGGAGCATAACCAACGCCATCGTGGATCAGATCGAACTTCTGAGGATTCGCGACGAAGCCAGCATATTGACCGGTCTCGGCATCATTGATAATATCGTAGACAGCAGTATCTACGCGCTTTTCTGCGCTCGTAATCACGCTGGGGCGAACCTTACCAGCGGAGTCCTTGCTCTGGTCGGCATCTACACCGATGCTGTAAACGTTTTTCTCAGTAGCTGCATCCAGCACACCAATGCCACAACCACCGGCAACCTGGAAGACAATATCAGCCATCTTGTCGGTAATCTGACTCTCAGCCGAAGCTTTACATTTCGAAGGATCTGTGAAATCGTTCGAGTAGCTTATGATCACATTGACGCTGGGATCGACTTTTTTGGCACAGAATTTGTAGCCAGCAATGTAACGGTTTACCGACGGAATTGGCAGACCACCAATGGCCCCGATAGTATTTTTGCCGAGCAGTTTCGGCACTTTAGATTTGCCATCCATCTCCATCTGACCCGCCATGGCACCTACAATACAACCGGCCTCTTGCTCTTTGAAGAAGAGCGTCGCCACATTTGGCAGATTTTCGCAATTCCCGGTGGTGGGATTGGGAACCGCACAGCCATCGACAATAGCAAATTTCTTGTTAGGAAACTGTTTAGCAACTCGATCCAGGGGAGTCTCCATCAAGAAACCAACCGCAATAACCATATCGGCCTTCTGCGCTGCCGTGGTCAGATTCTGAACATAATCGTTCTGCGATTGAGTCTGAATAACAACCCGGTTAAACTTATACTGTTGCTGAGCTTTTGTATAACCTTCGTTGGACAACTGGTTAAAACCGCCGTCATTCAAGCCCCCGATATCAGTGACCAGAGCAACGGACACAGAGCCCTTGGAAGAGGTTGGGGTTGTTCCTCCGCTAGTACTTCCGCCAGTCGAACTACTGCCGCAGGCACTCACTAGCATCGCAAATACGATGAGGAACGCAGCGACACGGGCCAGGCCGCCAATTTTTTGCATCTCGGCTTCCTTTCTCATAAAAAATAGCTCTTGCCGTTCACCAGGTATGCACATATCGCATCCATATTTCCTGACATGTATGTCTGAGAGAAGGAATACGCGTCGGCAATCCCGGCAATCTTGTGCTGGCAGACGAGAACGTTGCATGGCTGCATACAAAACCGCGCAAAATAGAAAAAGTAATGGCTCTTCTCAAATAGTGCGCAAAATAGCGAAGGTCCAGTTGCTTCTTCTGGCTTGATCTATCACAAACAACATGCGCCTGACGCTCTCTCACAGAGTGGAACGACGGGAAATCGAACTGCCATACAATTATATACGCTGGAAATTGCCCTTTTCTCACACTACCTCAGCAATCCTATGTCGCCTCTGGCGACAACAAAGCACAAGAAGAAGCGGGCGTGTTGGGCGGGTATTCGCCCCACCCAACACGCCCGCTTCTTCTTAAAAAGCTGTATGAGTCATCCCTCATTTTTCTGCGGCTTGCAAAGCCACCCCTCCCCCCGAGAAAAGGGAGAAAGGGCTGATTTTGCAAGCAGCGTTGCTGCTTGCAAAATCAGCCCTTTCTCCCTGAAAATCTGGCGGCTGCGCCGCCAAAATGAGGGATGACTCACACATCCGGTTCTGATTTTGCAAAATCAGAAATGATTCATTTCTCTAGCGCCTGCGGCGAAAAAGTTTTTTTAGGAACGAATTTCTTCGAGCATTGAGAGATTGACAAAAAGATCGCAGCTCTGGCGAAGCGTAGCCGACATCGACTCATCGAAGGCGGCAACCTCAACGCGCACACCATGGTCCGAGCAGTAGTCCAGCATCGGCATAAAGTCGCTATCGCCGCTGACCAGCACAATACAATCAACCGCGCTACCATCCACCAGACGAACCACATCCATACAGAGATCGAGGTCCAGATCAGCTTTCTTTGCACCACTGGAGAACGTTTTATAGTTCTTCGTTGTGATGCGGTAACCGAGTCCCTTTACAGCCTGGAGGAACATTTGCTCATCACCAGCCTGTGGACTGGTGGGACAGTAGGCCTGAGCGCGAACCAGGCGACGGTTTCCGCGCAGGAAATCCAGCAGTTTACCAAAGTCGATTGTCATACGCAGTGTACGAGCGGAGTAGAGCAAATTTGCGACATCGACGAACACGCCGACACGTTCCGTAGAAGGAAAGGGCGGCAAGGTAACTGAGATGTTGGTTGGAACCTGATTCGCCCTGCGAAGTTCCGCGATCATGCGATCAGTTTGTGCCTGAATTGCCTGTGAGACTGTATTGCCCAGATGGTTAACGGCAGCCGCTGAGAGAAGCGGGGTTTCCGTATGTTTAGTGGGATGAACGACGGTTCCACGCAGTGCTTCACTGCGTGTATGGGGAACAGGAGTGGGAGTCGTGAACCCGCTGCCACGAGCCGGCGAAGGCTCAGGTCCCATGAAAGGACCGGTTCCATCGTTGCCCTGGTTCATCTGGTTAACTGTATAGCCTGAGACAATATTGTAGTTAGCCGCAGCCGCAGCCGCAGGAGCGTTCTTTGGCTGAGCAGGAACGGGTGCTGGCGTCGTTGGGGCCTGAGGGGACAGAATCTCAGGTGCGGCGATTTTTGGTGCCATGGCTACATTGCTTGCCGCTGAACTACTGGTACTGCCTGTGCGACGACGGCGGCGACGACGTGAATTTGCTGCCTGCAATTCAGAGTATTCCAGTGGTGGCAGATCTTCCACAGGCACATCAAGCATTTCCATTGATGCAACAGGCTCAGGCTGTTCAATTTCGACCTGAATTGGCTCAGGTGCTGGTGCCGGTGCTGGTGGAACGATCGGTGCTGCTGCGATTGGCTCCTTCTCACGCTGGCGCTCCTGACCACTACGACGTCTCCGTTCAGATATGGACGATGGCGGTGGTGTCAGGGTATATACTTCGGTGCTGGCAGGCACAGCTTCAGGAGTGCTGGTTATCTGCGCAGTTGCATCAAGAGGAGCATTGCCATTGGCGCGGATAGCGGCAGGTTCGGCAAGCAATCCGTTCTCAAAGTAGCTACCGGAGCGCTTTTCTCTTAGCTCAGATGTGCGTGTTGATGTTTCAACATTGCGTGCAGGCAAGGCCGCGGCTGGATTCTTCGAGTTTGCAGTAGCAGTGCTGGCCGCAGTGGCTGGACGGTCGAAGCGATAACGACGAGCGGGACGAGCCGGGGGCTGTTCCGTAGGAAAGCTCTCCTCGCCATGCATTTCTTGTTCGGTCACAGGCTCCGCGATAGGTTTTAATTGTTCTACTGGCAGCTCAACTGGCTGATTCATCTCTTCAATCCGATGCCGATTATGACGGGGTAAACGGATACGTGTAGCCGGGCGCAGAAGAGGCGAGACTGGACGTTCGGAAGAGAGTGTGGGCTGAGTCAGGCCTACCTGAGGGATCTCAGGCACATTGGCGGCGGGTGCGATCTCAGCATCCGGTGCTACTGTCTCTGTCTGACCCAACGGCGCCTGCTCCTGTTTTGAAAATGGCTCATCAAGATTTGCCACAAAAAGTTCACTTGTTGTAAGAATATCAGGGAGAAAAGAAGGGTCTGTAGAACCAGCCTCATCCACAACTATGGTAGCAAAAGAACTCTTGTTTTCAGGGTGGAGAGCATTCCAGCGAGCTTCAGCCTGACGAAACTCCTCAATCAGCTCTGTAAAGGGGCGGGGTGCCTCCTCCTCAGAATGAAAAGATTCTGGTTGATGCTCCTCCTGTAAAGGGTGAGAAGAAGCTTCAGTAGGAGCAGAAATTGTTGTTGTTTCTCCATTTATTTCTGCAAAGGAGGGGACGTCAGATTCATCGGTAGACGAAGGAGACGCCTCTGGAGAAGCAACTTCGCTTGTTTGCTGTTCTTCCTGTGAGGGAGTCTCAGGAGAGTGGAATTCTTCTGCTGGTAAAATGGCAGGAGCTTCCTCCAGAACGGGTGTTTGCTCATGAGAAACTGACTCAGAGGGGACATCCGCGGATTGGGCATTTGCCTCGGCTGAGTGCATATCGTTGCCTGATACCTCTGTATAAGCGAGGGAATGCTCGTCTACAGAGGGAGTAGATGATTCATTGGCTGGCTCTTGCCAGTCATTATTCTCAGAATGAGTATCTTGTATTGTCACTAAGGTCTCCAGTCTCAGTACAGATGGACCGGAGCGCAGGCGATTGCCATTAATCAGGCGCAAGCCCTTGAGCCATAGAGAATATTCTATTGAAGATGTATTCAGCGAGCAGTAAAAGCTCGCGCATCGTCTCGCGTTGGCGCAACGGGTGTTCAGTAGAGGACAAAAAGGACAGGCTCTCAATTTTCTCTGGCACAATACTTTTTGCAAGCATATACTACAGATCCGCGTTGTGCATAAAGAGGCGGGACATATCGCCGCCTTTTTCAGTATTCTCGGACAGGCTTTTTTTACGCTACTACTACGATCCGGTCCGGTCCGGTTCCATCTATGCCGTTATCTCTAGTCTTGTTGTATGCTACCAGTCAACGGCGGCAAGCTGGTAGATACAGGGTTGACGGACGACTCTCTCTTCTCGTTTGTTTCAATTGAGAGGTGTCGATCCAGCACATTACTAACAGTTTCTGGGATTAGCTCGTGGTCAGAGGACAGTTGTGCATCATTGCTTTCCACGACACGGTCCGTTTCGCGCCACACATGGATAATCCGTTCAATGGCAGTGACGTGAGATAGCATGGCCAGTAATGCCAATGCCCAGATAGTTGTGCCAGTTAGTAGTCCAATAGCCAGAATAACGACGCGTTCGGGTCGGGCCAATAGACCAGTTTTACATTCCAATCCTAAACCTTCGGCGCGAGCTTTGGCATAACTTACAAGTAATGAACCAACCGCGGCAACGAAGATAAAGAGAATCATCCACTGGTTCTCGTTAGGAAACGGCCAGAGAGCTTCATGCAGACCAGGTCGCTGTAAAGCATAGTAAAGCAGTCCACCCAGGATGATACTTTCGGAATAGCGATCGAGCGTCGAATCCAGGAATGCGCCAAAGGTTGTGGCTGCATTAAGGATACGAGCGATGGCCCCGTCAAACATGTCGAAAATGCCAGCAAACAGTACAAGTGCTCCGCCAGCAACAATAGATCCAGAGGCAATCACAATGGCCGTCGCTATACTGAGCAGTAGTCCCAGGAGAGTCACCATATTAGGGGTGAACCCCAGACGGACCAGTGGGCGCACTATTGATGCAACGAACCGGCGAGCGCTTTGCTGTATAAGTCTGCTAAACATAGGCCTATTGTATCACACTTTATCCATAAGAACTAGTGGCTTGTCAACTTTGCAAGACTTTTCGCTTTACTTTAGCATGTCTTTCATCGGTTGATCTGCCAGATTTCCTTTACAAAGGAGTCGCCTCAGTAAGAAAGCCCCTCAAACAGGGTTCGATAGGACCCTACCCATCTATCTTTCACGTCCAGGTAGCCTGAACTTCTACAGCGACCATATACCTACAATAAAGAGTATATCTAAGGTGGAAACCAGATGTTTCACAAAGGACTGGTGCCCCTGATATATACAAGAAACATGAAGAGAATGCTCTACTATCTAGCTCTGACAAACGAGTACGTATTTCAGGCTATACTGGTACGACGACGGCGATTGGTATTATCCAAATGGGCTATACGCAAGCCTTTTCTGCTCAGGTAAGGACCCGCGATTTGCAGGTAATCGTACATGCCCCACATTTTGCCGCCGGGAGCTGTCAGGCCTTGTTCGATAGCAAGACGTATATCTGCTGCCGTTTTCCCATCGAACCATGTACAACCGCTCCCGATGGCACTCAGAGTATGAGCATCGCTATTGCCAAGTTCGGACCAGCCGTAGTGTTCACGGTTGTGCTGCATGGCGATGCGATTCATATAGATGCCACAGAAGCTGGCATTCCAGGTTTCGATGCCATCCAGCCAGACGCTCTGGGAGGCTTTAATGCGGTCCAGAACGTTACGTGGACAGCTATGACGAAACATCTGGTTGAGTGGATGAGCGACAATAGCCAGCCCGTTCTGCTCATGAACGAGATCGATGCTCTCCTCCATACTCAGACCAGGCGCAATACGTTTTTCAATGAACAGGGCCAGTAAGTGACCAGATGCTGTACTGATCTCCTCACCGACAATAAAGTCAAAACGATAATGACCTTTGGACCAGAGATCGCGTGCCCGCAGGGAACCCTCGATCACATCGTGGTCGGTCAGGGCAATGACGTCCAGATTTGTATTTTCCTGAGTGCGTTTCAATACTTGTTCTATTGTACCGAGGCCATCACTATAAGTACAATGCATATGTAGATCGGCTCGTCCAGATTTACCTGCCTGCTGTGCTTGTGCCTGGGTCATCTGTTGGTGTTTCTTCAACATAACGGTTCCGTGGGGAGCATGGGTCGAACGATCAATCTTTTGCCCGTGTGTCTGTGTATGCATGCTTTTCTTTCTACGTCAGATTTTTCTGTTCGTTTTGCTTGAGAGATACTCAACATCTGTCTCGATATCTGCCTTGACGAGATCTTCTCCTACTGGGAAGTTTTCAATCAGGGAAGCTGGATCTACCAGACCCTCCAGACGATGCAGACAAAGGAGGAAATACTCCATGTTAAGCGAGCAATAGACCTGACGACCCATACGATGTGTCTCTGCCAGTCCCGCACGCCGCAATTTGCGCAGGTGCCACGAGACTAACGGTTGGCTGAGTCCGAGGATTTCGGTCAGCTCGGTGACGGTGATTTCTTTTCTCCTGGCGAGGTGATAAACCATCGAGAGTCGTGTCACCCCTGCAAGGGCTTTAACGGCTACTTTCAAATCTCGCCATTCGTCCATCTTGTGCTCACACTCTCATTATATAAACAAAACTTTATCAAATCTTTGTTTATATGTTAGCATTGTATTAAGAAAAATACAACTCTCAAAAATGAAGAAGAGAGGGCTATTTCATTCTCCGAAAGCCAAAGGCTTGCGGCCCCACCCCTGAGTGTAGGAGGAGTTTAGGGTTTCGCAAAAGTCACAGCTCAGCAATGGCCAGGCCTCTCCCCAGGAAAAAAAGCTGGACGGTGGCAGCGCGAACGCGCTGCCACCGTCCAGCTTAAAAGGGTGGGTGTACGGGGAACGAACCGACTTTTGCGAAGCCCTGAGGAGGAGTTGGAAGGGTCTTGCGCCCCACAGGGG
>DAOTTL010000143.1:0-19438 GCA_034438135.1 Ktedonobacteraceae bacterium | reverse complement strand
GAGGCTGTCTGGCGGGGCATTTGCCCCGTCAGACAGCCTCGCTTCTTCTTTTCTTGGGAGGAGGAGCGGCTTTACAAGCCGCAGAAACGTTCGATACCGTTGGCGAACTCCTTTTTCAAGCTCGCCTTGAAGGAGGGGGCGTGCTCGCTCTCTGCTCGGCAGAAGGGTTCGCCAACGGTATCAAAGTTCGGGATGACTCACAGCCCCACCCCTTTTTTTAAGAAGAAGTGAGGCTGATTGGCAGGGCTATACACCCCGCCAATCAGCCTCACTTCTTCTTTTCTTGGGAGGGGAGCGGCTTTACGAGCCGCATAAGAGATAGTGATGACTCATAAAGCACTTGATTGACATAACTACGATAATGCTCCATGGAGGACCGTTACAGCCTGACCGCTCAAGCGGACGCGTTCGCCGTCGAGCTGGATGCGGATAACGCCGCCGCGAGCTGAGGCCTGATAGCCGGTCAGTGCCTGGCGGTCCAGACGTTTGCCCCAGAAGGGACCGAGCACACAGTGGGCCGAGCCGGTCACGGGATCTTCGGGTACGCCGACTCGTGGACCAAAGAAACGCGAGACGAATTCGTAGCCTGCTGTGCTTGCCCGGCTGGTGACGATTACTCCGCGCACATCAATGGCCGCCAGTCCCGCGATATCTGGCTGGAGTGTGCGTACAATCTCTTCGGACTCCACCTCAACCAGGCAATCAAAGCGGCTCATACCGACATAGATGGGTGTAACTCCCAATGCTTCTTGCAGTCCCGGTATAGTCTTAGAGGGCTGTTCCGGTATGGCAGGAAAGTTGAGTTCAATCCAATCGGCCCGGCGGTCGGCGGTGAGAAGTCCGCTTTTCGTATGGAAACGCGCCTGGGAATCGGCGGGAAGATAGCCCTGCTCCCAGAGGACATGGGCACTGGCCAGCGTGGCATGGCCGCAGAGATCAACCTCGGCCTGAGGGGTAAACCAGCGCAGACTATAGCCGTCGTCCTGACGGAAAAGAAAGGCGGTCTCAGAGAGGTTCATTTCGTTGGCAACCTTTTGCATCCAGACGGGATCGCCCGGTTCCTCCATGAGACAGACGGCGGCAGGATTGCCCGCAAAAGGTTGCGCGGTGAAGGCGTCAACTTGAAAAAGAGGTAGACTCATCATTTACTCCTGCGGAACATCTCTTATATGATCTTGATAGTAGACGCGCCAGCTACCACAGCCGAGTATGAAGGGTTGCATAAGCGCACGTTCGGCCTGGACGGTGTGCATCAAATCGTGAGCTGCCCACGTATGAAGCATCTCTCCCAGGGTGACAGTGCCCAGTCCGGGATGCTGTGTGGTCCGTCCCAGGTCGTCGTCCTTCACCTGCTTGAGCAGGATAAGGCTTTCTTGCCGATGGTTTGTGAAGGCAGCAACGAGCTGCTCGGGAGTCTGTAAATCAGGGTCTTCGTGCTTCTGCTGATGTGGATCGAAATCCACGAAACTCTGGCCTGCCAGAAATGCGCGGATACGTACAGGAAAGAGCAGACTTTCCGTGTCCAGTAAATGCTGTAAGCAATTGAACGCGGACCACTCTCCTGGGGCTGGCGGACGTGTCATTAGATCGGTGGGAAGTGTACTGACCAGCCGTTGCCAGCGTTCGGGCGTGAGGGAGAGGACCGCTGGTGCATATTCTAAAATATTCTTCAAAAAGAACCTCCTTTTATCTTTTCCAAAGCTCAAATGGTATGGGGAAGGAGTATTATTCTGGCCATACGAGTCGGGTGTAAACATTTCTGTGCACAGCCAGGTTATGCCACTTCTGGCTACCAGGTTAGTCAGCGAGTGACCAACATAGCTATTGTAGACGAAGAGCGGTGAGTAAGCTACAGCCATCCTGGTTTTTTGCAGGAAGCCAATGGATATGCTTTGTGTCTGCTCAGGGTTTCTCGAAAGTCGCATTTCAGCCGTTGCCAAACCCCCTCACAAGGAGAGGTTTTTTTGCCGATCTGCTGCATCGGCCTGGCAGGCCACTCCCTTACAAGGAGAGGTTTTTTGCCGATCTGCTGCGTCGGCCTGGCAGGCCACCCCACCCCATGTAAACAAGAGCAACTGGTGTGGAGTGTGGCGCATTCGCGCCACACTCCACACCAGTTGCTCTTGTTGTCCTCTGTCGCCTCTGGCGACAGAGGGAAAAGCGAGAAGAAACCTCTCCTTGTAAGCAGGACACTCCACCCCATTCAAAAAAGAGCAGAGGGTGTATGAGAGCCAGGGGAAGTATGGACAGGCAGAGCCATTGTATAAGCGAGCACTGACTATCAGAGAGCAGCAGTTGGGAGCCGAGCATCCCGACACTGCGACGAGCCTGAACAATCTGGCAGGTCTATATAAGAGCCAGAGGAAGTACGAGCAGGCGGAGCCGTTGTATGTGAGATCCCTGGCGATCTTTGAGCAGCAGTTGGGAGCCGAGCATCCCTATACCCAAACAATACGAAGCAATTATGCTCATCTTTTAAAAGACATGAAGCGGAGGAAAAAGCCCATTTCTAAGTTGTTGAGAAGTCTTTTTAACCTCTGATAAGTGGACGAAACAAAGAGTAGTCCAGCGCCGCTGCCCAAATGTGTTCAGAGCAGTCAGGCAGCCCTGCAATATGTCCTCTAGTGAGAGAAAGTCGCAGAGCATTTTGCCTCTCTGGCTTGTTCATCTTAATCTGCCAGGCTCCCAGGTGTATGGTCCGATTGTCTGAGTGAGCACCTTCCGACCTGCGGCGGAGCTGACGTTAGCGGCGGAAAATGAGTGCGTAACTGCCAGCACATTCGATGGACTCAGATCTGCTTCATCCTCTCTTCGCCTCCGTTTTCTCTTCACCTTAGCCCTCATCTCTCACTTCCCTGCATTCCCTTCTCGCCTTAGCCTTCATCTTCTACTTCCCTACATTTTCCTTAGCCTTCATCTTCTCTTCTTTTCATCTTTCCTTCTCTTCCCTTCAGGGCGGGTAAGCGGGGGATTATGGGGTTTCCTCAGATTTCCCAGGGGTTCCCTGGGAAAGTGATTGATATTCACGGCCCATTTGTGATTTCTTCGGGATATCCTGGAACGGCGCAGCAGGTGTAGTAAAAGAGAAGTTGTTAACCGCACGAAAATCAGAGATGGCTTTGCTTCTACCTTTGGTAGAACTGCTAAGAAATTGGCTCAAGTTGAACATCGAACGCTTCTGCCTCATCATCGGAGGACCAGCGGAGGAGCCGTTCGCCTTCTTCAGTGAGTTCGTTCTGAATTGCTGGCGAAAGCGGCTTAAATGCTTCGATGAGCAGTCTGGCTCTGCCGGGCGTTCGCTCGATTTTCCATGTGCCAGCCACAAAACCATCAATTAGAATAGTTGGTCGCATCCCGTTTCCAGTAAGGACAGCAACTCGATCACTCTCCGCTAAGATGCGACTGCGATCGGCGTAGCCGAGGACGATGTTATCGTACTCTGGCAGAAAGCGCACAGGCGCAGGCGTATCCTCCGAGGGTCGAGGGGCGTTCGGCAGGTCAAAGAGTTCTCTCCCTTGCTCGTCTCGGAAGGCAAGCAACTCCGGTCTTAGTTCTTCGACAACTTGCTGGACGCCTGTGATCTTTGACCACATCTGGATGTCTTTGACGCTGGCGGGTCCAAACGCCGCCAGATAGCGCAGGATCAGAGGGGGTAGACCAGCCTCAGGGGCAGCAAGTGGACGCTTGAGCCATTCAGTGGCCTCGGTATGAGCGGGTCTGCCGCTGAAGCTCCAGGTGCCAGCCGGAGGAACCTGAATGAGCGCCAGATACATCCTCACAGCATCGTTGATCTGAGGCCGACCCATACCTGCATAGAGTTCCTCCATCCTTGCACGCAACTCGACCGCTGTCCGCGGTTGCTCACGCAAGAATGCTCGCAGTTCAGCGATGACGTACTGCATATCGAAGTTCGGGGTACTTCTGGCAAAGCTGTGAAGTGTCCGGCTAAGGATGGGCTGTAGAACTGGCTGGAACAGAAGATAGTCGTCCGCAGCCAGAATATGCAGCGTGATGCGCAGAGATGAGGCCCTGACTACCTCTCTGCTCTCCACTAATTGGGTTAGCTCGACGCGTTGAAACGAGTTCAGACGAGTCCACAATCCAACGTAAGGTGCTTTGGAGACCTGTCCCTGGAGCGCGACAAGATGTTTAATGGTCTCAAGGGGTGAGAGTGAGATGCGTTCCAGGAGATACTGACGTGCCAGGGTAGCGCGGTTCAGTTCGTGCAGGTTAAGGATACGCTCTGTCATAAGGCAGTTTCCCCTTTTCTCTGTTCCAAAGCAAGACGTACAAATGTAGAAGAATAGTGCTCTTAGAGAGAGTATATCCTGAAAGGAGGACAGAATCAGTCCTGTTCTTTCCCTATATCTATTTGGGCATGAGACTCTTCATTAGTTCTATCATAGAAGTGAATACATTTATTTCATGTCCCTGGCTATTGAACCGAGATATATGATGAGCCATCTCGGCAAAACAGGCCATCTACTCTTTTCATGCTTTGCAAGCAGCAGAATTTTCAGTTTAGACGATCCAGGAAAGCGGCGACCTGGGCGCTGTGTTCGCGTTTATGACCATAGTACATGTAGACGATGACATCGTCCAGGCAGTAGTTCGCGCCGTACCAGGGGAGTGTGCCGTTCTGGCGCAGTGTCTCGGCGGGTATCTCATGAATCAAAGCTATGGTCTGCTCATGAGCGGCATTAAAGTCTGCCAGAATATCCTGGATCGTCTTGCCATGGCGTTTCTCCACCTCGGCATCGTTGAATTTATCACCCATTTCGAGATAGTTGTTGAGCATGGGAGTGGAGCCTTTGCCCATAAGACTTGTCAAAATATCCACCAGTACCTCTTCATAGGAAGTGAGGTGCGCGATGATATCCTTGACGGACCAGTAGCCGCATGCTCCAGGTGTTTCCCAGGCTGTTTCGGGGAAGTTGGCGATAGACTGTAATGCTGTCTGGTGTCCATATTTTAAGATGTCTGCTGCGTTCATTCTTCTGCTCCTGTTCGGGCTATTCCCAGTGATCTTGTGCTGAACTGACAATAGCTTTTTTGTCTTTGTTGGCTGGGAAGAAAAGCGTAGTACTTTTCTTCTCAGCCAATGTCTCGTTCCCTTTGGTATTCCTTTAAAAGTAGTCTGTTTTCTGGAATTGTTTCTCGGTTGACTCTTTTATTGTAGCTGGCGGGACCTTTCAGAACATCGTGGTAAACACGTAGAGATCGAGCATAGCGCACAGAGATTTGATAGTCAACTCATCCAGTCTACGTAGAGGATTCATCCGACTCTGGCTTACTTACTAAGCCCGTTTCTATCGCCCAGACAGCGATCTGTGTGCGCGAGCTATAGCCTAGCTTGAACATAATATTGCCGATGTGGGTCTCGACAGTTAGCTTCGTGACAACCATAGTCTCTGCAATGGCCTGATTTGGCTTTCCCTGGGCGATCAGGATAGCGACCTCTCGCTCACGGGCGGTCAGTCCACCAGCGTGCTGCTTTGTCTTCAGTGTGGCTGAAGACGAACGTGACCTGGGGACCTGAGCGGTTGCCAGTTGTAAGAAATGTGTGCGCAGCGTCTCGTCGGAGAGAGAGGCGGCGAGTTTCTCGATCACAGTGCGAGCGGTTGTGAAGATCTGTTCGGCCTCTGCGTTTTTCCCCTGGCTTTGATACACTTTTCCAAGGGTGCGGCACAGACGCCAGTGGACCGGGTGTACTCCCAGCGTGCTGGCCAGTGTACATGCATCTCCTAAGGCGCTTTCTGCTTCGTCAAAGCGTTGCAACTCCAGCAGTAACTCGCCATACAATTTCATCGTTCGTAGACTGTGTTGTCCATTGTTCTGCTCTGCTTCGGAGGCGAGCCACTGCTCGATGATTTTCAGGCCCCGCTCGGGTTTTCTCTGCGCGATTGCGAGTTCGATGTAAGCGCACCATATCAGGCGTTGGGCCATGGTTGTATTGGCCGTTCC
Source organism: Ktedonobacteraceae bacterium (assembly GCA_034438135.1). GTDB lineage: Bacteria > Chloroflexota > Ktedonobacteria > Ktedonobacterales > Ktedonobacteraceae > Paraktedonobacter. The sequence goes on along the minus strand of DAOTTL010000143.1, from coordinate 13,474 downwards.
ATGAACGAGGGTGGACTCTAGAACGGTTTCCGCGAGATCGAGTTCGTGTTGTTGGACCGCGACGCTGGCAAGATAGCCTGTAGCGATCCGGGTCCAGAAGAGCGATCCGGTCTCACGTGCCAGGACGAGCGCCTGCTCAAAGTGTGCGCGGGCCTGTGTGTGGGCGAGCAGACCTGTATATATCCCACCGAGTACGGTATAAGTGGCGGTCTGCCACTGACGATGTTCAATCTCTTCGGCCACAGACATGCTTTGTCGTGCAGTTGTCAGGGCGCGTCCATACTCGCCCTGAGAACCCAGAGCCAGTGCTAATTGGAAGAGTGCATAGACTTCGCCAGAGCGATGACCGATCTCGCGGGCTACTCTGAGCGCGTTCTCAGCGTCCTGCGTGACCGTGGTCAGATTTGCCGCAGAGACCAGCATATCCGTCTGGTAAGTGGGACCTCGCAGCGTCAGAGTAGCCAGGCTGGAGGTCAAGCCCTGTTTATTGTCCAGCTTATAGAAAAGCGCGATGGCTTTATGATAGTAGGTCGTTCCCTGGCTCAGGTTTCCCGCAAGGTAGCTCCCCATTCCGAGTAGATCCAGTGTTTCAGCGATCCCGTGAGTATCCTGTCCGTGTTCAAAGAGGGTCAGTGCCTCGCGATGGGAGTGCAAGGCCTCATGTGGCTGTTCCGCATTCAGGTGCCAGTTGCCGATGCGGTTGAGCGTGCGAGCGTGCATGAGAGGATCATTGAGCGTTTTTGCCAGAGTGAGAGCCTGACGAAACCAGCGCTCAGTTTGCAGGTAGTCGCGTCCCGCCCACAGGAAGCCCAGATCAAGCATACTTTGCCATTCTGCCGTACGATCATTCACGGCGTGAGCTGCGTCCAGCGCTGAAGTATAATCGCGTTGGGCCTGCTCAAACTCGCCGATCGTCTCATAGGCGTGTCCCCGACCACGGTAATGTGCAGGTGTTGCGGAAAGAGAAAGGTGCTTGAGGGCTTCCAGGACCCAGGTAAAGTACTCGATGGCGGCGCGATGGGCGTGGAGTCCAAGGGCCTTCTCGCCAGCGCTCTGAGCATACTGTGCAACTTTATGCCAGACCCTGGCCCGATAGAAATGATAGGCCAGTCTTTCCAGATATCCTTTAGATGCCGAGAGGCTTTGTTCCTCCAACATTTCGGCAATAGTGCGATGGAGTATCCTGCGCTCACGGGTGAGGAGTTGCGTATAGATGGCCTGACGAGTCAGAGCGTGTCGAAAGGCAAACTGATCGGCTGACTCTTCGACAACGAATTGAGCCGAGACCAGTTCTTTCATAATGAGAAGAAGGTGATATTCGTCGTAGTGCGTGAGCTGCTGGAGGAGGGCAAAATCGAAGCGTCGGCCAGCCACCGCTGCCAGGGTCAAGACCTGTCTGGCTGTTTTGTTCAGGTGAGCCGTGCGGTTCTGTACCGCGTCCTGAACGCTGCGTGGAATGGAGAGTTTGCTACTGACGCGATGGTTCCAATAGCCCTGGGCGTAGAAAATATCACCGCCGCTGATAAGTGAACTGAGGGTCTCTTCGACGAAAAAGGGATTGCCTTCAGTCAGCGTATAGAGGGAGGTCAGGAGATCACCGTGCAGGAAACGGCGCATATCGAAGGCTGTCTGGCGTTCCTCGAAGATAGTTGAAAGCATCGTATCGATCTCTGCACGTGCGAGTGGGACCAGACGAAACTCCTGGGAGAGTCGTGCGCGGTCGATCTGTGTCAGCCAGTTTCTCAACTCTGGCCGAACCTCGTCATGGCGGTAAGTACCCAGGAGGAGCAGTGGATACGTTGTAATGCGTCGTGCCAGGTAGTGCAGAAAATCCAGACTGTTCGCATCGCACCAATGCAGGTCCTCCACGATCAGCAGAACTGGCGTGTGTGCAGTCTGATGCAGCAGAAATTGGGTGAGCAAGGCTTCTAAACGGCGTTTAGACTGCTCTGGATCGAGTGGTGGTAGAGGGAATTGTCTATCATCGGGTCGAGGAATAAGATCCGGGAGTAGCGGGAAGAGGACGGATGCCAGGGTGTGTGAGTCGGCGATAAGGTGCTTTCTGGCATTAGTGGCGAAAAGGGAGCGTACCAGTTCGAGTAGCAGTGCATATGGACAGGAGCGATCAGCGGGGAAGCAGGCCCCTTGAGCGACCAGGAAGTGTCGGTATGTGGCGAGTATTTTCAGTTCGCTCACCAGACGTGACTTGCCGATGCCCGCCTCGCCCGCGATCAACGCGACACCTCCCTGACCTCCTCTGGTCTGCTCTACAAGAGAATTGAGCGCCGTGAGTTCAGTGGTTCGGCCTATGAGCGTTGGACACAATGGAGAACGATTGGCGGCATCCATATGCAGGTCACTTCACTTTTTTCCTTCTAGCATAAAACAGTTCAGGACCTCAGTATATCATGAGCACTTCTTTCTCTCAGTGAAAAGAACAAAAAAGATGTTTCTTTTTCGCACTTGATCTGAAAAGGGCGATGAGCGTTGTGGTCGTTTGACTACCTCTCTTCTTTGTAAACTCTCCTCTGAAAATAGCACATTGCTGAGCTTTTTCATGGACTCTGGTGCCCAACAGGGCATGCATTACTGTTGGCGAAGTCTTTTGCCGAGAAACCATGCCCCCCAGAGAATGAGCAGAGGGATTGCGAGCAAGGCGTTACACGCCTTTCCCGCAATCCCTCAAAAAGAATGGGGGGCTGGGCCATTCGCCCAGGAATCGCCTTCGGCAACAAAGTCTTTGTAGTAATGCTTTTGGGAAATTCCTACCTTGTCACCTAGCGAGGCAGGTTTTCAGGTAGGATAGAGCACATTGGGGAGTTTGTGACCGATATGACCGATAGTCAGCGTTTTTTTCTCATCATCTCGGTAGAAGTAGATGCGCCACGCACTCGGTGTGAGGCGAGCATGCCAGCTAAAGAGGCGATTGACACCATCTGGGCATAGAAATGTATGTTCATGTGTGTATTTTTGCAGCGTGACATTACTTTCAGGCGACATTCTACCGGGAATGCCCTCATAGCTGTCAGGACCATCACACCAGTTTTCACAAGCCGTATTGAGCGCGTATAACCTTTTTATTATCTGCTGTAAGAGTGGATGACCCTGGAGCACTCCCTGTAACTGTTTTTCTACCGCCTCGCAGAACAACAAATGCGGGAATAATGTCGTTCTGTGTGTCCATATATCGCACCCCTCAGAGATATTTAGCTGGATACGAGTGAGGATATGTTCTCTGATCCAGTTTTTGTGTTCATCAATATGTGCTGCGGAACAGGCGTGATTCACATGGAGTTCTTGCTCCTCTTGCAGTTCACCTTCCTCGTCAAGCTCTATAAGGGTTAGTTTCAGACTGCTTTGCTCCCAACAACTGGCCGATCTAAAACTGATTGCAAGAGCTTCAAGAAGATAGGCGACTCCTAATCCTTTTGCTTCCTCGTCTTGATAGGTGAACTGGGATCTTGCATTTCTATTTTCAAGATCGCTATCTTCTGTGTCTTTCAAATATGGCGACTTGGTAACGAGACTCCTGAAAAAGCGGCGTGTATCTACATCAACCTCATGATCATTGCGCCAACGAGCCAGGGGATAATCGGGCGCGAGTGATAAGTAGCTAAGATCATCGGATGTTCGGATGACTTTTTTGACGCCTGATTTTGTTGCGATACGTGCAGTGTCTAGAAAATCGATCATGCGTTGCCGGGCCTGTTGAATAGTAGAGGCCGAAGGCTTCAAGGAAAGTTCGTTTAACACCATCTCCAAATCCATACACTACCCATTTCTTGGTTCTAATAATGCCTCTAGACTTTTGTCCCACTCGTCAAAGAACCCATCGGGCCAACGATCTATACGACCATCACGGTCGATACGCGGCGATGTGACTTCGTTTTGTACAAGATCATCAATTACTTTCCTTTGAAAGAAATGTAGTTGCGTATCCTGAGGGTCTATGAATCCATCATGTACGGCAACACGAATGCCGTTAAGAACATGGTCACTATGGGTTTCCGTGATTGCCTGGATACCACAACTGGCTGCACGTGCCAAGAGCATTCCCATCTCGGCCTGTCCTTTAGGATGCAGGTGTGCTTCGGGATTCTCGATGAGAAGGAGCGATTTTGTATTTGATGAGAGTATGGCAACGAGAATTGGTAACACGTATGTGATGCCAAAGCCAACGTTTGTGGCACGATATTTATTGCTCGTCGCAAAAGAGAATTGTAAGCTGATTGTATCCGTATTTAAACTTGGTGTGAGAGAAATACGTGTTCCCGGGCTAATTTCACCAAGCCAAGCCTCTACCTGAGAGCGTAAGGAGAGTGAGTCAGCATGTGGGTGTGCTAAAGATTCATGAGTAATGAGTTCATCTCCAAAGACAGAGAGAAAGTGTGCTGCATATTCACCGGCTGGTCCCAATTGTTTGCGTTGTCTCACCAGAAAATCGGATGTTTCAAAAAAGCGCCTTGGCCCGAGCCGCTCAGCCTGAAGGTAATGAAAATTGTCATCGAAAAGGCCAGTGGCATAGATTGGCGATGTACTATCAAGTTCAGGCAAAGACAAACTGAGTACATCCACTTCTCGGTCGTATTGGAAACGCCATTGCCTTTCGATACCGTTTTCTAAAGTCAGATCAAAACCGAGTTTATCTTCCTTCGCACCTTCAAATAAGGCGTCAATGGCTGTGCCGATGTGCACAAGATCGCCGTTAAGTGCTAAACCCGTTTGTTCCAACAATCCCTGCTGGTGAGATTGACGTAAGAGCAAAAGTGCTTGAATGACAGAAGATTTGCCGGTGCCATTGAGACCTGTAAGAAGAGTTAATGGGCGAAGTCGTAGCGTTTGGTCTTCGAAGCATTTAAAGTTTGCAATCGTAAGGACCTGAGCACCCTATCGTTTATGAGAGATGGTTGTGTATTCATTCAGCTATCAATACCTCTTTGATGAGCCGCTCGACAGTCGAGAAACGGCGCTTGACCTTACTAATATCTCCTGTCCCTTGTGATATTGCAGTTTCAAAGGCATGGTCGTTCTGCATTGTATCCATAAATTTTGTGATCAAGATATTTCTGTTCTCTTGTACGATCTGTAATTGTTCATCGTCAAGCTGACCGAGGCTCACAGACCAGCACTCAAACAATGCTTTATTGATAGGATATCTTGATGCATTAACTATGTAACGCTTACGAAAGGCATCTTTCTCAAAAATGGCAGTGGCCGCGGTCATTGCACGAGAGAAACGTTGCGTCAGGGCTTCTCTCTCTTCTTGAGACATTTTGTTTATCTCAACCATACGATCATTTAGGAAGCTGTCAAATTCTTTTGATTTATATTCTCTATACGGAGAAAGCGTAAACGCAAGAAAACGTAGAACACACTCACGGTCTGCCATTCTGTCATCACGAATACCATTATCTATAGCTTGCTTGAATTCGTCGGTTTTAGCTAGTTGAATAAGGAGATCTGCCGCAGGTCCTTGATTAAGTGCATGGCGAATCTCTTGTGCGGAAAGGGGCAATCCACCAGTATTGATACGTTTGAAGATGTTGAACTTTACCTCTCCTGGTGTTCCTTTATCTATCAAATAAGCAGTGATCTGTGTTTCGTTGATACGACGCTGATAGGGACGTGGCAATTCATCGTAAGTTTTACCACTGAGTTGAATGAGAAACTCTAAACCGCAAAGCCTCAAATTTCTTTCAATCACAAAACGCTTCAGTGTAGTGAGCCTTTGCAATCCATCGACCACTAACCAGCGTTCTTCGTCAGTTGCATCAATATAAAATGCGGGCAACGGTATTCTAATAAGCGTTGATTCGATCAGCCTGCTTTGCGCACTTTCGCTCCAAATGCCCCCTTTGCGCTGAAAGCCAGGAGTTAAATCTAACTCTTTATGATCAATTCTGGAGAGCAGTAAGTCGATAGTCATCGTGCGCGTTTCTATGCGGATTTTGGCGGGATTAAAGGGATCTGTTATACCTTCATCGCCATCAGTAGCTTCTGTTTCAGTACCCGATCCTCTCTCATAGTCAACGTCCTCCTCTTCCACCCCTGTGATGCTATCAATGTCATTCTCGCCAGGCTGCTTAAATGCTGTATCTCTCTCTTCTGTTGAATCTGACACCGCGTGTTCTCCTCATAGGCTGGATTAATGCTGATAGCATTCTGGGTCTCATTATAAGCTTTGCTGCACTGAATTTCAAGCAACTATAGAGGCCATCAGGGCCATTTAATTCTCCGAAAGCCTTTGGCTTTCGGCCCCACCCCCTGAGTTTAAGATGAATTAGAAGGGCAATGGCCTCCGCCACTGCCCTTCTAATTCATCTTTTTTGAACCGGGGAGGGGTTCATTACGAGAATTAAATGGCCCTGAGAGGCCATTCAGTTCTAACGAAAGCATTAGTGGAGCGCTCTCTTTCATGAGCATCTCTTCAAAGAGAGCCATCCCATCGTGGTATAATGGTGCCATAGCGCCTTCCTCCCTGGCCTTGCTGGGTGTAGAGGGAGAAGTCGTCCATTGCTCCTTTTTCCTGCATCGCTTGAATGAAACTGAAAAAGAAAGAGGCATTGCTATGCAACTGGCAGTCATTTCGGATATTCACGGTAACTGTCTGGCACTTGATCGGGTTCTGGCAGATATTCGTCAACGAGGCATCGAGCAAATTGTCTGCCTGGGGGACGCTATTCAAGGGGGCGCACAGCCTGCCGAAACCGTTGCACGTCTGCGTGATCTGAATTGTCCAGTGGTTATGGGCAATGCCGATGCCTGGCTGCTGACCGGTACAGAGACCTCCGATAACGAGCAGACCAGCGAGATGCAAAAGGCCGTAAGAGCCTGGTCACTTGCACAACTCTCCGCCGAGGATCGAACCTTTATTCAGCAGTTCCAACCAACTATTGAGATCGCTCTGGAGGCGGGCAAAAAGCTGCTCTGCTTTCACGGTTCTCCCCATTCGTTCGACGATCTCATCTTTCCCAATACGTCAGAAGAGACTTTTCGTCAACTGCTCGACGGCTTCGGGGTAACCCTGCTGACAGGCGGTCACACGCACACGCAACAACTGCGTCGTCTGGGAGGCTCCTCATGGTATTTCAATCCCGGCAGCGTCGGCTTCGCCTTTAACTGGCAACTGCCACCGGAACATTTTCGCGCCGACCCCTGGTCCGAGTATGCCATCGTGACCTCCGAAGGGGAAAGTCTGGGGGTGGACTTCCGCCGCATTCCCCTTGCCCTGGACGAATTTTTTAGCGTACTCCGCGCCAGCGGTAAACCGGACTTAGAACATACTCTTCAACTCTACCAATCAACAGATGCGTAGTAGCTGAGAATGGTGGGTTTCGCAGAGACACCTCTGGTTGGTTTTGCGAGCCCACCATTCTCAGCTTCTTCCTCCATTGCTTTCTTTTATTTTCACGGGAGAGGCTTGCATGTCCCAGATTCTTCAGTTCAATACCTACCGTCAACATTTTCCCTCGCTCGCGCAAACGGTCAACGGTCAGTCTGCCCTCTATTTCGATAATCCAGGCGGTACTCAAGTTGCGCAACAGGTGATCGACAAGATGGTGGCCTATCTCCAGACCTCGAATGCGAATACCCATGGAGCGTTTCTGACCAGTCAACGTACGGACGAAGTTATCGCGCAGGCACGTCAGGGCATGGCCGATCTTTTGCACGCCGCCAGTCCTGCGGAGATCGTTTTTGGTCCCAACATGACCACGCTCACGTTTGCCTTCAGTCGAGCCATCGGCAAGACGCTCCAGCCTGGAGATGAGATTGTCGTCACCGTCCTCGACCATGACGCGAACGTTGCGCCCTGGCTGGCCTTGCAGGAACGGGGCATTGTCATACGCACTGTGGATGTCCATCCCGAAGATGTGACGCTGAACATGGATCAGATGCGTGCCGCGATCAATGAGCGGACTCGTCTGGTGGCCGTGGGCTATGCCTCGAACGCCGTGGGAACGATCAATGATGTTGTGACCATCACGACCTGGGCGCATGAGGTGGGGGCGCTCAGTTGGATCGACGCGGTTCAGTTTGCTCCTCACGGACCCATCGATGTTCAGGAACTCGACGTAGACTTTCTCGTTTGCTCCTCGTACAAGTTCTTTGGTCCGCATCAGGGTATTCTCTACGGCAAAGCCGAGCACCTGGAACGTTTTCCCGCCTACAAGGTTCGGCCTGCGTCCAATAACGCACCCGATCGCTGGGAAACGGGTACGCAAAACCATGAATGCCTGGCCGGTCTGGTCGGGGTCATCGACTACTTTACTCTGCTTGGACAGGAACACTACGATCCCTATGCCAGCCTCTATACACACTATCAGGGACGAGCACAACTATTGAAGATTGCTATGTATGCGATTGCCGAGTATGAGCGACAACTCTCCGAGCAACTGATCGTGGGCCTGGAGTCCATTCCAGGCATGACCATCTATGGGATTACTAACCCCTCGCGCTTCACTGAACGCGTGCCTACGGTTGCCTGTAATATCAAGGGCTACACACCTCGCGCTCTGGCCGAACATCTGGCAAAGGCCGGGATTTTCGCCTGGGATGGGAACTATTACGCGCTCGGCATTATGGAACGGCTCAATCTGGAGGGTCAGGGTGGAGCGTTACGTCTGGGTATGGCCCACTATAATACCTCCGCAGAGGTCGATCGTGTGCTAGAGTGTTTAGGACAACTCTAGTACACGATCAGGATGGCATAAAGCTGCTCGTGAAGATGCTGACAAGTTGACCAGGATCGGGGTTAGTCAAGATTTCGATGTGCGTGATCCACTTGACCCACTCGAAGCCGCGTCGGTTTGGCGCTACCAGACGTAAGGGAAATCCATGCTCGTAGGAAAGTGGATCTCCATCGATCGAGGTAGCCAGCAGGGCCTTGCGTGCCTCCTCTAGCGGGAGACTCCAGCGGTAGCTGGTTACCGAGACAAAGCTGACAAAGCGTGCGTCCGCGTGAGGCTCAACCTGGTCAAGTAAGTGATCAATACGCATACCGTGCCAACGTTGAGTACTATAGAAGCCGCCAGTACAGTCCAGCGTTGCCTTCAGAACATCATCACGTGAGGAGAGTTCCGCATAGGAGAACGCGCGAGGTTTATGGACTGCGCCTCCAAGCGAGAGTTGCCAGCTTTGCAGGTCGATGGGGTGAGGTTGATCCGCAACCCAACTGGAGGTAGGGAAGATATTTCCCTGGTAACTATTGCTCTCGCGTGAACCGGTGAAGCGTTCACTGGTCCCTGGAAGATGAAGGGTCTGGTCCGTCAACTCTTGCAGCGGCCAGAGTGCCAGCCCACCCGTAAAGAACGTACCAAGTGCCAGGGCGTAGCGTCTTCGTGCTATATCGCGTGTGCGCAGGCGTTTGGCGCGGGCAAACATATGAGCTGTCACAGTCGCAACCAGCACAAAGCCCAATAGGATGTGCCAGTTCAAGAGATTGAAGCCCATGAAATAGAGCTCCCCGCCAGCGATCCACCAGATACCTGATCCCACTACCGAGAGAGCAAAGATTAGCGCCAGTGGACCCAGGATAGTACGGCGATCCCAACGTCTCCACTGGACCAGTCTGGGCCAGACCCGGCGCATTTTGTCCCAGAGAAGCAAGAGTAGCCAGAAGCCCGCTATCCCGTGGAGCGCGAAGATAGCCCATTGCTCTGTGTGACCGCTGACCAGACCCAGCAGACCGGTCGCACCAGCGACAGTTACGGTGAAAGCCAGGCCCCAATCGGTTAGACGTGGGGATAACACATATTTTTGAGGGGACTTCGGTGGTTTTTGCATAAAGCGATCTACTGGCTACTGGCTGGCTCGACGAAAATCAGCGCACTGTTGTACTCGTATCGTAATTGTCTTGTAATTGTACCATAACGCGGAGCTATGTCATGCTTCGAAAGTCAAAGGCTTTCAGAGCATGACATCGCCCTGACCATAACAGTCCTGTCACAGCGTTCGACGCTTTTCAACCTCATCTAAGGCTTCATAGAGCCAGCGAATATACGTCTGCTCCAATTCAATTGCAAACCTCATAAGCAAGCGAAAGTAGGGATCTTCTTCTTCTTCTTTCTCGGCGGCGTAGGGATTGGGGCGTTTATTTGTGGGTCGTAGCGAGCCAGGCGAGGGAATGAAGTATTCATTCTGGCGATATGCCAGTAAACGCAGTTCATGAGTTGCGATACCTGTACGTATATTCTCGGCCAGATTTTCCGGTGAAGCGAACCTGCCGAAGAGCATCTTGAGCAGTAGCTCATCTCGCAATTGAAAAACCTCCGGCGGCTCTGCCTGCCACTTGCGTAAGGCGGCGTGTCCCTGATCCGTAATCGTATAGAGCTTGCGGTCGGGACGCGATTCCTGCTCCTTGCGTTCCATCTCGACCCAGCCAAGGTCTTTCATGCGTCGCAGCTCTTTATAAATTTGACTCTGTGCAGCCGCCCACATTGTCGAGAGCAGATGATCAAACAACTGTTTGATATCATAGCCGGACAGTGGTCCCTCGAACGCCAGCAGACCCAGGATAGCGTAGGTAATAGGATAGGCCTGCGCCTGTTCCATAGATGGCTTCCTCTTTTTTTCTAAGAATGTGACATCAGGGCTTCGCAAAAGTCGTTCTTTTTCATCCACTCACCCTTTTTGGAGGCTCGGAGGTAGAGCGACCACGCTGCCTCCGAGCCTCTTTTTGCCTGGGAGGGGGTCTGGCAAAGGCTGAAAGCGACTTTGGAGAAGCTCTGAATGTGAGATCTTCACACTTGTCATAGAGTATACCAGAGTGGTATACTCTCTTTAGATATATGACACTAAGTCATATGGATTGCAGATAGAGAAGCAACTTTCTCTAGACAGAGAGGAAAGGAAAAAAGCATGGGAAGGATCACTATAAGGGTCGCGAAAGTACTGGATGCGCGTCCTGAAGATGTATACGCTACAATTGCTGATTATCATAATGGGCATCCTCATATCATTCCTGAGAAGAACCTGTACGATTTACAGGTTGAAGAAGGAGGTTATGGGGCTGGAACGATAATCACATTCAAGTCTCGTTTTTTGGGTCAGATACAGGAGTTTCGTCAGAGAGTAAGCGAGCCAGAGCCGGGTCGGATTCTTGTTGAACAGGACATAGCTCCGGGACAAAATGAAAGCTCCACCTTCACCGTTACGCCCGTAGAGCAAGGGGAAAAGTCGCATGTGGAGATCGCTATGGGTTTGGATGCCAGACCGGGTCTCCCGGGTAGGATTGAGCGGCTCATTCTGCCGCGTATCTTTCCTCCTGTATTCCTCAAAGAGCTTGATCTCCTTGAAGGGGTTGCGTCTAAGCGGAGAATGTCTTCTGCTGTATAGCAGGAGTGTCACAGGAAGTATCCCTAATTTTGCAAACAGGTCAGAGGACTTTCGACCTGCCATGCAGGCTGTCCCACACTTTGTTTAAGAAGAAGAGCTGGCGTGGTTGTAGGTGGAGCGTATGCTCTACCAACCACACCAGCTCTTCTTCTTGTCTGAATCACCCCTGATTTTTCTGTGGCTTCCAAAGCCTTACTTGCTATCCTACGGTTCTCAAACTCAGGAAAGCAGAAAGTGTGGTTGGTTGCCCTGCAAGAAACGAGTCACATTCCCCACCATCATACCCATCATTCGCTGGATCGACTGTTGGCTTACGCCTCCGATATGAGGTGTGACAATGACCTGCGGCAGATCTGTAAAGATGTTCCCACCGGCTTTTTCATGTTCTAACACATCAAGTCCAGCACCAGCAATCTTCTGCTGTTGGAGAGCAATCAGCAATGCCTGTTCATCGATGAGACCTCCACGAGCTGTATTGATAATGAGTGCATCTGTGCGCATCAGGGCCAGTTGTTCGGTCCCAATGAGATGATAGGTGTGCTCGCTTAAAGGAAGATGTAAACTCACAATAGTTGATGCTGCCAAAAGATCGGGAAGGGAAGCATAGTGTACGTTGAACTGATTTTCTTCCGCAGCATCGAGTCGGTGAGGTGTTGTATACAGGACGTGTGTCCCAAATCCACGTAGTCGTTGTGCGACTGCGCGTCCAATAGCTCCAAAGCCGATCAGTCCTACCGTAGCGACTCCGAGATCGCCAATCCCAGACTGCATCAAACGCATCGTTTCCCACGCATTCGCCCGTATGGACTGCTCCGCCTGCGTGTATTTTTTGAGAAGGATGAGCATCAATAAGAGCGTATGCTCAGCGACTGCATCCGCGTTTCCGCCGGGGATATTGGCAGCGAGAATATTTTTTCGAGCTAAAGTCGGGAGATCTAAAAGATCATAGCCAGCAGAAACCTGCTGAACGAAACGTACATGAGGCGCGAAACTCAACAGTTCCTCATCAATGGGACGTGAGAAATTTATGAGCACCTCGGCATCGTGTGCGTACCGCGTAAACTCGGTCCTCTCCAGATTTGGAACCATCCCCACATCGCTCTCAGTTCCTAAGGCATTTTGTAAGCCAGCAATGAAAGAGGGGTCAAATGGTTGGGTTATTAAAACACGAGACATGATCTTCCTTTCATGGTGGAAAAGGGAGAGACAAACAGCGTCTCGCCTTCATAGACAGACAGGTGAGAGTCCTCTTTCTGGCAAAGAAGATCTCGTTCCCTGGAAGCAACAGTGTTTTCAAGAGCAGAGAAGACGATTACGAAAGAGGAGGCAAAGTCCCAGGGATAAGAGAAACAACAAGGGCTTGAACAACACGCTCAAACACCTCTTCTGCTGTCTCAAGAGTGGAAAAATGCCCTAAGAGATAGAGACTGATGACGCCATGTAAGGATGCCCAGCAGGCCTTTGTGACCCCTACAGGATCATCGGTCTGGAAGAGTCCCTGCTCCATATACTGGTGCACGCTGGTAACAACGGTCCCAAATGCGCTTTCCATACTCAGCATGCTTCCAGGGCTGGGATGAAAATTGGGGATAGCCCCACAAAATATGACTTGATAAGAACTAGGATTGGCTAGCGCGAATGTCCAGTATGTTTGTGCAACATCATGAATATACGTGGTAGGAGGAGATGGCCATTGGATATCCTCAATAAGATGACGAAGCCTCTCACAACCTTCAAGATAGAGGGCGTCAGCCAGACCCTCTTTCCCATGAAACATCGTGTAGATGATCTTTGTCGAGCATTCTAACTCCTGGGCAATCTGTCGAACGGTGAGTGCATCCGGGCCGTCTTCCATGAGAAGACGGCTGGCTACATCGATGACATTGCGCCGCAGTAGTTCATGACCCTGCTCACGTACCTGCCAATATGTCTGCCCTTTGTTGCTTTTTAGTAACGATGTTTCCATACAGCAAGTATACCTACTCTTTCTTTTCCTGCCAAGCACTTCCCGGTCTATCTGATTTCCCTACTCCCATGCTTTTTTGAGGGATAGCGGGCAGGGTGTGCAACGCCCTGCCCGCTATCCCTCTCTTCTTTCCTTAGGGTGGGGTGGTTTCCTTACACGTAGAGGTTTCTTCTC
>DAOTTL010000142.1:0-12455 GCA_034438135.1 Ktedonobacteraceae bacterium | reverse complement strand
AAAAAACAACCTTTCTGCGATGCTATGAGTTATGCCTCATTTTTGTACAATGGGCAAACGCTCTTGCTGACTGCGCAGCCGCCAGCTTTTCAGAGAGAAGTGGCTGATTTTGGAAGCAGCAAAGCTGCTTCCAAAATCAGCCACTTCTCTCTTTTCGGGGGTGGGGGGGCTTTGCAAGCCGCTGAAAAATGAGTTTGCATAGTCCAAAAGAAGGCAAACAGGCAGGTCACGCAGCAACGCCGCGTGACCTGCCTGTTTGCCTTCTTTTTTGAATGACCGCCATAGATGGCGCAAGAGGGATCCATAAATAGATCCAGACCTTATATACTGTATACCAGTGTACTGACTAGAAGAAGCGGGGAACGTTGACGTTATAGAACTCAGCTTCAAGATATTCGAGCAGATTTACTTTGACGTTAAATGCTCTTGAAGATCTTGCCGGGCTTGATCGGTATCTCCCAACTGTGTAGAGCAGAAGCTGCGCCTGGTAAGAATGTCTTGCTCCTCTTCATCTGAGAGCGCCAGGGCCTGTGTAAAATCGTTGATGGCTTCTTGCCAGCGACCCAGCGTTTGATACGCAATACCCCGATTGTAGAGTACGGTTGGATTCTCTTCCAGTTCCAGCGCGTGCGAGAGATCCTGAATAGCCTCTGCGATCTTCTCTTCCTCGAACAAAAGGATTGCCCGATTGGTCCAGGCAGCGATGAGCAGAGGATCACGGTGCAAAGCCTCGGAAAACGCCTGGTACGCTTTCTCATGTTGTTCTTCAGCCATAGCGAGGAGACCAAGCGTGCACAAAAGTTGCGCGTTCTCTGGATCTTGCTGCAAGCCGCGCTCCACATCTTGCAGGGCAGCTGCGTAGTCCTCCTGCTCATACAGGATACTAGATCGATTGATGCGGGCATCCAGATAGGTCGGATCGATCTCCAGGACATAGCTATAATCGGCCAGAGCCTCTTCATCCCGTCCTAAGACGGTAAGGACGTTCGCGCGGTTAAAGTACGCTTCTGTATAGGGTGGACTGTAAGCTACCGCTCGCTCATAATCCGCCAGGGCGTCCTCGTTGCGTGCGAGACGGCGGTAGAGATTGCCGCGATCCAGGTAATATTCGCTATAATAAGGATCTTGTGTGATGACCGCGGTATAATCGGCCAGTGCTTCCTCCAGTGCCCCAATGCCCGCGTACACCTGTCCCCGATTGTAGAGCAAGACCGAGCGATGCAGCATGTGTTCGCCTGGCTCTAACACTTCAGCCAGATGGTGCAAACCCTCCGTCACCAGGCGCAGTGCCTCCTGGGGATGTTTCAGGTGCGCCTCGATCAGTGCCAGACCGTTCTGATTGAAGACCGTATTAAAGGCTCGATCTTTGGGATCAGGAAACAGTTTGGAGATCGCGATAGCCTCGTTAATCCAGGCTTTGGCCAGCGTATGATCGCGTTTGTCGTCCGACAAATGGCGCGTGTAGAGCATGGAGGTCGCGTAGGCTGCCTGCATATGGATGCTGGGATTGGTGCTGAACGCCCGCACTTCATCATACAGTTTCTCCGCCTCCTCAGGTCTCCCCAGCGCCGCCAGTGAGGTCGTCGCCTTCGTCGTAAAGATCCAGTAATAGGTTTCCTGCTCCGCCCAATTGATGAGCGCTCGTCCACGATAGCCAAAATCTACCGTCGCTTCGTAGTAGCCGATATCAATGGAATAATCGAGCGCTGCCTGGAGGGCTGTGGCTCCTCGCTCAGATGGTGCACTCCCACGCTCGCGATGATAGGGAATAGCACCCAGTTTCAGCGACCATTCCTGTTGGTGCTCTAAATGATCCGCGCGTTTGTCGTGCCATTGCTGACGCGTTGAGGCATCCAGACGCTGGTAGGCCAGACGTTCCAGCAATCGCTCGCTGGTGCAGTCCGACGCCAGAAACGCCTGTGCCAGCACCGCACGTTGCTCCGCTGACGCCTGCTCACACAGGGTCTGCATCCCTTGCTCGAACGTTTCTCCCTGCGGCGCATGACTCTGGAGTAGCGAGAGACAATCGCGCAATGGTTCGTATTCTTCAGCCCACCCATCGCTCTGTTTGAGCAGACAGGTCTGCCACGCTTCGGGAAACTGCCAGCGTTGGAGAAGCTGCAAATACGTAGAAGATTCCAGGGGTTGAGCCTCAACCTGGCGCGTATAGGTTGTTAGAGCGGTTTGGAGTGCTGCGGGAAGAGGCTCAATAGTTGTTCCAAGCACAACCGTTAGAGTCGCTGGATCGGCCCGACGCAACAGCACCCCGAGCAATTCCTGATCCAGGGGATCGGCCTGATGCACATTATCAAAATAGAGCGTAAGGTGCTCATACACTCCCTGATCAAGACACCCTTTCAGGAAATCGATGATCCCATGGGCTAACCGTAACGTGCGAGTGCGTGAATAGAAACGGGTTCGCTCGGCAGGAACGGCCAGCGAAGTGAGCGTCTCATACGGCACAGAAAAAAGCTCACGGAGTTCCGGCGCGAGCGACAGAATCTCAACAGCGTGCGCCTGCACGTGCTCGGGCAGTTGGAGATAAACCTCTGGCACCAGTTGTCGCAACAACGTCCCGGTTCCTGTATAAGAGCCTCGCAGGTACCGATGACAATTGACCTCATACGAGGTTTCCGTTTTCTGACGATTCCATAAAGCT
Source organism: Ktedonobacteraceae bacterium (assembly GCA_034438135.1). Taxonomy (GTDB): domain Bacteria; phylum Chloroflexota; class Ktedonobacteria; order Ktedonobacterales; family Ktedonobacteraceae; genus Paraktedonobacter. The sequence continues at coordinate 9,796 of DAOTTL010000142.1, read as the reverse complement.
TGCCTACCCTGCCGGAAAGGAGCAACGAGTCTGAGATGAGATGGGGTTGAACGCATTAGAGAACTCCTTTTTCCTCAACGTAATCAAGTGAAAAGTCTTCAGCCAAATTTGCGACAGCTCCAGCACGTTTTGCCGCCCTGCGCTGCCGAACCTCTCGCCAGTAAATCCAGGCGACAATCCCCAGTTGCAACCCATTGAGCAGCAGAAAGACGCACGAATCCCAGAAATCCAGGTTGAAGGCGGCATGCGTGAACAGGCGCACGACCAGCAGACCGAAGATCCTTAGCGCAGCCGGGAGACCGGCAATCAGAAAGGTGCCGATGGTGAAAAGATAGCCCGCTACAAAGAAATACACATACCAGCGTGCCACCTGTCGATCGCGGGGATGCCACTCCTCTTCATCCTGGAGTTTGTCGGTCCGTCCGAAGAGACGATACACGCGGTTCCAGAGATACTGTCTGGTGGTCTGTTGCAGATCAACACAGTGCAACAGATTTGTAAACACATAGTAGATATCGGTTTGCAGATAAAAATAAAATTGCCAGATCAGGCGCAACCCCGTCGCAAAGGCCAGGGCCAGCAAAAAGCCACTGAGGAATGAGAGTGGGTTGCCGGATCCATGGATCAGGCCAGCCGTAATGGTGAGCAGGGAGAACCAGATGAGATCGGCGAACATGCCTGCCAGAAAGGGCAGATAGCGCTTCTTGCGTGGAACACTCCATAAGCCAGTCAAATGTGTTTCAAAGACGAGGATATAGATACGACGACCAACTCCCAGACGTGACGGGATGCCCAGACGTTTCCCCGCCAGCATGTGATAGCCCTCATGAAACAGAATGCCGGGAAACTGTCCCAGGAAGAGTCCCAATTCTAGCACAACCAGGTAAGGTGTAAAGAAAAGATTGCTATAACTGGGTCGCAGATACGGAAAACGGATCATCACAGAGAGACAGTAGACAAAGAGAGCCGCGTAGATGATCCAGGCGACGGGAGAAAAGGTGGCCCGACCGAGTGCCTGCCAGATGGATGACGACGACGGTACAAGAATGGTTTCTACTACTTCCCCATCCGTCTCATGACGAAGAAATTGTAAATCGTCGAGCGTTGCCAGGAAATCTGCGATATCAATCGACTCCGCATAACGCTCAAAATACCAGTTTGTGGCCTCTTCTGTCCCCACCCCGGATTGCAGCAGTTGCAGCAAGGCAGCTCCATCAGCAGGAAAAGAGGCATAGCTGTCGATATCTTTCCGTCCGACGATGACATCAGGTGCATCAGGCACAAAGGTAAGTGGATAGAACGATAACACAGTAGTACTCACAGCAGACTCCCTGACCTGGATGTTCTCTGCTTTCGCGCAAATAAGAGCACAGAAGCCTTTGCCAGCAGAGCAGCAAAGGCTTCCGGCTTCATTAATACGGCAGGGTCGGATTACAGATAACTCCATAGAGAGGACTGGCTGCCGAGGTCAATCTGACCGACTGGGTCTTGCGTACTGTGATCTTCTTCATGCTTGAGGGTGCCTTTCTGGATATGTAAAGAAACCTTCGCAGACAGAAATGCAAAGGCTTCTAGCTCCATTAATACGGAAGTATCGGCTTACCACCACAGGTAGAACCATATAGTGGAGTAGCTGCCGAGGTCAATCTGACCGCCTGGGTCTTACGCACAATGATCTTCTTCATTGTCGAGGATGCCTTTCTGAAACAATGCAAACACACCTTCGCAGACAGAAATGCAAAGGCTTCTAGCTCCATTAATACGGAAGTATCGGCTTACCACCACAAGTAGAGCCATAGAGAGGACTGGCTGCCGAGGTCAATCTGACCGCCTGGGTCTTGCGCACAATGATCTTCTTCATTGTCGATCTTACCTTTCTCTACAGCACACAGGAATGGCCATACAGTGGATGAGCCGCTGAGGTCAATTTAACGGCCTGAGTCTTGCGCACAATAATCTTCTTCATGCTTGAGGATGCCTTTCTCTATGCAACGCAGGTATGACCATACAGTGGATGAGCTGCTGAGGTCAATTTAACGGCCTGAGTCTTGCGCACAATAATCTTCTTCATGCTTGAGGATGCCTTTCTGAAACAATGCAAACACACCTTGGCAGACAAATCTCCAAAGATTTCTAGCTTCACGCGTAGAGAATTGGCTTACAGGTAGTTCCATAGAGAGGACTGGCTGCCGAGGTCAATCTGACGGCCTGAGTTTTGCGCACAATGATCTTCTTCATTGCCGGGGGTACCTTTCTGGACACCATGAGGAAATCTTTACAGTTGGCAATGCAAAAACTTCCCGTTTCATTTGCCTGACTTAAGCGGACAGCTTGAAACAAGAGCCGTAAAGTGGGCTGGCCGACTGAGTCTTGCACACAATAATCTGCTCCATTGAAGATTTTTCCTTGCAGAAGATTTCAGCCAGGATTTCTCCTTATTTCTCTTTATGAATGAGGAAGAAAAAGGAAACGTCATAGATAGTATTGAGCAATTTACTTATATTACTCAAAATAGTGGTTATAAAACCAGAATTTTCCTTATCACTCATCCACATGTAGAAATCGGTTACATTTAAAAGAATATCTGAAAAAGAAAACTATTACCATGACAAGCACTAGACTCCTACCAGTCAATTTACATCTTTCACTTTTTGTGCAGTTGGTACATAATAGAATAACAACAAATCAACGTAGTTCGTACTATGTCAGGTTGTTCTCCTTTTCGTCACGATGATATAGAGCAAACTATTGCTCTGTCAAACGAAGTTTGACATGCCCGCTCCCCACCTGAATAGAGGGAGGGAGGGAAGAGAAAACCGGGGTACAGTCCAGGACTCCAGGCAAAGGGCTGCTGCCCTCTGTACGCATGCATTTCGTCCCCGTCAAGTGACGTTTGACAGACTACTGGACTGACAATCTTGAAATGAAAAGCAGGAATGCAAGGGGTGCAACCCCTGACTGTGTCCGGGGCTGTGCCCGGTCCTTCCCTCCTCTCCCAGGGGAGTGGTGGACCCCTCAAATGAAGAATGTCAGTGCACTACTATGGTGAAAGGCTATCGATAATGACGGGATTTGGAAAAATCTTACGAGCAAAGAGACTGGAACTTCATCTATCTCAAGAGGCATTGGCAGCGGCTCTGGGTATCTCTCCCAGGAGCATCAGTCGCTGGGAACAAGAACGTAGCATTCCTCAGGTGCACTACCAGTTACAGCTCAGTCATTTTTTCAGCGTAAAACTTGACGACATTTTTGCCCACACAAAAGATTCCTCACCTCACCTTCTCTCGGACATCCCTTTCTCACACAATCCTTATTTTTACGGACGTGAAGATATTTTATCCGCGTTACACCAGTTACTCACGATAAAACAACCGGCGACTCTTCCTCTAACATCTGCCCTCTCTGGCTTGGGAGGAATCGGCAAAACGCAGGTGGCGATCGAGTACGCCTATCGACATAGGCGAGAGTATAGCGCCATCTTGTGGATAGCAGCCAACACATTTGAAAGCCTGACGATAAGCTTGCAACAGATTGCGGAACAGCTCCAATTTCCTGGAAATCAGATCATAGACCAGGAAGGACTGAGCGTGGAGGTAAAGAAATGGCTTGCAAATCATACAGGCTGGTTACTGATCGTAGATGCCATTGAAGACCTGGATCTCTTGCAGAAAGTACTGCCTCCTGTCCGACCCGGCGCGATCTTATTCACGACACGTCGCCTTGCCCTGGGTAGTCTGGCGACTACCATGAAGCTGCCAGTCATGAGCATACAGGAAGGAATTGCTCTGCTCCTGAGCCGAGCCGGACTCCCTCAGAACAGCCAGCAGCTTCCCGATACCTTGCTGGACGCCTCTCTCTCTTCTGCCGCCGAACTGGTCGCCCTCCTGGGTGGCTTGCCGCTGGCTCTGGATCAGGCGGGTGCCTATATTGAGGAGAGCGAGTGCAGTATTACCGATTATTTGCAGCGCTATCGTGACCAGCGCAAACTGGTGTTAGCGCGTCGAGGGAATCATGGAGGGGCGCACCCAGCATCAGTCAGCACCACACTCAGGCTTTCAGTTGAACAGGCCGAACAAGGACATCCGGCCGCAGCCGAGTTACTACGCATATGCGCATTCTTAGATTCTGAAGCTATTCCAGAAGAATTATTGATGGCGGGAGCACCGTTCCTTGGTCCTGTCCTGGGACCGATAGGCAGCGATCCCTACCAGTTTGATCTCATCGTGGCAGCACTGCGAAATATCTCGTTGGTCACACGCAATCCTCAGACTCATACCTTCTCGGTCCATCGGCTGGTACAGGCAGTGCTTCTGGATCAGATGGAGCCAGAGGAGGTGAGCCAGCGCAGTCAGACAGTAGTACGCATGGTCAACGCAGCCTTTCCCCCTGAAGCACCTGATACCTGGGACAGGTGCGAGCGCCTCCTGGCACAGGCACTCGTCTGTGTTCCCTTGATTGAGCAGAACAAACATGATCTCCCCGAAGCCCATGAATTGTTGTATAAGCTTGGAAACTATCTGCGAGCGCGTGGATATTTTGAAGATGAAATTCTCTCGTGAATAGCTTACGCCGTCTTCTCTCTGTCTGTAATATGCGAGAAGACGGCGTTGCAAGCCACGAAAACCTCAAGAATGGCTCATAGAGATGTCAAATGCTCCCGAAGATCTTGTCTGAGCGAGTCGGTATTCTCCAATTGGGTAACACAGAGATGACGCCTGCTGAGGATGTCTTGCTCCTCTTCATCCGAGAGCGTCAGGGCCTGTGTAAAATCGTTGATGGCTTCTTGCCAGCGACCCAGCGTTTGATACGCAATACCCCGATTGTAGAGTACGGTTGGATTCTCTTCCAGTTCCAGCGCGTGCGAGAGATCCTGAATAGCCTCTGCGATCTTCTCTTCCTCGAACAAGAGGATTGCCCGATTGGTCCAGGCAGCGATGAGCAGGGGATCACGTTGCAAGTGCTCCGCTGACGCCTGCTCACATAGGGTCTGCATCCCCTGCTCGAACGTTTCTCCCTGTGGCGCATGACTCTGGAGCAGGGACAAATTGTCGCGCAATGGTTCGTACTCTTCAGCCCACCCATCGCTCTGTTTGAGCAGCCAGGTCTGCCACACCTCGGGAAACTGCCAGCGTCTCAGAAGTTGGAGATACGTATGTGCCTCTGGCGGTTGAGCATCAACCTGGTGAGTGTATTCCAGCAGAGCGGTCTGTAACGTCCCCGCGAGAGGCTCAACCGTTGTCCCAAGCACAACCGTTAGAGTCGCTGGATCGGCCCGACGCAACAGCACCCCGAGCAATTCCTGATCCAGGGGATCGGCCTGATGTACATTGTCAAAGTAGAGCGTAAGGTGACGATACATCTTCTGATCAAGACACCCTTTCAGGAAATCAATGATCCCATGGGCTAACTGTAACGTGCGAGTGCGTGAATAAAAACGTGTCCGCTCGGTAGGAACGGCCAGCGAAGTGAGCGTCTCATACGGCACAGAAAAAAGTTCACGGAATTCCGGCGCGAGCGACAGAATCTCAACAGCGTGCGCCTGCACGTGCTCAGGCAGTTGGAGATAGACCTCTGGCACCAGTTGTCGCAACAACGTCCCGGTTCCTGTATAGGAGCCTCGCAGGTACCGATGACAAAAAAACGCCAGAGGGATAGTAAAAATGACGGGATTTGGAAAATTTTTACGGACAAAAAGATTAGAGCGTCATTTATCGCAAGAGGCACTGGCAGCAGCGCTGGATATTTCTCCCAGGAGCATCGGTCGCTGGGAACAGGGGCGAAGTATTCCCCAGGCGCATTATCAGTTGCAACTCAGTCATTTTTTGGGTGTAAAACGCGAAGAAATTTTTCAATACACACAAGATCAATCCCACCATTCTTTCTGGACTATCCCCTTCTCACGCAATCCTAACTTTATTGGTCGCGAGGACATCCTCTACATTCTGTATCAATCGCTGACGTTAAGGCACCCGGCAGTTCTCTCTCAGGTATATGCACTCAGTGGATTGGGAGGAATAGGGAAGACACATGTGGCAATCGAGTACGCCTATCGGTACAAGCAGGAGTATAATGCAATCTTCTGGCTGGCAGCGAGTACCGTCGAGAGCATAAGGATGCGGTGCGTATAGTCAACGCAGCCTTCCCCAGCGGAGCACCCGACACCTGGGCGCGGTGCGAACGTCTCCTGGCGCAGGCTCTTGCCTGTGTCCCCTTGATTGAGCAGCATGGCAATGATCTCCCCGAGGCCGGTGAATTGTTATATAAGGTCGGGAGCTACCTCAGGCAGCGTGGACATTTTGAAAAGGCGGAACAGCTTTTAGAACAGGCGGTAGTACTGGAAGAAGATGGCGGCTGCGCCGCCAGATTTTCAGGGAGAAATGACTGAGTTTGGAAGCAGCTTTGCTGCTTCCAAACTCAGTCATTTCTCCCTTTTTCGGGGGACGACGGCTTTGCAAGCCACAGGAAAGGGCCAGCTTTAAATGCATTCGCGGTTGCCATCAATGCGCGTTCCCTTCAACGATAAGTCTAGCAGGACCCGGCAAGTAGAACAGCCAGAGCATCGGTATAACTCGTGCGCACATCCTCTTCACAGTCGAGAGCCTGAGCCAGGTCGCCCCGCTTTAGCGCCGAAAGGATCTCTTGATCTCGCTCCAGCATCTTCTTCGAGATACAATCTGGCATGTACAATACCACCAGACGCTCGACCAATCCAAAGCGTTCAGCGATCAACCGGCCTAACTCGCAATTGCCCGAAGCAGCCACGATAATACTATGAAAATCAGTGCTGGCAAGAAATGCAGCGCGTGAATCTCCCCTGTCCAACGCTGTCGCCAGACCAACGAGCACATTTTCCATGGCTTCGAGTTCAGTGGGTCCCACCCTGGGCAATCCCCAAATGTAACCCGCTTTCCAGAGAACTCGCTGAACGGCCAGGAGATCTCGCATAGCCCGAAGATCCAATGGCGAAACTCGCTTGAGCCGATTCGGCTCAATCTCGACCAATCCCTGGCCGACAAGCTGTACCAGAGCCTCACGAAGCGGTGTAGGACTCAGACCAAGCTGAGCAGCTAGCTCCACTTCCTTAAGCAACTCGCCAGGCTTGAGATTGCCTGTGACAATCTCATTGCGCAGATGCTCCACCGTAGCCTCACGCAGAGTTGAGGGCATTTGGAGGCGAGTCACACCCATAAATACCACTACCTTTATAAACTATAGATTATACAAAGCTACTCTACCTCCGACAGTATACGTGAGAGTAACATTTATAGCAAGTAGGATCAATATTATACAGGGTTTCGCAAAAAGAAGAAAAGAGGGATTGCGGACGCTGCGCAAAGCGCAGCGCCCGCAATCCCTCAAAAAAGAATGGAGGGCGGGGTCATTCGCCCACGAACCGCCTTCGCCAACAAAGTCTTAAGAAAAGGAGGCGGGGCGGCCTGCTATGCAGGCCGAAAGCCTTTTGTCCTGCTTTTGCAAAGGCAGGGATGGTAACTACTCAGGTGCCCTCTGTTCACCGCAGGCAGCGAACAGAGGGCACCTGAGTAGTTACTAACTAGCTCTTATCGAAAGAAGGCACGGGTCAGCGCATTCAGGTAGTCTCGATTATACGCCTGTGCGACCTTTGCATCTGCGGCCATGGGAAAACCATGGAACGCACCAGGATAGACATGCAACTCTGTCGGTACTCCTGCCCGGATCAACCGACGGGCATACTCCATATCTTCCTCCAGGAATAGATCGAGCGCACCCACGATGATGAAGGCGGGGGGTAATCCTTCAAGTTTTTCAGCACGAGCCGCCGCAGCGTATGGGGATACCCCTTCGCTCCCAGGCTCCTGTCCCAACAACGCCTTCCAGCCAAAATGGTTGGCATCGGCTGTCCAGATATATTCTCCGGTATATGGATGCGGATCTATCGATGTAACGGTCCGGTCGTCGAGCATGGGATAGATGAGAACCTGGAGAACCAGCGGCACTTCTGCCCGATCGCGAGTGAGCAAGGCCAGCGCGGATGCCAGTCCTCCTCCAGCGCTATCCCCACCGATGGCGATCCGGGTGGGGTCCACTCCAAGATCTCTGGCATTCAAATACAACCACTTCAAACCGGCATAGCAGTCCTCGACCGGACCTGGATGCGGCGTTTCAGGTGCAAGACGATAGTCTACCGAGACAGCCGCACAGCCGAGGGTTGAAACAACCGTCTTGAGTTGAAACTCGGACAGTTCGGCACGACCAATGATATAGCCGCCACCATGAACCCAGTACAGCGCTGGTACAGGAGTTGAGACATTCTTAGGAAGGTAGACCAGCACTCGCACGTCAGGCGCACCTTGCGGACCCGGGACAAACCGTTCACTTGCGGCCACATCAGGAAATTCGGGCATTGGCGGGGCTGCCATGGTGTCAAGAGCTGTGCGGGCCTGCGGCAATGTCTCTGCCGTCAATTCCAGGGTGGGAAATATATCAAGAATTGGAAGGATCTCAGGATCAACAAGGTGTCTGGAAGTTATCTTACTCGCCATTGTACTCTCCTTTGAATAAAAACGACATAAACTTGTAGCAAACTTATTATCTAACCATTTTCAACGACTTGAGACAAAATTTCAAGTCATTTGTATCTGCATGGTCAAAACTGCTGACTTTTTCCAGACAGCTTTAACCACCTACAGGATGCCTATCCTTGAACCGCCTGACTCGCGCTGCCCTTCTCCGAGCCGAAGGTAAAGCCCTCATAGCCTTTCTCGGCTACCTCTGCACACTTGATCCGGTAGTTTCCCACGCCTCCAACGTAAGGCATGAAGATGCGGGGCTTACCCGGAATGTTCGCTCCCAGATACCAGGAGTTGGCTCGTGGATACAGGGTCCTATTCGCCACTTCGTTGACGTGTGCCACCCAGTGATCCTCAGAGGTAGCAACGGGTTCAATGCGCGTGAAATTATGGTCTTGCATATACTGAATGCATTCACTGATCCATTCTACATGCTGCTCGATGGAAACAGGCATATTGCTCAGCACGGATGGACTGCCTGGACCCGTGATCATAAAGAGATTCGGGAAGCCCGCTGTCATCAGACCCAGGTAGGTGCGCGGTCCAATCGCCCACTTCTCCTTCAGAGGTTCGTTATGCTCTCCTGTGATATTCAAGTTGAAGAGCGAACCCGTCATCGCGTCATAACCTGTCGCGAAGACAATCACATCCAGATCCTCATAGGAGGCCTCTTGAGTTCGCAGACCTGTGGGCGTAATCTCCTCGATGGGAGCTTTGCGCACGTCCACCAGGGTAACATTCTCGCGGTTATAGACCTCATAGTATTCGGTGTCAACGCAGATGCGCTTACTGCCAATGGGATGATCATGCGGCATCAACATCTTCGCGACCTCAGGATCGTTAACAATCTCGCCAATCTTGGACCGCACGAAATCCGCCATGTAGGTATTGGACTCTATATTAGTGGCAATGTCTGAGAATGCCCCTAACGTTTGAGTACCTCCCAGCGCCCATTTCTCCTCAAATTTTCGTTGTCTTTCCTCCGGGGTGACATCCAGGGCCGACTGCATATTGATCTCTATAGTCAGGCCAGCAGCAGATTCGCGATCAGACTTGCGCAGTTCACGATAATGCGCCTTGATATCAGCCTCCTCTTCCTGAGTCAGGGGTCGATTTCGCGCAGGCAGACTGTAGTTTGGTGTTCGCTGGAAAACCGTGACGTGCGCGGCCTGCTTAGCGATCTGGGGAATAGCCTGAATACCTGTAGAGCCTGTACCAATCACGCCCACTCTCTTGCCGGTCAGATC
>DAOTTL010000141.1:0-24379 GCA_034438135.1 Ktedonobacteraceae bacterium | reverse complement strand
AGCGCATTGCACTCCCTCAGCGCATCCTTTGCTTCTCCCGGGTGAATATTTTCTCTTTTTTTGTCTGGCAGTCATAGAGTATTGTGGTTGCGCCTTTGCCAGCTCGACTGGCTTGCCAGACGCTCACTGGAACAGGAGAGCAGCTTTGTTGTATCCAGTTGCTCAACGTGCGTTGCTTGCTGGTTTGGGGAATGCTTCGAGATGTAAAGCGTCCTAAAGGCAGGAATAACTAGCCAGGCTTCGAGCATTTTAATATTAAAGCCAATGCTTACAGATACAGCGCAGAGGAGGAGCCAGCGCCATTTTCCTGTCTCAGTTGCCCGCATAATGGCCCATGCGCCCGGCAGGAGCGTCGGCGCCAGGGTGCTACTGAATATTTATACACGCATACATATACAGATACCCTCTGTCCTGGAGAGTTATCTGAGAAAATTTTTCCAAAAAAGTGGAACAGGAGGTAACAGACAATGGAGACTCTTTCTTCTTTGCAGGCCCGGACAATGGACTGGGTCAAAAGCAACTATAGCAATGCTGAGCACCTGATCAGAACAGAGGAGTGGCTGATGCAGCTTAACCCGGAGGCCTCGCAGTCACTCAGACTGGCAGCGCTTACTCATGATATGGAGCGTGCCTTTCCGGGTTCCGACAGTCCTCGCGCCGACCCTTCTGCGGGTCCCGACGATCCTATCTATAATAACGCGCATGCTCAGCGATCTGCCAGAGTGGTTGGAGAGTACCTGCGTGAACAGGGAGCAGAGAAGTCATTGCTTGAAGAGGTAAAAGTGTTGATTTGTGCTCACGAGTTTGGTGGGTGGCCGGAGGCGAATCTCCTGCAAGCGGCGGATAGTCTCAGCTTTCTAGAGGTGAATGTATCGCTCTTTCTCAGCTTTCTAGATCTACCTGCGCGTGCGAGTACACCCGCTGCGGTGCGGGCCAAATTTGAGTGGATGTACGAGCGCATCCAGTTGGCCGAGGCACGTCAACTTGCAGAGCCACTGTACCAGCGTGCATTAGAGCGTCTGGCGCACCATTAACTTGCCCCTGTTTTTCTCTACGGCGCACACGCCAAATTATCAATAAGAGAAAAGGGCTTAGTTAAGCTCTCTGAATCAGCCTGGCAGGACACCCCGCCCCATTCAAAATATGAGTCATCCCTCATTTTGGCAAAATGAGCCAGCGCTCTTGCTGGCGGCGTAGCCGCCAGATTTAAAGGGGAGAATAGCTGAGTTTGGAAGTAGCAAAGCTGCTTCCAAACTCAGCTATTCTCCCCTTTTCTCAGGGGCGGCTTTGCAAGCCGCAGAAAAGTGAGAGATAACTCATACCTCTTTTTATCTTCTGTCGCCGCAGGCGACAGAGAGAAGCCAGAAGAGGAGTGAGCGGATACGCAGTAAATATCACTTATTTTGCTCATTTTTCCTGTTTCCTGATAGAGAAGGATTTGATTTGTGACAAAGTGAGGAGGTCGGGAGAGTTTCTGCTGACGAATCTAGTTAGCCAGTCCCCAGGGCTTGGCACGTTTGCGGGCCTTTTGGGCTTCCTGGGAGTTACCTAGCGCCTCATACACTTCCGCTTTAAGATTCCAGGCGCGGCCATTGCTGCGATCCAGTTCAGTTGCTTCATTGAGAGCATCGAGTGCTGCTCGCGTGTGCCCCTGGCGTATTAGAGCCTCAGCTTTATTGCACCAGGCCACTGCGCTACGGGGATTAGCCAGCAGAGCGCGTTCATAGGCTTCAATCGCTCCGGCGTAATCGCGCAGGATTGAGCGAGCGTTACCCAGTCCGTTCCAGGCCTGGAGGCTGTGCTGGTCGTATTGGAGTGCCATCAGGTAGGATTCGACCGCCGCTTCGGGCATATTCATATCCAACTGAGCGTCTGCTTTGCCACTCCAGGCGGCAATATAAGAAGGATCAATACCCAGAGCCCGTTCAAAGTGGACAAGTGCCTGAGGAAAGCGTTTGAGTCGGTTAAGTGCCAGACCAGCGCTGACCCAGACGACGGGATTTTCCGCATCTATCTCGGTGGCACGTTGATAGGCGTCATAGGCACGTTTGTAATTGCCCTGACTATAGAGAGCCGTTCCTTTGCCGTTCCAGGCGTGGAAGTTCAATGGATCTAGATTCAACGCTTCCTCATAAGCGTGAAGCGCTTGCGAGTACTGTTGCTGTTTAAGCAACTGGTCGCCTTCCAGGCATTTTTCGTGGGCGCTGGTGCTATTGGCTTGCTGGCGTATGGCTCGTTGACGAGACGAAGACTCGCCGTTATGGTTGTTATTTTGTTGCACCGGCGTAGAGGGGCCAGTGATATGACGTACATAAGGTGATGCACTGCGCACATCCAGGGCCGGATTCTGAGGAGTGAGACGGAAGATCGCCCCAGAGCCAGAGTGAGAGGCTTGATCGAACGCCTGCAAAAAGTCCACCATCGTCGCAAAACGCTCCTCAGGTCGTCCAGAGAGTGCCTTCAACACGACATGGTCCAGAGAGGTCGGCAATTCACGGTTAAACGTTGAGGGTGGACGTACCGGACCGCCAAGGGCATCAAACGGATGATAGCCGGTGAGCATCTCGTAAAGTACCACTGCGCAGCCGAATTGATCGCTGCGCGGATCAACCACTCCACTTGTTTGTTCGGGAGCCATATAGCCTACAGTGCCGCGTACAGTTACCGTTTTCCCAATCAGTGTGCCAGGTTCCAGGGCGCGAGCAATGCCGAAATCAGTGATAATCAAGCGGCGATCTTCCTGATGAATGAGAATATTTTCAGGCTTGATATCGCGATGAATGACAGGGCGCGGGCGTGTATGAGCATACTGGAGTGCACTTGCCAACTGATGAAAATTTGTCATCGTCTCGGTAGGCAGGAGAGGACCATTGATCGTCGCCAGGCGATTGCGCAGCGAGCCAGCGGTATACAGAGGCATCACCAGAAAAACGCTGGGACCGTCCTTACCGTAATCCAGAATTGGCGCGATATTTGGGTGGTCGAGAACCGCAGCGATGCGTGCCTCGCGCAAAAAATGCTCTTGTTCAGTTATAGTCGTTTTACTTGGCAAGAGCACTTTTAGCGCAATTCTGCGCGATAAATGTTGATCTACACCACGAAAGACCGCTGCGTATCCCCCCTTGCTTACCAGGGCATCAATTACATAGCGACCAGCCAGGGCGGTACCCAACAAAGGCAGAGCACAGCCTCGGCAGAATTTATCGCTGTCCCGGTTGTCAAATCCACAATCAGCCACATCGGCGCAGCGTCGCATGCCACCTCCTCCGCAGACACCTTATTAGGGGGCCTGATTCGCTTCTAACGCGCGTGCCCATTCCTGACACGCGGCAGCTTCTTCCTGTCTGCCCAGTTTTTCCAGAGCAATAGCTTTATTATACCAGGCATCGGCTTCTTCAGGAGAATAGATCGTTGCCTGATCAAAGGCGACCAGGGCCTCATCCAGGCGTCCCTGGACAAAAAGAGCCAATCCTTTGTTGTTCCATGCCGCAATATACTCAGGGTCGAGTAGTAGTGCGTGATCAAAGGAGAGCAGGGCTTCCTGGTCGTGACCGAGTTCATGTAATAGGCTACCTTTGTTATACCACGCGGAGACCAGTCCATCATCATATTGCAAAGCCTGATTATATGATTCAAGGGCGTCTTCGTACATGCGCAGGGCTGCCAGTACATTTCCTCGATTATACCATGCTCCAGCCAGTGTTTGGTCGATAGTTAGCGCCTGATCATAGTCAGCGAGGGCTTCGGCATAGCGTTTGAGGTCACGCAGATCATTAGCTTTATCAAACCAGGCCATGGCGCTATCAGGAGTCATGAGGGTTGCACGCTGGTGAATTTCCAGCGCGGCATCGGGACTTTTTTGGCGGCGGAGAATATTGCCTTTTGTGTCCCAGAGAGCGGCATTATTGGGATCGATCTCTAAAGCGTGCTCGATGGCGATCAAGGCTTCGTCGTAGAGGTGAATACTAAAGAGTGTATCGCCCATCGCCTGCCAGATCACCACCTGACCTGGATCAAGGAGGAGCGCTTTATCAAAGGCTTGCAGCGCTTCCTGGGGACGTCCCATTTCAACCAGAGTTATGCCACGTCCGGTCCAGGCAAACACATAGTTGGGATCAAGGGTTAGAGCCTGGTCGTAACAGTACATTTCCTCATCTAAGCGCTGTTGTTCGTGGAGGACATTGGCGCGTGAGATCCAGAGATCGGGATCATTTGGCTGAAGGGAAAGGGCTTGATTATAGGCAAGCAAGGACTCCTCCAGGCGATCAAGATGCAGAAGAGTCGCCCCCTTTCCGCTCCAGGCCTCGGCTGATACCGCTTCGTTGGCCAGTGCTTGCTCGTAGTATTCCAACGCTTCCCCATAATGCCCGAGCTCATAGGATCGATCACCTTGATCCAGCCAATTGGAGGACAGTGGTAAGGGAGTAATCTGATTTGAGAACGCCTGAAGTGAAGAAGGAGCTGGTGTTTGGGGTAACAGGGACTGTATCGCGGTCGATGCTGCTCCCTTATCCTGTAGAGTCGATGAAGAAAGGTGATCTGCTGCCGGGTCTTCATCGGCATATATATTTGTCTGTGGATGAAGAGGATAAGTACTACTGATGGGTTGATCATCAATAGTGGACTTTACCAGGAATGCCACGGGTCCATCTTCACCAAAATCCGTGACACAGATGCTTCCTGGTTCAGTCATTGTACGGGAGAATGTCAGCGCTAACTCTGCGTCTTGCAGAAAATTCTCGTAAAGTTCCTGCGTGATCCGCTGTGGACGCAGCATGCGGACAGTTACCATTCTATTCGTGCGGCGATCGAGCGCATTCAACGTGATGGTTGTGCGGTCTCTCCCACTCAATTGGTAGATTTCATAGCGTCCCTGCAATAGCGATCCCGGAATGGGGATGCCACAGTTAGTGCAGAAACGTTCTTTATGCTGGTTTTCGTGTAGACACTCTTCTGTATCCAGACACATCACCATAAAACTATTTTCCCTTCCGAAGCTGCAAATAGAGTTCCCTTGCTGAGTTTGTATTGCATTGTGCCCATATGACAGAATAACTATGGCCTCTCTGCCTCGGCGTCCCAATTTTGTTCCTCTTTAAAGGGATGGATATTTAGCCTGGAACGCCCGTAGCTTCCTTGTTCACAACAGATAAAATTTGTCTTTATTATATTTAAATGGTTTTGCCAAATGCCCTTCTACTGTAGCCAAAAAGCGGTGTAGTTGTCAATCTCCTAGCTAACTCTCCCAGAGCTTTTCTGGCATCTGTTCTGCTCCTTTGCTCTGTGAAGCATTTCTAATGTTTCAGCGTCTGGCAAAGCCGCCCCTCCCCCGAAAAAAGGGAGCAAGGGCTGCTTCCAAAATCAGCCCTTGCTCCCTTACTTTCTGGCGGCACAGTCGCCAGAAAGAGCGTGTGCTCATTTGGCCAAATGAGAGATGACTTATATATGCGGTGGTCCCTGTCTGATTCGTTCGCGTATTTCTTCAAGGCTTGAGGCATTCCAGTGTGCCTCTATCCACCAGGTGATACCTGCATTTATCCAGGGACGTATAATGGTGGCTGCACGTTCCGGGTCATCGCCGGGTGTTTCGCCCTCCCTGGTGATATCGAATGGTGTAGTCAGGGTGCGATTGGCCTCGACATAGGCTTTGATGGCTCGAATATCATCGGGAGTCATCGGATTATTGCCGCTGTCCATCTTCTGAGGAATGATGCCGTCCCAGCGCAGTACACGCTGCATCGATTTCCTGTTTCTTCTTTGACAACGGTTGCTCTCTGTAAAAAGGCATGCAATAATAAAATTATATGATACTATACGCATAAATGCTGTGGTCGTAATCAACTGGATGAGCTATAGTGAGTTGATAGGCTTTAGAAAGACTTGCTCTCTGTGGGCAACCTGATGAAAGTGCCTGCTCATGCTAAATGTGACGTTCATAAATGTGTGAATAGCTAATGCAGAAGGCAATATATGCAAGGGTATATTTGGGGAAAAATAACATGAATAATGAAAAAGATGAGATTGCGCCGGATTTAGATGGGACACAGGAGGTTCATCAGGTAATACGTGTATTGCTTGCAGACGATCATGCCCTTGTGCGAGAGGGAACCAGACGGTTGATTGAAGGGGAGAGTGATCTGGATGTGGTGGCGGAGGCACAGAGTGGGGAAGAGGCGGTGGAGGCGGCGAAGCGATTACGGCCAGATATTGCAATTATGGATATTGCGATGCCGGGTATGGGGGGGATTGCGGCGACGCGAGCTATTAAGGCGGACTGTGCGGAAACGGCAGTCCTGGTGCTTTCAGCCTACGATGATGAGCCTTATCTGGTGGCTTTACTGGAGGCTGGTGCAGCGGGCTTCCTTTTAAAGAACGTAAATGGTCGTGAACTGGTAAATGCCATCCGAGCGGTTGCGCGTGGGGAATCTGTATTGCAGCCTTCGCTGGCTGAAAAAGTAATGCGTCGGCTGTCGAGTCGTCCAGCGGTCCCCAAGTTGCAGGTGGAACTGCTTAGTGAACGTGAGTTTGACGTATTGCGTCTGGCGGCCAGGGGGTTACCCAATAAAGAGATCGCGCGTCGTATGAGTCTCAGTATTCGGACCGTGCATAGTCATCTGGCGAATATTTTTACGAAAATGCATGTTGGTTCGCGCACAGAGGCGGTCTTGCTTGCCTTGCGCCAGGGGATGATTTCATTGCAGGATACTTATGACGACAAGTAACATCTCATCTTCTGCTACGAAGAAATTTTCAAAAGTGCTCTTGATCGCCTTTTGCACGCTCATAAGCATGACATTATTTATCTGGTCTCTCCTCTCGTATCACCCGCGTCCCATCCTGTACGGTCCTCGTGCTATCTACAGCATTATTTTGCTCTCAGTTCTACTGGCTTTGCTGGGGCGATTATTACTTTTACGTATGCCAGGGGTCGAGATTGATAAGGAGAGTAGTGCTTATCAATCTCGACAGCATATGACCTGGCGTCTGCTGTTAGAATTTGACGTGGCGGCTCCGATCTATCTGGCCGCAGGGGTGTTAATGAGTCAGCCAGCGGCAGTGCTGACCGCCCTGGTTACTCAGTTTTGCGTGCAGGGATATACACTCATGCGCCGACTGATCTCCTGGAGCGAATTCAGCTATCGCATTGCCAGTACAGGTCTGTTGGTACTCATCTCTACCTTTGTGCTTCAGTATCTCCAATCCCTTTATCATTTTACAGTTAGTACTCCTCTGGATACGCATTATTTGGAATCCTGGGCATTACTGACTACACTTATAGCTGCGGTAGTAATGATGATACTCCTGGTCATTATTTCTCTGCCGATGCTTGTTGTGGCTCGTCATATGAAATTATCTGAGGTCTGGTCTGAGTACATCCATTCCTCTGTGCCGCGCTTCCAATTGCTTGTATTGAGTGTTGGTCCACTTTTGCCGGTGGTGGATGTTTTTGATGATGCTGTAGGCGAGTTGGCCTGGATCTTTTTTCTGGTTCCGCTACTGGCTATTTATTATCTCGCCTTGACCAGTACGCGTTTGAGTATTCGCACGACTGAGTTACAGAATACTGTAGAAGATTTGAATAGTGCTCGCAGACGTCAGGATGAGTTGCGCGGCTATGCGTCGTTGATCACACGTGTACAGGAAGAGGAACGTCGCCGTCTGGCGCGTGAATTGCATGATGATACTGCGCAGGCGCTTATCGCGCTCGCTCGTGGACTGGACGGTCTGGAGCAGGCTGTTGAGAAACAGGATCTCCCTCGGAAGGATCGTGCCTGGCTGGCGAATTTGCGTGAACTGGCCGATCATACGCTCGATAGTGTGCGTCGTGCCTGCCGTGACTTGCGTCCCTCAATCCTCGACGATCTGGGTTTGCGTGCGGCTCTGGAATGGCTTTGTGATGGTTCTAGTAGCCGTGGTGCTGCCTGTAGTTTTCTCTGTACCGGCCCTCCATTGGTAACTCCGCCGGAGGCTGAGATAGCCATCTTCCGGGTTGCTCAAGAAGCACTCTCAAATGTCTGGCGTCATGCCGAGGCTACAGAAGTTCGGGTAGAACTCAAATATCTATCAAATGAACTCCGTTTGCAGATTCGGGACAATGGCTGTGGCTTTTTTCCTGACGACTTTCGCAAAAGCCAGCGTGATTCACAGAGTGGTCTGGGTTTGTTGGGAATGCGTGAGCGGGCGATGTTGATTGGGGCCAGTCTCTCCATCAGTTCATTGCCCGGAACCGGCTGTACGGTTCTCTTAAGCCTGCCTCTGTTGAAGGAAGAGAATTGTCTCGACGAAGAGAATTAAGCAGTTTTGCTGATGTGTTTCATGCTGGAATGCGGCATAGTATAAGTAAGCGTTTACCCTGACGGTTGGGAATGAGGAATAGTTACCTGGGAGGGTGATAGCCAGTATACTTATAGTTGAGAACCGGGAACCGGCTATGAGAGGCAAATTTACTGGCAAGTATATCGTCCTCTTCTACCTTTGAGGGATACATCTTTGTCTCTCCATGTGATGTTTCTTCTCGTAGCATCTGGCACACCTGCCAGATAGGGTAGCGTATTTCAAACAGCTTGCTGTCAGGGTCTCTTCTCATTTCTTCTTAAAAAATTCTTTCCTCGTTTGGACGTGCTATAATTAACCCAGAACATCCGAACTTTGCTTGCATTCTGCCAGGGATAGAAGGTATCACTTTCTCCTACTGCAAAAAAACTTCACCAGAGGATAATGCAAATGTCTACTCACAATGATGTGTTTCATGCAAAAACACAGCTACCGGGCGCGAATGGATCGATTACCTATTACCGATTAGATGCGCTACACGACCGGGGAATAACAGATCTGAGTCATCTTCCCTTTACTATCAAAATTTTGCTAGAGAATGCCCTGCGTCATGCAGGGAGTGAGCTTGTCAGCGAGCAAGATGTGCTCGATCTGGCGAACTGGAAGCCGGGGAGAGCAACGCTCTCTCAGGCTGAGTATCCTTTTATGCCAGGGCGTGTCCTTTTGCAGGATTTCACCGGTGTGCCGGCTGTTGCTGATCTGGCTGCGATGCGTTCGTCTATGGCACGCATGGGGGGAGATCCACAGAAAGTTAATCCTCTGGTACCTGCTGATCTGGTTATTGACCATTCGGTGCAAGTCGATCAATTTGGGTCATCGCTGGCCTTTGCGCGGAACGTTGAGCGCGAGTATGAGCGCAACAGCGAGCGCTATGGTCTGCTTCGCTGGGGACAACAGGCGTTCAGTAATTTTCGTGTGGTTCCTCCAGGTACGGGTATCTGCCATCAGGTCAATCTAGAGTTTCTGGCCTCTGTGGTGATGGTTCGGGAGTTAGAGGGTGAGCAAGTGGCTTTCCCCGACACGCTGGTGGGCACGGACTCCCATACGACGATGGTCAACGGTCTGGGGGTTCTTGGCTGGGGCGTTGGTGGTATTGAGGCTGAAGCGGTTCTGCTGGGTCAACCACTGTATTTGCTGACCCCAGAGGTCATTGGAGTACATTTGCGCGGCGCTCTCCCTGAGGGTGCAACTGCAACTGATCTTGTGCTGACGGTGACGCAGATGTTGCGTAAACGTGGTGTGGTAGGAAAATTTGTCGAGTTTACTGGCTCAGGCCTGAGCTATCTCTCACTGGCCGACCGGGCTACGATCTCTAATATGTCGCCCGAGTTCGGGGCGACGGCTACGCTCTTCCCGGTGGATCAGGAGACGCTGCGCTATCTGCAACTGACCGGACGCGATAGCCAGCTTGTGGAGAGCTATACCAAAGCTCAAGGTCTGTTCCGTACAGACGATCAGTCCATTCCGCAGTTCGATGATGTGTTAGAACTCGATCTGACGACCATCGAACCCTGCCTTGCCGGTCCTCGTCGCCCACAGGATCGCGTACCTATGCAGAAACTCAGCGATGTTTTTCGTCAGGCCTATGCAGATCGTTTTGTGGGTGCAGAGAGCAATGTGACAACTGAGTCTGCTATTGATCGCTATGCCAGTGAGGGCGGCGGAAGGCCAGACCCTGATCCCGTGGTTCAGCACGAGGAACTCGACCAAAGACTGGCCCGGCCTGAGAATGGACATCGCAACGGCCATCTCAATAATGTGGCAGTCCAGATGGGTGATACACAGGTGCATATGACGGACGGTTCAGTGGCTATCGCGGCAATTACCAGTTGTACCAATACTTCTAATCCCTCGGTAATGATTGCTGCTGGTCTGCTAGCTAAACATGCGGTAGAACGGGGTTTGTCTGTCAGACCCGTCGTTAAGACAAGTCTGGCTCCTGGTTCACGGGCTGTGATTGATTATCTGGAGAATGCTGATCTGTTGCCCTATCTGGAGGCTCTGCGCTTCCACCTGGTTGGTTTTGGATGTACCACCTGTATTGGCAATAGTGGACCCCTCTCCGAACCAGTTGCGCAGGCTGTTCAGGATAATGACCTGGTAGTCGCTGCCGTTCTGAGCGGGAATCGTAACTTTGAGGGACGCATTCATCCGCAGGTGCGTGCCAGTTTCCTGGCCTCTCCACCTCTGGTAGTTGCCTATGCATTGGCTGGTACGGTTGATATTGATCTAACCTCGGAACCGCTGGGTACCGATATCAATGGTGAGATGGTCTACTTGAGCGATATCTGGCCTTCCCAGAAGGAAGTTCGGGAGACCGTGGAACGGTCTGTCTCACCTGAAATTTTTACCAAGAACTATGCTCATGTCTTTGAGGGCGACGAGCAGTGGCGCTCCCTTTCCAATTCTGAGGGACAACTCTTCCAGTGGGATCTCTCATCCACCTATATTCAGGAACCACCCTTCTTTCAAGATATGGCTGCGACCCCGGCCCCTATAGTAGATATCATCGGCGCTCGTGTTCTGGCTATGCTAGACGACTCAATTACTACTGACCATATCTCGCCAGCAGGCAGCTTTAATGCAACCAGTCCTGCTGGTAAGTATCTGGCCGAGCGTGGAGTCGAGCGGCGAGATTTTAATACCTATGGCGCACGCCGTGGAAATCACGAGGTCATGATGCGTGGGACCTTTGGCAACATTCGTCTTCATAATCATCTGGTTGGAGGGAAAGAGGGTTATTACACTCTCCATCTGCCCGATGGTGCGCAGACTACTGTGTATGAGGCCTCTGAACTCTATCGCCAGGAGGGTGTACCACTGCTCATTGTGGCCGGTAAAGAGTACGGATCGGGGAGTTCACGCGACTGGGCAGCGAAGGGGTCTCTGCTACTGGGAGTTCGCGCCGTCATCGCCGAGAGCTTTGAGCGCATCCATCGCAGTAATCTTGTTGGCATGGGTGTTCTGCCACTTCAATTTAAGCAGGGAGAGAGCAAAGAGACCCTTGGTTTAACAGGTCACGAAAGGTACGACATTGTTGGCATCGCAACCGAGCTGAAGCCACGTCAGGATGTCGTAGTGAAAGTCAGCCGTGAAGATGGTTCAACTTTCGAGTTCACAACGCTGGCGCGTCTCGACAGTCCAATCGACGTCACGTACTATGAAAATGGTGGTATTCTCCTGACGGTTCTGCGCCGTCTGATGCAATCCTAGGATAAACTTACCTGATAAGAAGGAGAAAAGGATGATTTTGCCAGCAGCGAAGTTGCTGGCAAAATCATCCTTTTCTCTTTCTTATCATTCGCTGTTATGAGTCATCCCTCATTTTGGCAAAATGAGCAACCCCTTTTCTCGGGGGTGGGGCGGCTTTGCAAGCCGCAGGAAAGGTAGGGATGAGGGATGACTCATATTCGCTGTCGTTGGGGGCGGCAGCGCGAAAAAGAGATATAATGGGCCTATGAGTAGACAGATAGCCACCCATACCCTTTCACACTATAAGCATATACACAGGTCATTTGAATGGCTGGATGTTATCCAACGGCCCTGGGCATGTGTTGCAGGAAAAGTGCATAGACCAGGAAAGAACCTTATAGTCTTTCCCGGTTCCTTTAATCCTCCGACGCAGGCTCATATAGCTATGCTTCGGCTGGCTCCCAGATTTGCGGTTCATTATAGGGAACATTGGCAGGTGTATGCAGCCTTGAGCAGACATATCATAGATAAAGAGGCGATTGAGAGAATGACATTGCTGGACAGAGTGATTGTCCTGGAAGGAGTTTTGCAGCGTCATGTTAAGTCAGCTGGACTTCTAATCTTGAATCGTGGACTCTATGTTGAGCAAGCGCAAGGCATCCGAGCTGCTTTTCCCCATATCCAGCGGCTCACCTTCCTGATGGGCTTTGACAAAATTGTTCAGATTTTGGATCAGCGTTACTATACGGATCGAGATGCATCCTTGCATGAACTCTTTCAACTCGCTCATCTCCTGGTTGCTCCTCGTGGAGGAGAGGGTCGGGAAGAGTTAAAGTTATTGCTCACAAAGCCTGAGAATAAACCGTTTGCCGGATTTATTCATCCACTTCCTTTTCCAGACGAATACCGCTCTATGTCTTCAACGGACGCACGTAAGAGTCAAGATCATCAGGCGAGCGAGCTACCCCCTCTGGTGCGCGATTTTATTTGGAGAACGCAAGCTTACGCTGAGCCAGTGTGTCAGATTGACGGAACGTGTATTGATGCTTACGCTGAGCGCACGCACAAACTGCAAGAACTCCCATAAGCACATCATTATAGAGGAAAGAAAAAGTGAGTGGCAGCAATCTTTTAGGAACGAGGATGCCGGAATGTCAGGCTACTGGCACCGATCTGTACTATATCTCCTTCAAGCAAGCGATAGCTTGTAATGCGCATCCCATTCACAAAAGTTCCAGTAGCGGAGCGGCGGTCCTCAATCTCATAACCATCATCAGCCTTCTGGCGAACGGTCGCGTGTAGCCGGCTGACGGCAAGATCTTCAAGAAAAATAGTACATTTTCGACTGCGTCCAATCGTCGTTTCGTCATCACGCAACTCAAAGCTGCTAATCATCCCATGAGGACCGACAATGTCGAGTCTGGCGATTGCATTGCTCTCAATCTCGCTCCTCTTCAACATTTTCAATTCCTGACCACGGGAGGAGACGAGTTGGAAAGGGCGTGTGCCCTCGTTTACACTGAAAGTCAGACTGGTATTGCCGAACCGCAGGACATCGCCATCTGCTAGAATGTGTGTCTTGACCAACTGTTCATTTACGAAACAATCTTCATTTTCGTAATCGTCATGCAAAATATAACCGTCTTTTGTACGTAAAATACTGGCCTGTTTGCGGTGAACCGCCAGGTCTTCGAGAAAGATATCGCATTCGCGACTGCGACCAATGGTAGTCAAATCTTTCCAGAGTTCCAGGCGTTTCCCCATCTGAGCACCCTGCTTCATCACAAGGTACGCGTTTGGCGATTGATCGTACAACTCTTCTGGCATGATTCCCTCTTCATCAACGTTGGGCAGGCGATACCTGACATTTTTGTCCTGGTAGCTTTATTTTGCCGGTTTAATACTCTCTGGTGGTTTTAATAGAAATAGACATAGTTCTTATGGGTAATGCGAAAGCCCAATAACGGGAATGTAAAACTTTCATATCGGCCTTTGCCTTTAAAACGAGGGTAGCCAGATCTTTCTTCGTTTTTCTGGTTCTGAAAAAAAACAGAAAGGCCACATCGATACACACTGTAAGATTTTGTAAAATCTGGGAGTTGATTTGTTTGAGTATAGTGCGTTCAGCTTTCAGGATTGGAATGGCGGTCTGCTGTCGGTAGAGCGACATGTTTTTCCTTTCCTGTCTGTAGAGAATATTGGGCCGCTCTAACAGATGACGAGAGTACCAGAGATGCTCCTCAAGAGCGGCATTCAAGGCTTTGACTCGCATCGTTTTTTTCGGAAAGAGTCGATACAGAAAGGTTTTACGCATGGCGTGATTGTAGCATAAAAGAGAGCAGATGTCACGGGGCAAGGCCCCTTCTCACCCCCTTTCTACGAGTGATCCTGGCGGCGGCGGCGGCGCATCTTCAGGAGAGGTAGATGAGCTTGCAGGCAGCAACGTTGCCTGCAAGCTCATCTACCTCTCTTTTTTTCAGAGAGAACAGGGATGAGTTTATCAGCAGCAAAGTTGTTGGTAAACTCATCCCTGTTCTCTCTTCTTGTGGGTGGCACGGTTTCTCAAAAGTCGCATTTCAGCCGTTGCCAAACCCCTCCCCAGGAAAAAGAGGATGGGAGGCAGCGCTACTGCGCTGCCTCCCATCCTCCAAAACGGGTGGGTGGGGAAAGAAAGACTTTTGAGAAACCCTGTTATGGGTGGAACAGTCAATTGCGTCTTTATACAAGAGCGTTGTAAGATGAATTCAGGCTAAGTGGTCTATTTTTTTTCAGCGCAGCGAATCCTTGTGGAAAAGAAAGAGAGAATGTTCTCCGATGGGAATGAAAATGAATCAACAGGTTCTTGTCGATTATAATGTTCCTGCCAGAATGCGTGACGGTGTGACGCTCTATGCGAACGTTTATCGTCCAGCAGATGAGGGGACTTGGCCAGTTTTGCTGACACGTTTACCCTACGGGAAGGATCTGCCAATTGGCAGTGCAGCGCTAGACCCATCGCAGGTGGCGCGAAAGGGTTATGTCGTTATTGTGCAGGATACACGAGGGCGCTGGGCCTCTGAGGGCGAGTGGGTTCCTTTTGTCAATGAACATGAGGATGGAGTAGATACTGTCGAATGGGCGGCGAAATTGCCCTATAGCGACGGAAATGTAGGCATGTATGGTGTTTCTTATTTTGGTTTTACTCAGTGGGCGGCCGCGATTCATCAACCAGTGGGGCTGAAGGCTATCGCGCCTATGCAGACGTGGAATGATCCTCTGAATGGGATTACTTTTCGAGGAGGAGCTTTGGAGTTAGGTACAGCAGGGAGTTGGCAACTCAGCATGGCTTTTGACGTACTGGTGCGTCGTTATCGGGAAGATCCTCAGTCACTGGGTCAGTCTTTATATATGCTGATCAAAGATATTGATGCCCTGGCGGTCACAGGTTATGCCTCACTTCCTTTGGGCGAATTTGCGCCATTGAAGCATCAGAATGTTGCCCCAGAATTTTTTGAAACGTTTAATCATCCAATGGACCGTGACACTTCCTTTACACGTCCGCTCCAGATTCTAGGTCAGCACAATAACGTCACTGTTCCTGGTTTAAACGTTGCTGGCTGGTACGATATCTTTTTGCAGGACACCATTGCCAATTTTAAGCTTGTACGTGAGGGCGGTGCTACCTCTGAAGCACGTCAGAGCAAACTATTGATCGGTCCATGGGCACATGGTAAATTTGACAATCCAATTGGCGAGATCAACTTTGGCTTTACATCAAGCGCTGCTTTGATTGATATGCAAACGGACCTGATGAGCTTACAAATGCGCTGGTTCGATCATTGGCTCAAAGGCATCGATACGGGTATGCTCAATGAGGCACCCATTAAACTGTTTATCATGGGTGCCAATGTCTGGCGTGATGAGCAGGCATGGCCACTGGCTCGTGCCGTGGAGACACGTTACTATCTGCACAGCGGCGGTCATGCAAATAGTCTGGATGGCGATGGAACCCTCACAATTAGACAGCCTGAGACTGTAGATAGTGAGGCTGATCACTATACATATGATCCGGCTAATCCTGTGCCAACGTATGGTGGTGCGCTCCTGATGACTCCTGAGTATCGGCCAGGTGCGCTTGATCAGCGTTCTGTGGAGGGACGTGAGGATGTGCTGGTCTATAGTTCCGACCCCCTTACGGCTGATGTAGAGGTGACCGGACCAATCAAAGTGCACCTGTGGGCAGTATCCAGTGCAACTGATACCGATTTTGTGGCACGCCTGGTCGATGTTCATCCCGATGGCTATGCACAGAATCTAACAGATGGTATTATTCGCGCTCGCTACCGACATTTTGCTGCTGGAGAGTCTCCCTCGCTGTTAGAGCCAGGGACCGCCTATGAATATGAGATCGATCTCTGGTCTACTAGCAATCTTTTCAAGGTTGGTCATCGCATTCGTTTAGATGTAACCAGTAGTTGTTTCCCGCGCTGGGATCGTAATCCCAATACAGGCCATTCTCTGGGTGCTGATGCCGAACTCCTTGTAGCGCACCAGACGATTCTCCATGAGAGTGAGCATCCTTCCTACGTGATATTACCAATTGTACCTGCAAGTGCCTGAATTTATAGCCATTCAGTGGGGATACTTCTGAGGGAGTAAGAGAGAGATGTCAGACAGAATGAGCCAGGAGACGCCCATTCTTGTCTGACATCTCTCTCTTGCTTTATCCTCTGGTCTTTTTATAGTCACGTACTACAAGAGAATCTGGAGAGAGGATGTGCCAACAATATAGTTCTGTTCGGTCAGAAAAAAGAGGCAGATCAGACTCGTCAGGACAACCAGAGCGATGAGTAAAAATGTGAGTTGCTTACGATGCTGTGTAAGAAATTCGACTGGTTTGTTGTGTTTTGTCAGATCAGCAACTAGCAATGATTGAGGTAAGCTAGATTGTTTATGAATTGGAGCGGTAGGAGTATTGTCTTGCTCTGCTTTTTCAGAAGGCTCTAATTCAGGGGTCTTCCGTTGAGCTTGGGCAGGTTCAAGCATTGCTACACTTGACCTGGAGGGAGCAATGGTGGATACCTGTGGTGTGCGATGTGGCTCTACCGGTTTTGGAATAGTTGCCAGAGGTAGCGTAGAAAGTTCGCGTTGAGGAATAGTTAGAGGCATAGCTGCCTTCAACTCATGTTCATCTTCGGTAATTCTCTGTCTTGCACTACGTTGACTACTACCTTTACTGCGTATCACTTCCTGGAGAGTTGCATCATAGGCTTGAGCGAAGCCAGTGATTGTTGGATAACGCTGCTCTGGTTTTTTTGCCAAAGCTTTAAGAAAAATCTCATCCAGTTCTTTGGGCAGAGCAGAATTAAAGGTACTGGGCGGAGTTGGCATAGTATGATGATGGTGATGAAGGAGTTGAGCCGCGGTTCCTTCAAAGACAGCACGGCCCGTCACCAGTTGGTAGATCATCACCGCAAGTGCATACTGATCGGCAGCCGGTCCTACGTGGACAGACGTAGCCAGAGCAGGATCATCAAATTGCTCAGGAGCCATATAGAGAGGTGTTCCAACTGAGCGATGCAGTGAGCGGCCCTGCCGATAGAACGCTGCCAGACCGAAATCGGCAAGTAACAGATGTGGGCGGCCATGTGGAAAGATTTTTGCCAGGTTTGGATTCTGGTTATGTCTGGGAAAACTTCGTTCCACACGAATCAGAAAATTTGTTGGTTTAATATCACGGTGGATAATTCCATGATCATGAGCGCACTGCAAGCCAGCCGCAGCCTGTGTCAAGTAGTAGCCTGTCTCTTCAGCTGCGACAGGCCACGAGAAGCCAAAAAATTGCGTGCGTCGTTGTAACCAGTTCCAAAGTGAACCTTCGGCAATGTATGGCATTACCAGGTAAGTAATAGGCGGGCCTTCTCCTCCGAAAGCCTCATCGCCAAAATGGTAGAGCGGTAGGATATGTTCATGCTCCAGCTCTGCAACAGCACGTGCCTCACGTTCAAAACGTGAAGCAGCCTGTTTTCCTTCTGGAGTTTCAGGTACCGCTCGTAGATCACTACAAATAACTTTAATGGCTACTTTCCGGGCAATGCGTGTGTGCTGAGCCAGATAAATATCACCCATGCCTCCGCTTTCGATGAGTCGTTGTAAACGATACCCACCGAGGGTTTTCCCCACCAGCATATTCATCTTATCAGTCCCTTGTCGAAAAAAGTCGTGTTGTGAGTTTTGGGAGAAGCCAGCCTTCCTCGCGCTTTAAAATAATAGACGCTTCCTATGTATAGTATACAAATGCGCTGAAAACGCTTTATTGGCATACATAAAACGGTTATGTGTAACTCTTTCTTCTGTTCTGACGTACATATCTATGAGTAAAGGTGTAAGGTGCGCTAAAAGGGAGAGCGTATGAGCGAACAGGAGATGCAATTTGCCGATCCAGACTGGCAACCCTCGCGTTATGTTGCGGGTCAGCAGATAGATTCAACGGTTGGTGATGCCCAGCCTGGCTTTAGAACTGGCAATCAGCAGTATAGTCAAAAGAGAGAAGAGGCTGGCACGCAGAACTATCAATTTCACAGTGCTCAGCGGGTTTCTCTCACAAAACCAGGACCGAGGATGTCCTCAACGAGGGAGACATCATCTAAGGGTTCTCACCTGTTGTTCTGGGTACTGGTATTTTTCGTGGGTATTTTTCTCGTCAGCAGTATGATGTCCGGGTTTGGTTCTGGACCCTCGCGCTCGTTCAGTGGCAATTTTCCAGATATCCATGACGGGCGCTTCTCTGATGCCTCGCCTTTTACCCACAGTATGGGCAGCGACACCAGCCTTGTCATGTCCAATCTTTCTGGTTCAATTACCATAGGAGTTGCAGACACGGACTCGAATTCGGTCGAGGTTAATGCTAATGGTTTGAGGCCCGATCAGGTGCAGTTTTCTGATCAGGGTGGTGTTTTGACGGTTGAGCTTGCTCATTCTGCTACGGAGTCGAAGGATATTACCCTTCTCGTTCCTTCGCAAATTGCGCTCAATTTGAGTACGAGTGGAGGTTCTATCAATGTCTCTGGCTTTAGCGGCCAGTTATCGGCTACTACCGATAGTGGGGTAATAGATCTAGAGGGAGACAATCTCAGTGGATCGTCATCCATAACTACTGCTACGGGTGATATCCATCTGGAGAATGGCTCAGTGTCCGATGGTTCTTCTACCATCAGTACTACTGGTGGCTCGCTCACCCTGGAGCAGGAGGAGTTAGGTGGATCTGTGGCATTGAGTGCCTCCAGCAAAAATCTCAGTTTTACCGGCTCGTTGGACCCGAATGGAGAGTACACATTTACAACAGTTAGCGGAAACATCAATCTTGCTCTGCCTGCGGATACCTCTCTAAAAACAAATGTTACGCCGAGCAAATATCCATTGTATAACAATGCCTTTCATGATGCCCCCAGGGATTCGTTACAGGCAACTGTGAATGTGAAGACTCAACATGGTCACATTGTCATTACAACGCAATAGCATTAAGAGATACTTTATGAGTCACCCCTCATTTTGGAAAAATGAGCAAACGCCTTTCTCTGGCGGCTGCGCCGCCACCTTTTCAAAAGGATTGTTGAGCTTTTGAGTAGCTTATCCACTCAAAAACTCAACAATCCTCCCTTTTTTCTTGTGAGTCATACCCAATTTTCCCGCGGCTTGCAAAGCAGCCCCTCTCACCGAGAAAAGGGAGAAATGGCTGAGTTTGGCAGCAGCAAAGCTGCTGCCAAACTCAGCCATTTCTCCCTAAAAAGCTGGCGGCGCAGCCGCCAGCAAGAGCGTTTGCTCATTTTGCCAAAAAGAGGGATGACTCATAATTTTTTCCTGGGGAGGGGCGGCTTTACAAGCCACAGAATAAGATTCTGGTTCAATGACTATTTTCAGGCTGACTCAGGTGCGTTGCAGGTTGAGATTCCAGCCATGAGCATCGCTGGTGATCTCCAGCATATCGATTTGTTGGGTCTGTAGTATTTGCCAGGGACCAGCGATATGGGGAAGTGTAGTCATCTGTGTTAATTTCAGGCCTTTTCTGGCAGGCATCGTTCTCTCTACCAGGAAAGAGGGATGAGCAATCGCGAGTACATCAGCAAATGCTGCCGGAAAAGCCTTCCCCATGGAACCGGTGATCAGCACAAAATCTGCCTGGAGATACGCTGGATTAGTGTTTGCCAGCAGGGTTTGCAGTGCATAGTTACTCAGACTGGCAGTATTCAGTAGCAACATGCGCAAGCCTGGTGCCTGTAGTCGCAAGATCAACGCATTGTCGTCAACTTCGCTGCTCCCTTTATGGAGTCGCGAGGATGGTGACAGAACCTGAAATTGGACCTGCCTATCTAGAACAATCGTTGCGCCCTGTCGAACCTGTGTATAGTGCAGGTTTCGTTCGCTCAGCGTTCTGCGCCAGCGAGCATAAGCGAGAGTGGGGTGGAGCATACCTGCGTCAACTACCTGATTGACCTGATAACGAGTGACTATATCCTGCATGCCATCTAGATTACTGCTGCTGGCATCAGTCAGGACGATCAGATCAAGAGAGCGCTGCCAGAAAGGTAGATGCGCATCGAGGGTTTTTGCCAGTGTAGTGCTATTGGCTCCCTGATCAATGAGCGCGGTGAGTCCACCGGGCGTGTGAAGCAGAAGCGCCTCTCCCTGCGCGGGATCACCAGAAATGAGGAGCGTTATCTTCAGTCGATCATCGGATTGAAACGCCTGAGCAAGAAAGACGGTTATTAGAATGATGAGAAACGCCAGGCCTGATTGGAGCGTTCGTTTCCTGCTGCCAGAGAGCAACGATTTTTGCTGCTGCTGTCGATGTTGCTCTGATGAATCTGTATACCCACGCATAAATAGGAGCAACGTTATCCAGCCTAACAGCGCATAATAGAGCCACGCTACAAAGGTGGGTGCAGTATCCACCTGTATATACGCTCCTGGCAACTGTGCGCACCAGGGAATGATCACCGTAAGGTATTTGAGCAAGGGCCATGCAACCCATCCACAGATCGTTGCCAGTGGGAGCGAGACACATCCAACCAGACAAATTAGCACTCCCAGACTGAGCAGTACGCCTAAAAGCGGGACGCTCAGAATATTTGCCAGAGGGGCGATAAACGAAATTTGATTGAAGCTGAGAATAAAAATGGGGAGAGTTGCAACCTGGGCTGCCAGAGTAACAGCAACAATTTCTCCTATATGTTGTCCCATGGGGATATGCTTGAAAACGCCCAGCCAGCGTTGGAAGAAGGGTGTAAGCAGGACAATGCCCAGCGTTCCAATGAACGAAAGTTGGAAGCCCGTATCCCATAAGACAAATGGATCAACCAGACACATAAGCAATCCAGTCAATGCCAGGGCTGTATAGACATTGTAGAAACGTCCCAGGCGTGGAGCGCATACCAGGAGGATACCCATAATACCAGCCCTTATCGCTGCCGGTCCTGCCCCGCTGAGCACTGTGTAAAGAGCAATGCCCAGGATGATCAGGAGCGTATGGAGCCAGCGTCTCCAATTTCCCCGGCGTTTCTGTGCAGGGAGCAGCTTTTGATCCTGTGACTCCTGTCGGGGGGGCAGCCAGCGTGTTTTTTCTGAGAGCAATCCGCCAAGTAATGTAACCTTAAATCCTGATGGAGCGATCAGATGTGCCGTTCCAGTGACGTTAAAAGAGAGAAGAAGTGGCTTTAATGAGGGGGTTCGCAAACTCAGGAAAAGCGCACTGAAAAGCGCCGCAAGCGGTTGAGGAAGAGCGCGTAGAAAGATACCAGCCAGGACAGTGCGCCCATGATAAAGTGCGGACAGGAGTGGATTGCCATCCGAATTATTGATAGAGAGACCAGGAAAGGCCATACTGGCCAGGACTTCAGGCGTGCTGTGTGGTGATGGTGCACTAAGACGACCTGTAAGCGTAACAATGTCGCCGTAGTGGGGACCATAGGCATCGTCAAAAGTTGCCCCCGATATCTGTACCTCTATTTCTCCCTGTCCATCCTGCCAGCTCTGTCCGTTATCCACACTGATGCTACTCGTAGACACGTTCAGAAGGCTGCTATTCGTTCCCAGACGAGGTTCATCAATAACACTGCCCTGCACTTCCAACTTGCTCGTACCAATAAAGTTCTTGATCGTGTGCGCCCCGTCGAATGGTGAAACACTCGCATAACGCCAGGCACCCATAAGGAGGGCGAGTATCGCCAATCCAGTATAACGGCTGGCTCGTTCTTTCCAGGAGATACAAGAGACGATCAGCGTGATCCCAGATAGCACCAGTAAAACCATCTGGGGTAGTTGTAACCAGGCATTCAGAAGGTTTCCGACTATCCAGCAGATAGCAATGAGAATGAGCAACAATCCTCGCAGACCAGGAACCTTCTCCATCTGTAGCTTGAGCATTTTCCATCCCTCCCATTTTTCCTTGAGAGCAGATCAAACTGTCACCATATTCTTAATGCGATCATAAATCGACTGGCTAACAGCCTGTAGCAGTTGGCTGACTGCGGTGTATGGACCATGTTGGATACGATAGTCAACAATTTTTTGTGCAGTTGCAGCACTGACATGCAGTCCCTGACGCAACTCATCGGCTGTTGCAGTATTCACATTGACCGTTTGTCCAGGAGTAGCAGTTCCATTACTGGCATTACCAGCGTTTGAGGTATTATTTACAATAGAAGGTGGCGTTTCTCCAATACTCTGGACATAGATCTCCTCTCCATCGACCAACTTTGCTGCCAGATTCAGCGCAACTACATTTGCGTGTGGGAGTAAACCGCCCGCCCTCTGTACAAGTTCATAGACTCTTGCACCACTGGTCAGGACATAGACACCGGGATGTTTCACTGCGCCCAAAATGTAGACCTCTATAGTCTCACTGCTCTCTACGCTGGCAGGTGTATTACTGCTGCTGTTGCTGCTGGTACTGGTACTGTTTGTGGTAGATTGGACGGTCGAAGGACTGTTGGAACTCTGTTGCGTAACCACGGGAACTGCCGCATTTCCACCCATCAGACCGCGCCAACTCAGATAGAACGCTAGAGCCAGGCCCACGCAGAGTATCAGTGCAGTGCCGCGCAAAAGTTTCTTTTTGCGTACAAAGAGCGGTTTCTCAGCTATCAGCTCGGTTGTTGTAGCAAGCTCTCCCGTCACAGATTCTGTATCAGATACGAAGAATGCCGGAAGAATGACCGTGCTCTCATCCGGGTCGGTCTGATCTATTCTATTGTTTTCCTGTTTCAGTTCTGGTTGGTTGAAGGAAATTGCAGGCAATCTTTCAAGTTTAGCGGGTAGCGTGAGCATTGGCTGAATAAACATCGATTGCTGTGGAAGATCCGCTCCCTCATAAGGTTTTGTAGTCGATTGGAATTTCTGGTGCATATTCATACATTCCTCCTCCCTAACAACATGATTTTGTCTATCTGTCTATAGGGTAATAGAAAAATGCAATAGTGTAAATAATCAAGGAAGGAGAATGATTGCCTATTTTTAATGATAGATTTGAGCGTATAGATGCCAATTCTAAGGGCATTTTTGTGGCTGGAAAAAAATCCATAAAATGAAGAATACACCAGTACTATTGGGTCCCTCTCAAAAAAGAAGGGTGGGGTGGGGCGACCCCATCACAGGACTTTATTCGCGAAGGCGATTCGCGGGCGAATGGCCCCCTTACAAGTAGAGGTTTTTCTCACTTTTCCCTCTGTCGCCTCTGGCGACAGAGGACAAAAAGAGCAACTGGTGTGGAGCGTGGCGCGAATGCGCCACACTCCACACCAGTTGCTCTTTTTTACATGGGGTGGCCTGCCAGGCCAATGCAGCAGATCGGCAAGCAACCTCTACGTGTAAGGTGGCCTGCCAGTCCTATGTAACAGAGCAGAGCAAAGAAAGAAAGAAATGGCATAAAAAGAGAAGAAAGGAAAATCTGGGTAAGTGACTCATCAGATTTTCTTTTCTTCTCTAATCAATCGGATGGCTTTTACATGAATTTCAAAGCCAGTAGAGAAAAGGATGCCCGAGACAATTAGTGTACCAGCGGGCCAGTGCCAAGGCCCGCTGGAATCCCGTGACGATGGATTGCCGGGATGGTTACCCCTAGAACTCTCTGCATTGCCATAGTGTGGCTACAGTCACCCCAGTCATGGAAGAAACGACAGGTACAGTTCCACTCACCATCATTGTAGTGGGTTGTGTGAACATCGTTCTCGCCCCGGAACGTCGCTTCAAAGCGAGTGAACTGAATCCGTTCGGGTTCTTCAGCGTAACGTTTAGCTTTTGCGATTTTGTTAATCATGCTTGAATTCACTGTCGAAACTCTCCTTGATACTAGAAACCACTCCGCGACAACAATTCATGTGCTATACGCATGTTGCGCGTTCGCTATTTCTTGGCGAGCAGCGCCGCTCGCTGGCAATAGGGCTGCGCCTCCTTTCACTACCAAATAACGTTTAGAGTGTCTGCTCGTACAGGCAAGTGGCTCGAACTATGATAAAAAATCAATGAGCCCGGCAAGAAGGTGTGTATAAAAGCTAAATAAAACAAAAAGCACCAGAAAGCAACCTGCTTCCAGCGCTTCATTTTACGTTTGCACATACGCCGCTACAATTGAGTAGAGCGACGTTGCTCGTAATGCTATCGAGATCAAATCCATAGACACCTACCCTTAATTGTGTGAGCGTATGTCCGCTAGATTTCCTTTAAGTGAATGAAGACATTATACCAGATTCTCCCAGAAATTTCTACTGTAAAAAGCTCTTGATTGGTGTTTTTCTCGTTTGCCTGTTATGCTGTCTTTGCTCCGTATCTTATTGAGAGTATCCAAAACTGCTCCGTTGTGCTGATTTACTGCGAAAAC
>DAOTTL010000140.1:0-4730 GCA_034438135.1 Ktedonobacteraceae bacterium | reverse complement strand
CTCCCTACAGGTCGTTCACTGGCTAGATGCTGTGAACTGGCTTTGAGAGTCACTGTAGAGAGACGGATGTGCGAGAAAAGCGGGAGACCGGGTTCGAACCGGCGACATTCTGCTTGGAAGGCAGACACTCTACCAACTGAGTTACTCCCGCAAAAGAGATTATCGTTCAATTCGCGACATTCTGCCTGGAAAGCAGACACTCTATCAGAAAAAACGCCTTCGCAAAAAGAAGATATGTGGTCGCATAAACATAGAACACTTACGACCTATCGGGATGCGCGGGCTCGAACCGCGGACCTCATGGTCCCAAACCATGCGCGCTACCAACTGCGCTACACCCCGCTTCCCATCGCCTTGATACTTTGTATCGGATGCGTGCGCACTATAACACGGTTCCCACTATCCTGTCAAGAGCTATCTCTCTTGATCTTTACGCTTACGATACCGCAATTTGAGCATCAACAAATGCCATCTTGTCCCCAAAATACTCAAAGGATTGCGGCGCAAAGACGTTATATTAGTGTAACGCCCCTGGGATGAAGAGAAAGGTGAACGCCCCATAAAGTTGGAAAACGCAACAATTACCAGACAAATAAATCCTACCACTGCCAGCATGCCTGTGACTATATCTCCATCACCCTGGTGGGCAAAAGCCCAACCACCCGCCGCCAATGCTAATACGCAGGCAGTAATCAGAGACCACTCAGAGAAAGTAAAATGCATGGCAGGCATACTACGGCTTGCCCGAACCTTTCGGTTCTGACTTCCTCCAACTTTTCGCCTTAAGCCTCCTTTAGGCTCAGTACGCTCCAGGTTGCGCAGGATTTCTTCTATCTCCCGCTCATACTTATTCGACATACCCGTTCTCTTCCTTGAACTTACCAGAACGCTCTTCTTTTTAATGATACCAATTTCTCAACAGAGAGACAAGGGATTCAGCACTCAATTTTGTGGATAAATTCACCCGCAACGTACAAAATCTTCTTTCACTTGCAGGTATGGAAGATAGGCTCCACAGACTCTCTCGTCTATCAAAGCAGGGTATGTAGTAGTGCATAAACAGCCAATGCAGACTGCTTTTGAAGCCTCTTTCCTCTCAATTGGCTCTCGTCTTTACAAACTGCTCCTTCTATACTATTGTCAGCAACCCTTTTAACGCCAGTATATCACACATGAGAAGCACTGACGAGAATTTTGAAAAAACCCATCGGGACTTTCTCGTCCTCCCAGCAATAGGATGGAAAATACCTCGATGAGCAAATTAAACACATCTACTAATCCAGATACTGAACGTTCGTCCATCCAATTGCCTCAAACTACTCGCTGGTATCGCGATAAAGCCGTACTTACAGGTGGACTTGGTGTCCTCTGCTTCAGTTTCACTCTGCCCGCTACACATCTGGCTGTTCCCGCGTTCGGTAGCGTGGTCGTAGGACTTGGACGCGCACTCATTGCCGCTGTTCTCGCCGGTCTCCTCCTCCTGATAAAACGCGACAAACTCCCACCACGCCGTAGGTGGATCAGTCTGATCTGTGTGGCCTGCGGCGTAGTCGTCGGTTTCCCCCTCTTCTCTGCTTTCGCGTTGGAAAACTCCCCTGTCGCGCATGGCGCAATTATTTCTGGAATATTGCCCGCACTCACCGCGGTCGGCGCTGCCTTGCGCACCGGTGAACGTCCACGCCCTCTCTTCTGGCTCAGTTGTCTCGCAGGTATGTTGGCGGTACTCCTCTTCGCCATTATTCAGGGCGGAGGACACCTGCAAGCCAGCGATGGCTGGATGCTGGCAGCAGTCGGGACAGGCGCTCTCGGCTACACTGAAGGCGGTCGCCTCGCTCGCGAAATGGGCGGCTGGCGGGTAATCTGCTGGGCGCTGGTCTTCGCCGCTCCCTTCCTGATCTTGCCAGTAGGCTGGGCACTATTCCAACGCGGCATACAGCCAGCCGCTCCAGCCGCCTGGCTGGGTTTAGGTTATGTGGCCATTTTCAGTATGTTCCTGGGCTTCTTCGCCTGGTACCACGGACTGGCACACGGCGGCATTGCCCGCATCAGCCAACTTCAACTCCTCCAACCACTCCTGACTATCGCCTGGGCCGCTCTCTTCCTCGGCGAACACCTCACAGTCCTGACTGGTATCACTGCCCTTCTGGTCATCCTTTGTGTGGCTCTGGGACAACGAAGCCGCATCAATCCCACTACTCAAGATCATCAATCACTCCGCCAATAAGAATCATTTTCTCTCAGATACTTTCTTTTTCACTATGAAAAACCTAAAAAGCGTTTTTTTTCCGCAGCACTTTGCCAGAATTCACACACAGCACACTTGTCAGCTCCTTCGCTGGCAAATTTCTTACCTTTTCTCACGCCTGAAAAGGCGCAGATGATACCATTATCCCAGAATACTCTTCAGACGAAAGCTCTCCCTCATCCGCTGACTGCTGTTCCCTTGTCAACCACGGAAGCATGTCTATGTCGTGACTCAAAAAAATCCCCGCTTCAGAAAGAGTTCGCACGAACTTTTTCATATGCCAACCATGCAAAAGATACAGATGTACCCACCAACCCTTCTCACCACACCAGCGCCAACGCCTTCCTCTACACGCTTCTATCCCCACTCGCGGACGCGTTTCAACAGCCACCTTATGACCATCGTAGCGGATGATCTCACTATTTACAGGAGCGGACATTCGTTACCCCTTTCTTTCTATAACTTTTCTTGTATCCTTGAACCCTTTTCTCTCTATCTCTATTATTTACTCTTCTACCTCAACAAGCGACCAGTATGACAGGCTCTTCAAGACCGAATGCCATGTGGAAGGGACGTCTCCCGAACTTATTCATCAGATCGCGGTGGTTGGCGCTATGACCGATCGTCTGATACAAGAAGCGGCAGATCAGGGAGTTCAGCTCTATCTCACCAGGCAACTGCGTTCTCCGGCGATGTCGGCGGTTTATGAGACAGGAATGGTCGTCGTGGAAATAGGACTCACTGCTGGTGAACTCTGGGGCATGAGAGCTATGGCAGATCTTCTCCGCGAACGTTGGCCTTCCCTTGAGGTTCTTATCATTTAGCTGTACCCGTTTGCTTGATTTAGAACATAATTACTAGTATAATGAAAAGCAAATCTCAAAATATGATAGGGCATAGAGGAAAAGATATGAAAAAGATTATTGTACAAACGGCACGTCTCCACTGTTCGGTTGAGCGAGCGTTTGCTATGTTTACGCGTAATGAAGAACTCCAGCGTTGGCTGACAAAGCTTGCAGAGGTTGAGCCGGTGGTAGGGGGCAGATATGAGCTGTTTTGGGATCTCGACGATCCCGAAAGAGAGAGTACGCTGGGTTGTAAAGTAACCGCTATCGAACCTGATGTCCTGTTAGCCTGTGAGTGGAAGGGACCAGAGCAGTTTCGCTTTATGAATGAGGCCGATCCTCTTACTCACCTGACGATCTTTTTCGCTCCCTGTGCCGAGGTTTTGACTCCCTGTACCGATGTGTATCTGGTTCATACTGGCTGGCGGACCTCTGAAGAGTGGGAGGGAGCGCGAAAGTTCTTTGTACGTGCCTGGGAAACATCTTTTGCGGAATTGGAAACCCTTATTAATGGTTAAGATACGTAGAGGACTTATTGAGGAGTACAAAGATGCTGGCAGAACTTCAGGTATTTACTGATCTGTTGAATAGCTGGTTTAGCGAGGCGCAGAGATTACTACAAGATCTCAGTACTGAACAACTTAACTGGCGTCCATTGGTTGGCGAGACACGTGAGCAGATGAGCAGTTCTCTCTATGGCCTGGCGTTGCATACTTCTTTTGTCGCTATGCGTGGTGCTGCCAACGCTGGTAATCGGACGTTGGAAAACTATCCAGAACTTGTGCAGGGCAATAATGGTATTGAGAGTATCAGTGAGGGAGCGGAACGTGCCCTGGCTCTGTTGGAGGAGGCTCGTCTCTTTGTGCGCGATGTTGCGTCAAGTTTGACCGAAAGTGAGTTAGAGGAGATGCGCCAGCGGCGTTTTGGGTCGGTGATAGTTGAGCCAAAGTCGGTGCGCTGGTTACTGTGGCATGTTCTGGAGCACACGGCGCTGCACATTGGGCAGATGGAACTGACACGTCAACTGGCGCTCCAGGCGACACATAAAAGAATTTCAGATGTATGAAGAATAGAGTTTAACTTTACAATATCTTAAACATGAGGGAGGTGCAGTATGCAGCTTGGTGGAATTCATCATGTGACTGCAATCACTGGAAATGCTTCGGGCAATGTGGCATTTTATA
Source organism: Ktedonobacteraceae bacterium (assembly GCA_034438135.1). GTDB lineage: Bacteria > Chloroflexota > Ktedonobacteria > Ktedonobacterales > Ktedonobacteraceae > Paraktedonobacter. The sequence goes on along the minus strand of DAOTTL010000140.1, from coordinate 456 downwards.
CACAGGTTTTAGGGATGCGTCTCATTAAGAAGACGGTCAATCAAGATGATGTTTCAGCTTATCACCTGTTCTATGGGGACGAAATTGGTCATCCTGGGACAGAGGTAACGTTCTTTGACTGGCCTCAGGCGGGTCCAACGCGTCTGGGTTATGGAATGATCTCAGGCATTATGCTGGGCGTACGTGGACAGCAAGCGCTTACATGGTGGGAGCAACGGCTCACATCGCTTGGGGTTGAGCACGAGCAGGTTCGAGAGCGAGCGGATGGGCGATCAGTTCTGGCGTTCCGCGATCCTGAGGGGCAGCGGCTCGAACTGCTAGACGACGAAGGCAGAATAGGGGGCGTGCCCTGGGAGAAAAGTCCAGTTCCGGCTGCTATGGCCATTCGTGGACTGTATGGCGTACGCTTTGCTATCAGACAGTTAGAGCGTTCTGAGCAATTGCTGACCCAGGTTC
>DAOTTL010000139.1:0-6614 GCA_034438135.1 Ktedonobacteraceae bacterium | reverse complement strand
ATTATCTTCCTGAACATTTGTCAACAGAAGATACAGAACAATTAGAAGAAGAATATCAATCGTTTGGGATACTTTCCCTGCATCTTTTTACTAAATACAAGACTCTATGACTTCATGCATTTGAAAAGTATTATCAGGCAGATACAACAGATCCAGGCCAAAAGAGTGCTCTTACATCGCGCGTCCTTGATTGTGTGCGCTACTTTTTACTTAATGGCCAATGGAGCGGTATGTCCTTTGAAACGTCCGCGCGAGATTGGTCACGTATTCTTTCAGATCTCAAAGCTTCTCCCCTTTCCTATTACTATAAAGTGGCTATGCAAATTGAAAAATTACTTATTCCGACCCGAGAAGAGGAAGAGACACTTGGCTACAAAGCGGAAGCGCCGGGCTTGCTCCGGCACTCCAGGCCTCATCTTACACCCAACGCAAACTTACACATCCTGAAGCAGTTTCTTACAGAACAAACAGATGTACTCCAGGAGGTTCCCATACACAGGGACTTCCCGCAACGCGTGGATCAGCGAGTGGACATGATCGAGCCAATGTACACTGAAGGAGATCGCCTGGTTGCAGCATATGTCCTGATGCTCTGGCCAGGTCTTGCAAGAGAGCAACTCTTCAAGTGGATACATCGCCAGGATGACGAAATGAAACGTGCTATCAGCACTCTTCTTTTTTCCGGTCATACCAACTATGATGAGCTACCAGGCTTTGGACGCACGACACGTATGACCCTGGTAATCAAAAGTTTCTTAGGAGAACTACGAGATTTGAATCGCCATCGTGCGTGGGGAAGATTCTTTCCTTTACCGCTGGTCTTTGGGGAGCAAATGACGAAAGATACGCTGGAGCAGATCGTTGCGCATGGCTTTGGATTGCCATTGTACCTGACAGGTATTCCGGCCTTTGAAGAATACAAAGTAGCATATGAGCAAGATCTTGGGGCGTATTATCGGAAGCTACAGGGGTTTCTTGAGAAGGTTTCAGCAAAGTATCATGATACGATTGACTATTCGTTTGGCCTAAATCTTCTGCCTCTTGCTCAACAGGTTGATCTCTGGATGCACGGAGATCCAAAACAAGCATCCTACCTTACGTTGCAGCGCTCCCGTCCTGGTGGACATATCAACTATCGCATGCTTGCTTATGAAGCCAACCAGCTCCTGGCTGACTACGATCCGTATCTTTCCGCCATGAGATTGTCGAAAAGACCTGATCCCAGAAGTCGCGAAGAGTTTTTTGATAGAAGTTAGTTTTTTGCAGGTTACCCTTCGAGAGAACAAGTCCACGCGCTGTGCAATGAGATTGAGGATCGGCAATCGTGTCTACCGTGATTACTTGCCTTCTATTATGAGTCATCCCTCGTAACTACTCAGGTGCCCTTTGCTTGCTGCCTGCGGCGGTGAATAAAAAAAGGGATGTCGAGCAAAACGGGCCGGGGTACCCCGCCCGTTTTGCTCGACATCCCTTTGTCCTCTGTGGGGTGTGGCGGTTTCGGCAGGGCACCTGAGTAGTTACCATCCCTCACTTTTCTGCGGCTTGCAAAGCCGCCCCTCCCCTAAAAGACAGAAAAGGCTGAGATTGCCAGCAGCTTCGCTGCTGGCAATCTCAGCCTTTTCTTCTGAAAATAGGGCGGCGCAGCCGCCCGAGAAAGGCATTTGCTATTTTGCCAAATGAGGAATGACTCATAATATCTTCTCTGTCGCCTGCGGTGACAGAGGGAGGAGCGAGGAAGCCTCTACTTGTAAGAAAGCCTTGAATCTCCTCACGCAGGGCCATTTAATCCTCGGGCAGAACTCCTCCCCGAGTCAAAAAAGATGAGCCTGGAAGGGCGGTGGCCTTCGCCACCGCCCTTCCAGGCTCATCTTACATTCAGGGGTGGGGCCGAAAGCCAAAGGCTTTCGGAGAATTAAATAACCCCTGCTCCTCACGGAGATTGCTTGACTTAATCCAATTTTTTCGATATACTTCGCTATTAATGAAAGAATTTTTTTTATTAATAGCAAGGAGGACACGATGGCAACCGTTGACAGTTCGCTTCCTCAGGCGAGCGTGTTCGCTGAAGGAAAGGCTAAAGGGATCAAAGCTCTGGCGCGTTTGCGTCTGGTGACTGGCTACATCCTGATTCTCGTTTCGCTGGCGGGTTTGCTTGGAGGTGATTGGGATATTCAGTGGCACGCCGTTGTCGGACGCGACCGCACCTTTACTCCCCCACACGATCTGATTCTGATCGGCATCGGGTTAGCCGGGATCGTGGCATTGATCAGTATTCTGATTGAGACGAACTGGTCGGGACAGCACTCCGACCTGCGACAATACACTACTGATTTTCTGGGTGGATTGCGCAGTTCGCTCGGTTCCTACCTGGTAGGCTTTGGAGCGGTATGTTCAGCGATCGCCTTTCCACTGGATACTTACTGGCACTCGCTTTACGGCATCGATGTCTCTCTATGGGCACCGTTCCATACCATGATCTACATGGGTGGTGTACTCAGCACGTTCGGCATAGTCTACCTCCTGCTCTCAGCAGCTCATCTCGCTGAGATACAGCATAATCGCGGGACGACTATGTTCAATTATGCTGGTGTAGTGGTGTCCCTGGGCATTCTGCTCTCCAAGTTCAGCACCTTCCTGACTCCAGCGATCACTGGCCATAACCTGCGCCTTGCATCCCTGACGCTGAATTTCTTTCCTTTTCTGCTAGCACTGACGGTTGTCTTCGTCTGTGTGCTAGCGGTGAGACTGGTGCCCTGGACGGGTGCAGCTACCATGATGGTTGTCGTCTTCCTCTTGATCCTGCTGCTGGTGAGCGCGTTCGTGCCTCCGATGATGACGCTCCTTGTGCAGGCCGAGCATGACACTTACCTGGCGCGGGCCAGTCGCATCGGTTCGATCATAGTTCCCCTGCTGGGGCAAACGCCGGTGATACTGCTAACGGCGCTCAGCATCGATGGCGTGGTCTGGCTGGGAAAACGCAACCGGTGGACGCTCAAGCAACGAAACGTATGGATGCTGGTCGCCGCGACAGCCAGCATGATTCTGGTGGCGGCTCTTACCCTGCTAGCGCTCCGTTTGAGCGCATCCGCGACACGCGGAGGTGGTGCAGCCAGATCTTTCATCCTGACACTCCTTCTGACGATTCCTGGTAGCCTGCTGGGATACTGGTTAGTTCTGATGATTAGTAAAACGGTGCAAACACTGCGGAGGTAAAACAAGATTATGCGTAAAACCATTCAGCTCCTGCTGTGTCTGTTCGCGGTTGCCGCCCTGATCGTGACTGGAGTAGCCTTCTACCAGATCGTGCTGGCCTCGACCATCCACGGCGCACCGACACGCTTCATCGATGGGAAGGCTGGACCCTACTCCCTCAAGCTTGCGTTGTACAGTGACTCCATCCAGGCCGGTGATGTCATTCCGTTCGATATCGCGGTCACATCGGACACGCAGGGATTACTCACCTACCAGGTAACGGCCAGTCCGGGTCCCGGTGTCTCCGGTTCGTTAGCACAGGGTGATATCGACGCGCAGCAACGCACGGCCTATGGCGTGCCGGGTAGCATTACGCTGGTGACGCGTGGGCCATGGACGCTCAATATCATCATTACTGGACCCGCCGGACGAGGCGAGGCAGCGATTCCTTTGACGGCTGTTACATTCCCGGCGATGCCAGCATGGCTGGCCTGGAATATTGGTCTGCTGCCCCTTTACGGTCTACTGCTCTTCTGGGGAACGCAAATCTGGCACACGGCCAGGAAGCGGTCAGAAGACGAGCATCCTGAACAGTTGGTCGTGGCGACGATGAAGAGGGAGGTCTCATAAATGGCTCGACCAGCAGATCCACACCGACGCGAAACGATTTTGCACGCCGCCACGGAGGTCTTCACCGAACTGGGCTTTAGCGACACCCGTCTGGCCGATATCGCTCAGCGTGCCGGGGTGGTCATCAGTACCCTCTACCTCTACTTTAGCTCGAAGGAAGAGATGGTACGCGCCATCACACAAGAGAACCAGCAGATCCTGCTCAATCAGTTGGGACCGGTGTTGGGACATCTGAAAGGGGAAGAGGATATCAGCCAGTTTGTTGAAATTATCCTCTCTTTCGCGAAGGAGCACCGCGCTCAGATCATCGTCTTCAACCTGGATAGCGGCTTGAGCAGCGCACGCCGGGGGATATTACGCGCGGCACATGGTCCGCAGATTGAAAGGGGGGTCGAGATCATCAGCGATCTGATCGCGGAAGGCTCTTTATACCCCTACAATCCCGAACTGGTGATGGCCATGCTCATCTCAACAACGCGCTGGATTATCACCAGGTGTCTGTCGATAAAAGAGGAAGAAGAGGAGCCGTTGAAACGGTTCTGCGTGCAGTGGCTCACTCGGGCGCTGTTGCCTCCCAACGGAAACGTCGTCCTATAACGTGCAATTCTCTCCTGTTAAAGTTATGAGTCATCCCTCACTTTTCTGGGGCTTGCGAAGCCCCTCCTCCCCCGAAAAAAGAAGAAGCGAGCCTGGTTGGCGGGGCGCATGCCCCGCCAACCAGGCTCGCTTCTTCTGAGGAAAAGGGAGTGGGGCGTCCTGCTGTGCAGGCCGAAAGCTTTTTGTCCTGATTTTGCGAAAGCAGGGATGACTCCTATTTCTTCTGGGGATGGGGCGGCTTTGCCGCTAAAGAACGGCTATTGCGAAACGCTGCAAGCTTGCTAATAACTGTTGGACAAATGAACACAGCATTGCATATACTGAATCTTAGTAGCGTTCTACTCCCAGAAAAGAAAGAGAGAGCATGATGGGACAGACCTCCTCACGCGAAGATCAAGAGCAGAAAGCACGGGTGCAAGCCTATTTTAGTCGAACCGCGGCAAGCTATGTCACCAGTGCGTCACATCGTCATGGCAGCGACCTTAACCGTCTGATTGAGTTGGGAGAATGGGAACCAGGCCTTTCGGCCCTCGATATCGCGACCGGTGGCGGCCATACCGCACTCGCTGTGGCTCCCTCTGTTGCGCAGATTACGGTCACCGATCTCACGCCAACGATGCTTGAAACAGCTCGGACCTTTCTGCTTTCACAGGGAGTGATAAATGCCCGGTTTCAACTCGCTGACGCGGAAGATCTCCCTTTCGCTGCCGCCAGTTTTGACCGCGCCACGTGCCGTATTGCTCCCCATCACTTTTCCAATGTGGGGAAAGCAGCGCAAGAAGTCGCCCGCGTACTCAAACCAGACGGCCTGTTTTTGCTGATTGATAACATCGTCCCGGACGATCCCATGTTAGATACCTTTAACAATACGGTCGAGAAATGGCGTGACCCTTCCCATGGTCGCTCCTATACACAAAAAGAATGGCAAGCGTTCTTCGCTCAGGCGGGACTACTGATCGAACGCGCGGAAACATTCCGTAAGATGCATGGCTATGATGATTGGACAGACCGTTCGCAGCTTGCGGCATCTGAAAAGGCCGCGCTGGAAACCTATATATTGCACAGTGATGAGTCCATCCAGCGCTATTTCGAGATCCATGTCAACACTGATGGACACCTCACGGACTTCACTATGGATACGCTCCTCTTGAAGGGTCGCAAACAATCCGCATAGGAGAAGTGTAAGCAAGAAATGAATGAATATATCAGGCTCAGGCCCGCACAGCCAGCTGACGCTGATGTTGCCTCGGTCCTTCTTTACTCGGCGTATAATCATGTGCAGGTAACATATCCGTTGCCAGAAAAACAGGAGCACGGCTTTCTTGAGCGTTTGCAGCACTTCTTTCGTAAGGAGGAGAACCGTTTTAGTTTTCAGTACATTCAGGTCGCTGAACAAAACACAGAGGTGGTAGGGCTGATTTTGAGCTTTGGTGGTCGGGATGAAAAACGACTCAACGCCGCCACTGGATGGCGACTCGAACGCGAGTCTGAGGACGACGAATGGTATATTGATGCTCTGGCGGTGCTCACAAATTGGGGTAGAAAGGGGATCGGCACACGTCTCCTCCAGTCTGCGGAGCAGCAGGCAGATCAACACAACTATCCAAAGGTTGCGCTAAATGTCGCGCAGGAGAATGAGCAGGCATTGTCCTTATATCACAAGCTGCACTATGTTGTGATACGAAAAACCATCATCTATCAACATCCCCATCTACGTATGGTTAAAAATTTGGCAAAAAGAGAAAGATCATGAGCAATATGAACAATCAAACAACCTCTGGCACTCCGCCCTCGGTCGAGGGCATCGTGAGCAGGACCAGCCCCTTTTCTGTCGCGGAGACAGTGGAACGCTTTCAAGCAGCCATACATAGCCGCAACCTGACCCTTTTTGTCCATGTTGATCATAGCGGCGAGGCAAGGCGGGTCGGTCTTGAGATGCAAGAGGCCCATGTGCTGATCTTTGGCAATCCAAGGGGTGGCACGCCCCTCATGATTGCCTCCCCACTTCTGGCACTTGATCTGCCACTCAAAGTGCTCATCTGGCAGCATACGGATAAGCAAGTCTATGTGAGTACGACCAGCGCGGATTACCTGAGAGATCGCTATGCCATCCCGCAGGAACTGGTCGGCAATCTGGCTGTCGTTGACGCCGTCATTCAGCAAGCACTTCATAGCTAACGCTTCGATAGGCAATT
>DAOTTL010000138.1:0-3833 GCA_034438135.1 Ktedonobacteraceae bacterium | reverse complement strand
TGTATTGTGTACGGTACCGTACACAATACAAGAAAAGAGGGAGGGTGTCAAGGGTATTTTGAGAAGCGACCAGGTGAGTCTAATATTTCCCTTTGGCAGGGAGGCATCTCAACGTTGTTTAGAGCTTAACAAGCTCTTCGGCGATAGTCCAGATCTGCCCGGCATGCTCGGGGTCTAGAGCATAGGGCATATAGCCGGTGAGTTTGGAAATGTCAGGATCATAGGGGATCGCCTGTTGACAATCCGCCAGATAAAGTCCACCGATCTCTGCCAGTTCCGGGGCCACGCTGGCCCAGACTGTCGTGGCCGCGCCCTGCTCAAGCGTTTTGAAGCTTGGATGAAGATTTCCCTCTGCATCATAGTACAGCAGGATATTTGCCGCCAGGTGCGTGATCTTGTGCATGCCGCCGACCCCGATGTGATCGAGACCATCAAGCGCACAAAGCAGCCCTATTTTACGCTGAATGGCAATATCTGTGCCCTGCTCGGAACAAAGGATCATCTCAACATCTTCATCTACGACCCCATCGCGCCCGATCCCGAGGGTCTCATAAACCAGGGAGAGGGAAACCTGACAGCGCGAACGATTCAAGTCCATCCAGATGAAACACTCAACAAGCCCGCCCTTCTGAACCTCTTTAAGGCCGTTATCGCCAATAATCGCGCTGGCGGGTGGCGCAAGCTCAAAGAGAATCGCTAGCAACCTGCATGCAGTAGAACGCAGATTGCTAGCATACTGGTCTGTCACACGTCTCTTGCGGGGACGAAAAGCGGGAGTACAGAGGACGGCAGCCCTTTGCCTGCGGTGTTACACGAACGGATCGAAGAGGGAGTAGAGAGGGATCAGGTATGCAAAAGGACCTCAGTGGTTTGAGAGTGGGCGGTGTCCCAATCGAGCAGATCAGCCAATGCACCCTGAAAGGTGCTCAGGTGGGTCTGGCGTTCCTCATCGGAGGGCATCTCAACGGTTTTCCAGAGCAGCCAGATACGGATGGTTTGCAAGTTAGGATCGTCAGAGACAACATAGCGGGCAATTGTTCCAGGGAAGATATGCTCCTCAGCATCGCGGATCGCCTGCAACCGTTCGGTCAGAGCTTCCTGCTGTCCAGCACGAACAGGTACCACAAGTTCCGTGGCCAGGACTTTGCCACTATTCTTATAGTTGCGCCACGCGGGGGGTTGTTTGTGTTTGCGACCCGAAGGGTTCAGCTTGAGGTTTTCAACATCAACAATGCGAACGAAATGAACTCTTCCCACACGTTTGGAGGGCAAGCGATCCTGATTGATATAATCCGTCAGACGACGTTTGGAGAGGCCGAGCATCTTAGCCGCCTTCTCTGTGTTGACATAATCCGAAAATGGCAACATTTCATTCTCATCCATCATGTGCGCAGTCTAGTGTTTAGCATAGTACATTGTAAATTCACCATGCTTGGCGGAGATACTTGAATATATGCCAAGCATATGCTATACTACTTATCGGTAAGAGGAAAAGACCTCTGAAGGGTGGGAGGGTTAAGGGGCACAGAGAATACCTCCAAAGAGCAGGAGAGAGAACCTCCTGCACCTCCTGGAACCTCAAGCAGCGTGGAATATGGTGAAGATAGGTGGGATCAAGCATCAGCGCATCATTTGCATAGTTACACGAACGGATCGAAGAGGGAGTAGAGAGGGATCAAGTATGCAAAAGGACCTCAGTGGTTTGAGAGTGGGCGGCGTCCCAATCGAGCAGATCGGCCAATGCATCCTGAAAGGCGCTCAGGTGGGTCTGGCGTTCCTCATCGGAGGGCATCTCAACGGTTTTCCAGAGCAGCCAGATACGGATGGTTTGCAAGTTAGGATCGTCAGAGACAACATAGCGGGCAATTGTTCCAGGGAAGGTATGCTCCTCAGCATCGCGGATCGCCTGCAACCGTTCGATCAGAGCCTCCTGCTGTCCAGCACGAACAGGTACCACAAGTTCCGTGGCCAGGACTTTGCCACTATTCTTATAGTTGCGCCACGCGGGGGGTTGTTTATGTTTGCGACCGGAAGGGTTTAATTTAAACTGTTCAACATCTTCAACGCGCATAAGGTATGACTTGCCAATATGTTTAGCGGGGAGGCGTTTGGCACGAATGTAATCGTAGAGTCGGCTCCTGGAAATACCAAGCATGCTTGCCGCCTCCTCCGACTCAACGTAGCCTGGAAGATGTGTCATTTCATTCTCATCCATCATGTGTACAGTCTAGTCATGTACAGCAATCATTGTAAAGTTACGTATATTGTGCGGTATAGCAATGAATACTTTCGGTATCTTATCAATTATTGAAATCCCACGATATAAGTGTTATACTAGTCAGAGGATTGGCAGAGAGACTTGATCCTGATAGACGCTTTACTTCCTCTACATTGTGCTGTCTCATCTGCCACTCCCTTTCATAGAGATCGTCCCGGTGGCAAAGAACAGATCAGGGTTACTCAATAATTATAAGTAGATATACGTAGATAGAGATCAGTACAAGATCAGGAGAGAGCATGAGTACAAATGGGGATCAGAGACGTGCCTGGATGGCTCTGTCTCTCTACAACAACGCGTTGACAGAGGCGGAGAAGAGTGCGCGAGTTCCTGAGGACTTTCAGAACTGGTTGTGGGGGCACATCCAACGTTGGCCATCAGAGTTCGCCTGGGAAGATTGGTCAACCTATCGGCCATCGATTCGCAAAGTCTATCTGATTCCAGAGGAGCAGTCATGACAGTTTCACCGTTTGAAGTCATCTGGGTCCTGCTCACGGCCGCCTGTCTCTTTAGTGGTGCAGTACTGACCGTGCGCAATATGAGGAGAGAAGAGCAGCAAGAAGCGCGACCCGCTCGTTGTCCGAGCTGTCGTAGTTTTCTCGACAGGGGAGCAACGTTTTGTGGTGGGTGCGGCCATAAAATCATGGTTGAATCCACCTATTCAACCATGCAGATACAGAGAAAGGAGGGTCTGAGAAATCGTAGAGTATAACCTGTTTTAGCATTATGAAGAATATTTGAGGGGAGCGTAGGAAAGTGGGAGAGAGGTATGAGTAACTGGCAGTGTGAGGATTGGAAATCAGCAGAAAAAAGGGTTAATGATTTTTGTAAAGGAAAGGATCGAAGTGATGTTGACAATTTACCTTCACAGTAGTCAGACCGCCATTATAGAGGAACTACGTGAGCATTTTCCTGATTTGACTGAGGCAAGAGCAATTTATCCCGGGTATGCGATCTACCATACCTATCCAATAGATGGACCCGAGGGTCAGGAGCAGTGTCGCTGGCTAAGAACGATGCAGATTTTATTTATTGATACCGAGATCATCCGCGAGAGGCGGACACGCGCCTTCTTTCAGGGAGTCGAACTGGACGACAAGCCTCTGCGCGGATTGAACATTCAGCGGATTGACAACGACCCGGACGAGCATCGAGTAACGTTGCGTGGTCGTGAGCGAGAGATCCATCTGAGGCTCCCATTGGACTGGATTGGGAAAGAGATACGTCCATACCATCCCTGGCTAAACTGGCTCTATATCTGTCAGGAAGAAGAGTGGTATATCGTTTTTCCGGTCAACGCCATGGGTTGTCTGGGTGCAACCATTCATCAGGCGCAGACAGCGAGCGAGTTAGAGGTGTGGTTGCTGGAGCAGCGCTTCCTACAGTTCTGTTGTTTTACCTACAACCCGAGCGTCTGTGGTCTCTACATGCACCTCTCCGAGCACACCTTGCTCGATCTTCTAGAAACTCAATAGGGGTCAAACCACAAGAAGAGAGGGTCTGTCTGGTGGGACAAATACCCCACCAGACAGACCCTCTCTTCTTATGCATTCTT
>DAOTTL010000137.1:0-7639 GCA_034438135.1 Ktedonobacteraceae bacterium | reverse complement strand
GAAGAAGCGAGCCTGTGTGGCGGGCGCATGCCCCGCCACACAGGCTCGCTTCTTCAAAGAGAGGAGGAATGGCTGATTTTGGAAGCAGCTTTGCTACTTCCAAAATCAGCCATTCCTCCCTGAAAATCTGGTGGCTGCGCCGCCAGAAAAAGGCGTTTGCCTCTTTTCCAGCAAAAAATGGTACAATATCATTGAGCGATAGCCCATCTATTAGAAAGAAAAGAGTAGAGAAACGCCATGGCCTTTGACCTTCAACGTGCCCGCCGGGAGACGCCTGGTTGTGAACATGTCCTACATTTCAACAATGCTGGTTCTGCACTCCCACCCCAGGTTGTTCTGGATGCAACAATTGCACATCTACAGTTAGAGGCTCGCATTGGCGGATATGAGGCGGCTGAACAGGTCCATAAAACCATCAGGCACACATATGACGCAGTTGCAACTCTTCTTGGTTGTTCACCGACTGAGATCGCTTTGACCGAGAGCGCAACCCACGCCTGGGATATGGCTTTTTACTCTATTCCTTTCCAGGCAGGGGATCGTATTTTGACCGCTATGTCGGAGTACGCGAGCAATTATATTGCCTACCTTCAACTCGCGAAACGTATCAATGTGACCATCGAGGCCATACCTAACGATGAACATGGTCAGGTCTCACTGGAGGCACTCAGACGAATGGTAGATGAGCGTGTAAAAGTAATCGCCATCACCCATGTGCCAACCAGTGGAGGTCTGATCAATCCCGCAGCCGGAATCGGCAAGATTGCCCGCGAACACAATATCCTCTACCTGCTCGATGCCTGTCAATCGGTGGGTCAGATCCCGATCGACGTCGAAGCCATTGGCTGCGACCTGCTCTCGGCAACTGGACGTAAATATTTGCGTGCTCCACGCGGCACTGGTTTTCTCTACGTCCGCAGCTCGGTCCTTGAACAGTTAGAGCCGCCCATGCTCGATATGCGAAGCGCCACATGGGTCGCACCCGATCGCTACGAGATATCCCAGGGTATGGAGCGTTTCGAGCATTTCGAGAGCAGCATCGCAGGACGTATCGGCCTGGGCGCTGCGGTCGATTATGCGCTAGACTGGGGACTTAGCATAACATGGCGGCGCATCCGTGATCTGGCCTATGCCCTGCGTACCAGGCTCAGTCCCATCCCAGGCGTCATTGTCCACGATCGTGGCATCAACCAGTGCGGGATCGTCACCTTTACTATCGATGGTCAGGAACCGGATGAAGTGAAAAACGTCCTCTCCCAGCAACAGATTAACGTCACGGTGACGCAGCGCAGCACAACACGTCTCGACCTTGAGGAACGCGGCCTGACCGATATGGTACGAGCATCCGTTCATTACTATAACGCTGAGGACGAGATTGAACGCTTCTGCCAGGCAATCGAGCAGTTGTCTCAGAAGCACTAGATGAGTTTTTCCTCGTTGTGATAACTCCGTAAAGAAAAGAGAATGCAACTTTGAAACGATTAGTCGAATTTCCCCTGGAGGACAATGGCTCCATTGTGCTAGAGGTAGATGAGCAAGAACCCACAGGAATACCCATTCCACGGCTCCCAGGCGGTGCAAACGATGTAGTTACCCCTGACAAGTCCGATCAGACCTTCGAGCAGGCGTTGAGCAAAATCGGTCCCGCAACCGATAAGGTTATCACAGCCTTGAAGACGCTCGCGCAGGAGCCTGACGATATCGAAATGACGTTTGGTTTCAACTTGAGCGCTATCGCGGGTGTCTTCATTGCCTCTGTGAGCACTCAGGCGAACTATACAGTCACGTTGCATTGGCGTAAAAGCTATGCGGCTAATCCTCAATCGCCAGCGCCAAATCAGACAAATTCATAGGCAACCGAGAGGAACGGAGGTTTGACAGACCGATGACATTTTCAATTGTTGCACGCGATCTAGAGCGAGGAGAGTTGGGAATTGCGGTCCAGTCCAAATTTCTTGCCGTCGGTTCAGTTGTGTCCTGGGCAACTGCAAACGTGGGAGCAATTGCCACTCAAGCCTGGGCCAATACCAGTTATGGTCCACGTGGACTCGAATTGCTGACCAGTGGTCTCACCGCCCAGGAAACCCTGGATCGTCTGATCGCAGACGACGAGGGACGCGAGACTCGTCAGGTTGGGATTGTAGGTCTCAGCGGACCTCCGGTCACCTACACCGGGAGCGAGTGCATGTTTTGGGCAGGTGGGAAGACAGGCCCAGACTACGCCTGTCAGGGCAATATCCTTGTCGGAGAAAAGACCGTTCTGGCCATGGCGAGCACATTTGAACAGTGCACCGGTCCCCTGGCACAGCGTCTGCTGAACGCCCTGGCGGCTGGTCAGGCGGCTGGCGGAGATAGTCGTGGACAGCAAGCGGCGGCACTCCTGATTGTGCGAGCCAATGCCGGTTATAGTGGTTTCAACGACCGCGCAGTCGATCTACGGGTAGATGATCATCCTCGACCGATCGAGGAATTACAACGTATTTTTCTTATCCATACCCTCTATTTCTCTCCTGCCGATCCGGCAGATATTCTCCCAATCGATCAAGCTCGGGCCATTGAGCTCCAGACCCTTCTGACCCACAGCGGAGACTATCAAGGACCCGTCCATGGCTCCTATGACGCTGCCACTCGCCAGGCCTTTCGCGCCTTTGTCGGACGTGAAAACCTGGAGGAACGCTGGCTTGAAGATGCACGCATCGACCTGATAGTCCTTGAATTCATGCGCACAAAAGAAGCCTGACCCTCTTCTCTGTCGCCCATGGCGACAACAACCAGGAAGGACCTGTCTGCCAGGGCGGTCACCCTGGCAGACAGGTCCTCTCTTCTTCCTTAGAGGGGGTGGGGCGGCCTGCATTGCAGGCCGAAAGCCTTTTCTCCTGCTTTTGGCAAAAGCAGGAATAACTTATTAAGAATAACTTATAAAAAGAAGAAGAGAGTCTATGTGGCGGGGCGAATGCCCTGCCACACAGACTCTCTTCTTAAGAAAAGGGGGTGGGGCGGCCTGCATTACAGGCCGAAAGCCTTTTCTCCTGCTTTTGGCAAAAGCAGGAATGATCCCTGACTACATCTAGAGGCGTAGCGATAAATACATCTTCAAGCTTACAAAAAAAGCTCCATGCCAGCTTATCCTTACTAGTGAGTAGTATAGAACAATTACTTCTCATTAAAAAGCATAAGGAATAAAGCTTATGGAGAAACCGTCAGTACTGCATACCAGCCATCTCAAGAAAAATTTTGGCCCTGTTCTGGCTGTCAGAGATGTTTCTCTGGACGTTCAGGCAGGCGAGATCTTTGGCTTTCTGGGATCCAATGGAGCTGGCAAAACAACAACCATCGGCATGTTGCTCGGTCTGACCCACGCAACCTCTGGCGAAATAGCGATCTTTGGCGAGCCGATTACACCACAGCACAACGCCGTTCTACGACGTGTTGGAACGACGGTAGGTTCGCCTGCACTCATGCAATCCTTCTCAGCCACTCAAAATCTGCGCTTTCTTGCCTCCCTCTATCCAGAAATACCCACGCATCAGCGTATCGGCGAGGTTCTAGAAGTGGTGGGTCTGCATGAGATTGGAAAGCGGCCAGTGCGTACTTTTTCTACTGGTATGAAACAGAGGTTAGCACTCGCACTGGCTCTTTTCAACAAACCTGAGCTGCTCATCCTGGATGAACCAACCAATGGTATGGACCCATCGGGCATACAAGAGATTCGCCTGCTTCTGCGCAGTCTCGCGGAACAAGGTACCACCATCTTTTTGAGCAGTCATATGCTCCACGAGATGGAACTCCTGTGCGATCGTGTAGCGGTCATCCAGAAGGGGGAGATCATTGCTCAAGGGAGCGTCGCGGATCTACTGCCAAAGGACGCCATTGTCTGCGTGCGTACAGCTCATGTAGAGCAGAGCGTCAGGACCCTCAAGGAGCTTCCAGGTGTCAGACAGTTTCGCAACACCGCCGATAGCATCGAAGTGCAAGGTGTTACCAGCGAGCAGATCATCGCCTTCCTGGTGGCTCATAATCTTACCCCTCAAGAGGTTACCATCAATCGTCCAGACCTGGAGAGCATCTTCCTGGAACTGACCCGCTAAACGAGATACGCATACCGAGTATGCATACAGTACGGAGAACACTATGTTTTGGAATATCCTGCGCATGGAATCGGCCAAAGTTTTCAATCGTCGTCTGATCTGGGTTGGTTTGATTATTACCCTTATACCAGTGATTATTGCCTTTCTCGCCTTCTTCAACCTGGGTCATAGTGCATCCTCTATACGTTACTGGGTCTGGGCTGGTGGGCTTACCAGTTCTCTGGCCTTCGCCGATGGTTATTCGCCAGGGTACGGCTATGCGGTCTATCTCCTGGCTGTGGTTATCGGATTGGTCACGGCTCAGGAGTATTCCTGGCGCACCATGCAGCTCTGGCTGAGTCATGGTCTCCTACGCTCTCTCCTCTTGCTTGCTAAATTTGTGCTGGCTGTGATCGCCGCGCTAGTGATCACACTGATCTTTCTTCTGGCTGGTGGCGTGCTTTCCCTTATCCTGAACACCCTGCCGCATGTAAACGCAGCCACTAATCTCAATGTGCTTGCGCTTCTCATAAGCGTTTTGCGCACCTGCTATGGCATGCTGCCTTATATCGCGCTGACCTTCCTACTGGTCGTAGTCAGTCGTTCGGCTGCGGTATCCATCGGTGGACTGATCCTCTTTATGCTAGCCATAGAACTACCCCTGACTGTTCTGCTGCCATTGCTCGGCAAAAACTATGCCGTGATCGCGCAATTTCTGCCCGCAGGACTGGCCCAGACGATGAATCAGCAGAACTATACGGCAGTACATCTGGCCTTGCCTACGTTTATCTCAGCAGGACAGACAGATCCTGGCATCGCTGCCATCTGCATAGCTGTCTATACGATCATTCTGTTTGGACTCGCCCTCCGGATTTTTCAGCGCCAAAATATGGCCAGCTAGAAAGATCTGGTGCTCTTTTATCAGGCATCCCTGCTTTTACAAAAGCGGGCTAAAAGGCTTTCGGACTGCATAGCAGGCCGCCCCATCCCCCTTTTTTAAGAAGAGTGCGTGCGTTTGGCGGGGTGCACGCCCAAACACGCGCACTCTTCTTTCTTTAGACGGAGAGGAGGCTTTACCAGCCGCTGAAAAGATAGGGAAAATAGCTATTTTCGTAAAGGAAATGAGTTATACTAAGACTTACGGGCAGGGATGCTGTCAGCTATATTGAAAGATATAGACGAACATATCAGTTGTTATTTCAAGCACTAAATACAATTATCCAGAGGAAGCATTGCCATGAAACTACCAGTTTTTCAACGCTTGAGATGGAAACTAGCACTTTCTTATGTTCTGTATACGCCGCTGGTACTGCTTTCACTCTTATTTCTCCTCTTTGTGATAACTACTGCCGTTATCGAACTCTTTTTCGTCCCTCCATTAGTTCTCTATGGTCTACAGCAGTATCAGGGCCAGTTGCGTCCATTCTTTGTGCATAACGGAGTACCGGACCAGCAGGCACTGGCGTTCTGGATTAAGAACCCGGGAGGTTATCCTGCAGGTTATCAGCCTGAATATCGTGTCATCGTCGATAGCCGGGGAGAGATCGTTGCCTCTACAACGCCCTACGAAGCTTTGCCAGGAACCTTCTTACAAACGAGACTCTCTCCAGCAGTGGCTGCCTCTTTGCAAGAGGTGCTAAGTGGTAGAGGAAGTGACCAGGGGATCGCAAGGAAAGAGACCAACGGTGCCATAGTTGCCATCGTACCCATCGAGGGAAATGATAACCGTGTTCGTGGAGCACTGATTGACAACACAGGGCCAGGTATTTATATGCAAGAGGCCCTCTACTGGCTCCAGTACGACTCACTTTACATTCTAATCAGTGTGAGCATCTATACCTTCTTTGCCATGATTATTGGTACAATTGGAGGTTTTTTTACAGCACGTACGATTACCCGTCGTTTAAACACCCTGAGCGCGGCAGCGGAAAATTGGAGCCAGGGCAATTTCACGACCTTTGCACAGGATAAATCATCTGACGAGCTTGGACAGCTCTTCCGCAATTTGAACCGTATGGCGGAGCACCTGTGCAACCTGCTTCAGACGCGTCAGCAACTGGCCATCTCTGAGGAGCGCAATCGAATGGCGAGAGATCTGCATGATAGCGTCAAACAGCATATTTTTGTCATCGCTTTGCAGGTCGGAACTGCCAAATTGCGCTTGGAACGTGGACAGCAGGAGGTTGAGGCGTGGCAATCGTTAACAGAGGCCGAGAGTGTACTCCATCAGGTACAGGAGGAGCTAAAGACGCTCATTAGCGCACTGCGTCCAGTGGTTCTAGAAGAGAAGGGACTGAGAGGTGCGTTACAAGAACTGGTAGGGCAGTGGGAACATCAGACAGGTATTCAGACACAGCTGGAGATCGAGATAAAAGAGAAATGTTCCTTGCTCATTGAGGAGGCCCTTTTCCGCATCGTACAGGAAGCCCTTTCAAATGCAGCGCGGCACAGCCAGGCCAGCAGTGTTCGGTTGCGGCTCGTCAGCGAGTCTGGACGGATCACCCTCTCGATTACCGACAACGGACGGGGCTTCAGTCCCGAGGCAAATGGACTCAAGGGTGTTGGTATTCGCTCGATGCGCGAGCGGATGCAAGCGTTGGGAGGCGACATAGAGATCGAGAGTCAGCCGGGTCAGGGCATGCACATCATCGCCCATTGTACTGAAGTACTGAGCACAGTATAGAGCAGCATGAAGCATAATAGTGACTACGCCCCATGCCTGAAGGCAGAGGCTTCCAGGCCCAGGCTCTGTAGTCTCCCAGAGCACGAATGTAAATAAGACTGAAGCACGCATTGAGCAGCATTGAGAGGAGTTAACGCCTGACCTTACGGGAGTTTAACGTATCGCATCTGGTCAGGCGCAAATAACCAGATGATAGAACAAATCACGGTGGCCATTGCCGAGGACCATGGTCTTGTCAGGCAGGGCATTCGAGCATATCTAGAGACGTATGATGATTTTGCCATCGTAGGCGAAGCCGATACGGGTGAAGGTATTCTTGCCCTGGTCGCGGAACGGGTGCCAGACGTCATTCTTATGGATCTGGTTATGGCTGGTATGGGGGGTATTGAAGCGACCAGGAGAGTGAGGCAGATCAGTCCACATACACAGGTCATCGTTCTCACCTCATACGACAACGACAAGTACATCTTCCCAGCCCTGCAAGCCGGAGCGCTTTCGTATATTTTGAAAGATGTGAGCGTCAACGAACTGGCCGAGACCATACGTAAGGCAGCAAGAGGCGAGCCGGTACTCCATCCCCGCGTGGCAGCGCGTGTCGTGCAAG
Source organism: Ktedonobacteraceae bacterium (assembly GCA_034438135.1). Classification (GTDB taxonomy): domain Bacteria; phylum Chloroflexota; class Ktedonobacteria; order Ktedonobacterales; family Ktedonobacteraceae; genus Paraktedonobacter. Next base: position 285 of record DAOTTL010000137.1, on the reverse strand, counting down.
AGATACGTCAGGGGCGTCAGGCAAGCCCTGAACTCCTTACTGAACTGAGCGCACGTGAATTGGAAGTGCTCCGGCTTATCGCCGATGGACAGTCCAACGCAACCATTGCGGAAAAGCTGGTTATCAGCGAGAAAACTGTCAAAGTGCATGTCAGCAACATACTCAGCAAATTACATATCCTCGATCGTACTCAGGCAGCTGTCTTTGCCTGGCAACAAGGGCTGGTACAGAGCCAGCAACAGTAGCTTCTACAGCCTGGCACGGCCTGCCATACCAGACTGGGTT
>DAOTTL010000136.1:0-3608 GCA_034438135.1 Ktedonobacteraceae bacterium | reverse complement strand
TAATCTATTCATGCAAAACATTTTCTGGCAGTGGTGGAGGACGGAGAGGAACAGGTGAAGATTGGATAATAGTAGTCGTCGTTGAGCCGTACAAGAGGAAGCAGTCGAGAAGTCGATCAAGCTGATCTATAGCGGGAATGTATACCTTGAGCACGAAGCAGTCTTCACCTGTAACGCGGTGGCATTCCACGATCTCAGGAATCTGCTGAGCCAGTTCTGCGATTTTGGGTAGTTGTCCCGAATTGGGACGAACGCGAATGTAGGCGGCAATGGGCAGTCCAAGTGCCACAGGATTCACTTCCAGGCGATACCCCTGGATCACTCCTGTTTCCTCTAAACGTCGCACTCGCTCGGTAACAGCAGGCGACGACATCCCGATGCGGCGACCCAATTCCGACATGGTCAGTCGAGGATCGCTCTGGAGTTCTTCGAGGATCCGGATGTTGACTGCATCAATCTCTTGATGTAATGACGTAGAAGTGAAAAGTCGTTTTTTCTTCGAATCTTGATGCATATGATCGATATCTCCTTAAAGTCACCATGTATTTTCACTGAACTCCATTGTATCATAGTGAAGAGTAAGATCAACTCAAGGAGATGATATGTTTCATGTGAAAAAAATGGGCGCGACAAACAGAATTCCGCCGCATGTGTTCTTTTTTGTGAGTGCCATTTTCCACTACCTGGGACCTGCATTCGCAGTACTTCTCTTCTCCAGCGTCTCAGTTCTTGGCGTGGCATGGTTCCGTATTGCCAGTGCCGCTGTCGTGTTTGCGTTCTGGCGTCGTCCATGGCGTACATTCATTGAGATGTCGTGGGGACAGCGTCGTGTCCTGCTTGAATTGGGAGTGGTGCTTGCTCTTATGAATGCTTGTTTCTATCTGGCGATTGATCGCATACCGCTGGGAACTGTTGGAGCCATCGAGTTCCTTGGTCCCATCACGCTTGCAGCATTAGGCGCACGAACCCCACGAAACATCATCGCCTTCCTTCTCGCAGTGGGTGGTGGCTGGCTCTTAACGGATGTGCGGTTCGGCGGACAGCCACTTGGATTTGTGTTTGCCTTCGCCAATTGTATCTTTTTTATGCTCTATGTGTTGCTTGGTCATCGTATTGCTCAGGATGGTGGTACAGCAGGAATTGATCGACTTGGAGCATCAATGCTTATTGCGCTCGTCACGATTACTCCGCTTGGGATCTCTGGTGCTTTGCCAGCTTTCACGGAGCCTCCTCTACTCCTGGCAGGCATAGGCGTTGGTGTTTGTTCCTCAGTCATTCCGTATGTGAGCGATCAACTTGCCATGGCCCGATTGCCTAGAGCAACGTTTGCACTTTTACTCTCCCTACTGCCAGCATCTGCCGCCATCATCGGGGTCATTGTTTTGCGTCAATTCCCGCGACCATTCGAGATTGCGGGCATTCTCCTGATTGTAGGTGGAGTAGCACTGCATAAAGAGTCCGAGGCACTGTCCAAGAATAGCATCAAAAATCGTGGAAAAAGTATATGAATCCAAAGAGCATGTGAACATGAAAGGAACGAATGGAGTATGGCGCTGAAATTTGGTTTGCTTCTTCCCCAGGGCTGGACCATGGATCTGGCAAGTATCAAGGACCCTATCGAAGCTTATGAAACGATGACGAGTATTGCTCAAACGGCTGACGAGGTTGGTTTCGCTTCAGCGTGGCTTGTTGATCACTTTCACACAATTTCACAGCCTTCGCAAGAAATGACGTTTGAATGCTGGATGAGCATGGCTGCGCTCGCGCGTGATACCAGGAACATACGCATCGGTCAGATGGTCACGTGCAACGGCTATCGCCATCCTGCACTGCTGGCAAAAATGGCGAGTACCGTGGATGTCCTCTCGCATGGTCGCCTGAACTTTGGCATCGGGGCCGGCTGGTATGAGCACGAATATCATGCCTATGGTTATAACTATCCCTCTGGTCCCGAGCGTCTGCGCCATTTGCGTGAGGCTGTACAGGTGCTTCTGACCATGTGGACTCAGGAAGAGGCAGTCTTTGAGGGGAAATATTATCAGGTGAGCGGGGCGATTAACCAGCCCAAAGGCGTTCAGAAACCACATATCCCGCTGCTGATCGGAGGTGAGGGCGAGAAGGTGACGCTCAAGCTGGTGGCACAGTACGCCGATGCCTGCAATGTGGGTGAGGAGCCTGTCACTGTGCAGCAGAGGGTGATGTGCTCAAACAGCACTGTGAGGCTGTGGGACGTGATTACGAGAGCATTCATCGCACGTCAACGACTTTCTGTCTCATGGCTGACAGCGATGAGCAAGCTCTGGCACAAATTTCTGCCGAACGCAAAGCCAGTCTTGGGAAGAGGGTAACTACCGCCCTGATTGGCAGCCCCAAGACGATTCGTCAACGTCTGCTCGCCTATGAAGAAGCAGGCGTGCAGGAGTTACTGATACGTTTTGTCGATGGGACCAACCCCATAGCTATTCGCCGCTTTGCTCAAGAGTTCACATGAGTCATCCCTCACTTTTCTGCGGCATGTAAAGCTGCCCCTCCCCCCGAGAAAAGGAGAAATGGCTGAGATTGGCAGCAGCGAAGCTGCTGCCAATCTCAGCCATTTCTCCTTGAAAAGCTGGCGGGGCAGCCGCCAGCAAGAGCGTTTGCTCGTTTTACAAAAATGAGGGATGACTCATATCTTTTATCAGAGATGATTCATACATAAGAAAACAGCAATTAGCGAAAGTGGCCTTGGCGTCTAAAGATCGAAACCATAATCATTGCCACAGTCACAACCAGCGCACCAGTTAACAAAACGCCAGCAATTAGCGAAGTTGATGGACCGCAATCGGTCGCATCAGCGTTTGCATTCGGAAGCGTATGGTATTGACTGACATTTGATAGACCTGTTTGAGGCATAAATGTAGGGTCGAGCGTGATCTGACCTGGCGCAATCTGAGTATACATACGCGTAAGATAACTATAATCTGTAAACAACGTATGTAAGGTCAGATCTCCAGCCGAGAAATTACTTGTCGGCTGAGCCAGTTCAGTCACAAAGCCGTGTCCCTGAGCTTGATCAACGGATTGATCGACAAGCGTTGAATAATTGAATGTGCCGTTGTTGTTACTCCTCAGTTGAGAATCAGAGATTTGTAACATCTGATAGTTTTGTGGGATATAGCGACCATTGGCGAGAATCCAGACCACCACCCCCAGGCGTTCTTTGCCCATCGGCGTAGCCATACGTAGAGGAATTGTCACCTGAGACTGACTGGAGGGATAGCTGATTTTCACTGGCTCCATATTTTGCGTGCCAGCATTTCCCTTCAGGCGCATCGCCAGAAAGAGCATATGGGCCGCAATATAGGGTTTCATCTCCGCCTGCGACTCCGTCGGAATTTTATATTTATGGCTGCTCAGCCAGAGCGTCAGAGCGCGTGGATCTTTTGCGCTGAGCACATTGTAGCTATAGGGTCCGACCGCTCCACTTTTATAAACTTTGACTGAACTTGAACCCTGAGATGGCGCGGCCCCGGATGAACTCGTCAGTGAGCCACAGCTTTCATCAGAAGCAAGCGCAAAACGTGGTGCCGTCATGTCATCAAGTTCCCTAAAGAGATTGATAGATGCCG
>DAOTTL010000135.1:0-3434 GCA_034438135.1 Ktedonobacteraceae bacterium | reverse complement strand
CAGGTTTTCTTTATGCATTTAGGAGTATGGCATCAGAATGTGTGGATTTCAAGATATCACACAAAAGGGGGACAGGAGTCCTTTTTTTTCGAGATGCAGAACGAACGATAACAAGGTGTCTGGCTCGTTATCGTTCGTTTTGCTCTTTATCCTTAAGCAGTAAGGAGTCTTTCTGGGTGTTTCTTTTTCCAGTAACGCATATATCCCTGTACGGTCATGGGATAGTTTGTCGCTATATCGTATCGTACGACATCGTGGAATGTGCTGGAGATACGCTCCAGTTCAGGATTGGAGTTTTTGATGAGCAGGCCAATAATTTCTTCCTCTGATTTGCCCTTATTCATCTGTTGCAGGACGAAATCGCCCCAATCGTAAAGGCGTTCCCGCAGACGGGAGAGGTGAGGGACAATGGCAGTCACTGCTCCATAGTGACTGATATAGAGGATGTCAGGGCGCAGACGTTTGATGAGATCAAGGCTGGTAGACCAGGCTTCAAGATCGACGTCGGGTGGTGGCGTTGGTGGACGCACATAATCGATGCCTTGCAGACGTACTCCTGCCACGTCTCCGGCGAAAAGTTCCCCTGAATGAGCATCGAAGAAGATGATATGGTGTATGGCGTGACCCGGTGTGTAGTGAACCTCTAAACGCCTTCCAGCTATGTTAAGAATATCACCATGGTTCAGCGTGCGCAGGCGATCGGCGGGCACGGACTCGATCTTGCCCCAGAGGGCGTGCATCCGTTCACCATAAATGCGTTGTGCACTCGCAATCAGCTTACTGGTGTCGAGCAGATGCGAGCTTCCCTGGCTGTGCGCATAAATATTTGCCCGTGGAAGAAGGCGTGCCAGCGATCCAACGGCTCCTGTATGATCCAGATGGACATGTGTGGCCAGGATATGAGTCAGATTTTGCGGGTCAAAACCTGCCTCACGGATTCCTTCAAAAAGTGTCTCCATTGTGCTCTCTGGACCGGGATCGATCAGTACGAGTTCATCTTTTCCCGTCAGCAGGTAAGCGCCAATAATCTCTTCTTCATCCTGAAATGGCAGCGAGATCTGCCAGAGTCCTGGACGAAGTTGTTTTATATTTGCCAACAGGGCCTCCTATTTCTCTAAGCAGCAGGAACATTCGCAACGTTTCACTGATTCACGCTCTTCTCTGAAGAGACGTGAATGAGGAGCAGGTGATTGTTCCGCCGCTCGACCTATTGTTTCTGTGTAGAGATAGCTTTGGCCTGTGTAAAGAGCAACAAATAGTCGCGGCCTCCAGCTTTGGAGTCTGTCCCAGACAAATTAAAGCCTCCAAAGGGGTGGACGCCAACCAGTGCTCCTGTACACTTGCGATTAAAGTAGAGATTTCCGACATGGAATTCTTCTTTAGCACGCTCGATGCGAGAGTGATCCTGTGAATAAAGTGAGCCAGTCAGACCATACTCAGTACCATTGGCTATAGCCAGTGCGTCGTCAAACGTTTTTGCTTTGATTACTGTTAAAACGGGTCCAAAGATCTCTTCCTGTGCGATGCGGGCCTGAGGAGAGACATCTGCGATGACCGTTGGCTCGATAAAGTAACCGGGTTCGTGGTGACCGCCTCCAACCAGCAGATGACCTTCGCTTTTGCCTATCTCAATATACTCGTTGATTTTCTGATAAGCCGTTTTGTCAATGACAGGTCCCATGTAGGTTTCTGGTTGTGTTACATCGCCGGTCGCGAGCTTGTTGGCTCGCTCGACAATTTTTTGCAGGACGGTGTCGTACACTTGTTCGACGATAATCGCTCGTGAACCTGCTGAGCATTTCTGACCCTGGAAGCCGAAGGCTGAGGTGACGATGCTGCTGGCCGCTGCGTCCAGATCGGCGGTTTCATCGACTACGATAGCGTCTTTGCCTCCCATCTCCAGGATTGTACGTTTTAACCAGATCTGTCCTTGCTGAGGTTTTGCTGCGAGCTCATGAATATGCAAGCCAACCTCGCGTGAGCCGGTGAAGGCAATAAAGCGTGTGTGCGGATTGGCGACCAGTGTGTCTCCAATGGTGCTACCAGAGCCAGTGACGAAATTAACGACGCCCGCGGGTAGTCCAACCTCTTCGAGGATGCGCATGAACTGCCAGGCCATCATTGGAGAGGTACTGGCTGGTTTCAGAACGACTGTGTTTCCTGTTACAAATGCTGCGCTTGCCATGCCAGCCATAATTGCACCTGGAAAATTCCAGGGAGGGATGACCACGCCAACGCCTAGAGGGATATAGACCAGGGCGTTTTCTTCGTGCTCAATCTTCGTGATCGGTTGTTCCTCTGCCAGACGGAGCATCTCTCGTCCGTAGAATTCCAGGAAATCGATAGCTTCTGCTGTGTCTCCATCGGCTTCAGGCCAACTTTTTCCGACCTCGTAGATCATCCAGGCGTTGTAGACGAAACGCTGCTGACGTAGCCGTTCGGCGGCTGCGAAGAGGAAGGCTGCCCTTTCTCTTGCTGGTACACGCTTCCAGCTCTGAAAGGTCTTTTCTGCCTCTTTGACCGCTTCGTTAGCCTGATCAACGGTGGCGCTAACAAAGCGACCAATTACCTGCTCGGGCTGAGCTGGATTGACCGAAGCGAACGTTGCTTCGCTCTGTATCTTTTTCCCACCAATGATCAGTGGGTAGGTTTGTCCAAGTTCGTTTTTAACTTGCTCAAGGGCCTCAAACTGTGCCCGACGATTTTCTGTCTGGGAGAAATCGATCAAGGGAGCATTTTGAAATGGTATCTGCGCATGCGATACCGCACTATCCATCATTTTTGCCATAGCGAATGGTGCTCCTTCATAAGATAATCTGTTAGAAGACGATGATAGTTTTATTGTATCTCATAGGGGGGAGTCTTTGTGCGAATAATTTATCATTTATTCAAATATGAGTCATCGCTGATTTTTCTGCAGCTTGCCAGGCCGCCCGAAATCTCTCTCTTCTTTCTTGGGATGGGGCGGTTTCGATGAGCATAGGCATAAAGATAAGCAAAAGGGGCGCAGGGTCCTCCCTGCCGGGGTTCGGAGTGTCCCCGAAAAATACTTTTTGTTTCTTTTTGCCGCCAAAGCGGCAAAAAGAAAGGGAGCGCAGAGGAAGGCTCTGCGCTAACTTCATGCCTATGGGTGGGGTAATTTCGATGAGCAAGAGATTTCGCCAACAACGTCTTAAAAAAGGAGGTGGAGCGGCCTGCATAGCAGGCCGAAAGCCTTTTCCCTGCTTTTGTAAAAGCAGGGATAGCTCATATGTTGTGTTGTGTTCTATCGTACGATAGAATACAACAAGAAATGGAGGGTACCCTGCGGATGAGTGATTTTGTTTGCGTCTATTGTGCACACGACAAATATTTATCGAAGAAAGATAAAGAGAGGAATCAGCAACGATGCAGAGAACGCTTTTAACAGAGGATCATCGTCTATTCCGCGACGC
>DAOTTL010000134.1:0-11549 GCA_034438135.1 Ktedonobacteraceae bacterium | reverse complement strand
AAAGTGTAAAGGCAAGACGTATATTACATAGTTTCTACCCATTCGAGTTTAGAAAACTTTGGATGTGTATATGCTTACTTCGCAGTTTTTGGACTGCACTGGTGCCGCGTAGTCTGGAAAAAGGGTCATATCTTTCCGACTGAGACGACAACAAAGCCTTTTTGGAAGGATCTGTTCTTAACGAAAGAAAGAGTACGTGGTATTGGATCAGGTATTTTCATCTCTTAGGAGGACGCGATGCTCAAGAGACCAAGACCTAGCGTTTTAGCGCTGTCCTTTTCACTCCTCACGTTGCTGCTACTGTTGCTCAGCGCGTGTGGAGCTTCAGGGCAACCAAACAGCACGACCACTACTAATAGCGCCCCCAAAAAGGGCGGCACATGGATTGACGATCTTTATGAAGAGCCAGATTCATTGGTTCCTAATGCATCTGTCGAGACATTTTCTAATATTGTCGATCAGGCACTTTGGGCACCGCTCTTTGCAGGAGATGCGTCTGGTCATATTACACCTGGCCTGGCAACAGCAGTTCCGACAGTTGCCAATGGAGGTGCAAGCGCAGACCTGAAGACCTGGAAAGTTACCCTGCGCTCCGGTCTCAAATGGTCTGACGGTATGCCACTGGATGCTCGGGATGTCGATTTCACCTGGAGATACTGGACGAATCCCAAGTTTGTAGCTGGCAACACATCAGGCATCAATCTGATCACGTCAGCCGATGTCTCGCCGGACAACCTGACCATTACGTTCCACCTGAGCCAGGCGTTCGCGCCATTTGCATCTGTGTGGACCGATGGTCTCGTAGCTCCAATGCCACAGCATATCTTCTCGTCCATCGCTCCTGACAAGGTTCTAAGCTCCCCTCAGAACCTGGCTCCAACCGTTGTCAGCGGTCCATTCACATTGACAGAGAGCAAGCCGGGTACGAGCTATACCGTCTCGCGCAACCCCGACTACTACCAGGCTGCCCAGGGATATCCTTATCTGGACAAAATTGTGTTCCGCATTGTAACCGACCAGAACACAATCCTCAAAGATGTCCAGGCTGGCACTGTTAACTCCTCCTGGTTCCTTGATGTGACGAAGACCTCAGCTTATCAGGCGCTATCCAGCACCTACGCGTTATCCCACAATCCAAACGCATCAAACTTTGAGGCAATTTACTTTAACTTCAACAATAAAATTCTGGGCAGCAACGTCGATGTACGTAAAGCTATCGCTATGGCCATCGACCATGAGTCGCTCATCACGACCGCGCGTCACGGCCAGGCGGTTTCGCTGTGTACCGATCATGGTCAATCATATGTCCCAGGTTATCAGGCGGATGCACCCTGTCCAAAGTTTGATCCAGCAGCAGCCAATACACTTTTAGATGGCGATGGTTGGGTCAAAGGCGCGAACGGTATTCGTGCCAAGGCTGGTCAGGTCCTGAAGTTCCAGTATTCGTCAACGGCCAACAATCCCTGGCGTGCTGCTGACGAACTGATCCTCAAGTCGAACTTGCAGGCCATTGGTGTTGAAATTGACATCACCAACTATCCTGCGAGCACGTTCTTTGGAACATTCCTGCCAGGTGGAGTTGCAGGCAAGTTTGATATGGCAGAGTATGAAGACTCCTTTACTTACGATGCCGATGACTATACACTTCTGGCTTGTTCTCAGATCCCGCCCAAGGGTGGAAACTACACGAGATACTGCAATCCTGCCCTGGATAAATTGTATGTGCAGGAGGAGACCACGGGTGATCCAGCCGCTCGTCAGCAGATCTTTAATCAAATTCACCAGATCTACCTGACAGCTTTCCCCTTCATCACCCTGTACAGCCCGGCTGACGTAGCCGTGCACAAGCTCAACGGTCATAACTATGATCCGGGACCAATGGGAGCTTCGGAAACCATTGGTGTCTGGGCATGGTGGTGTACCAACGGACAATGTTAATCTGAAGACGGTCTGAATCATGCGAGGAGGACCGATGTTAGTGATCTTCGGTGAGGTAGCTTACAGTTATCTCACCGGAGGTTATCCTCTCATTTGCGCGTTTTTCTCTTCTCCTGTTCAAATTTGTAACTACTGGGCGGAAATTATCCGAAAATAAAGTGCGTAAGGTATTGACGGAAACGCATTCTAGTAGGTAAACTGTTTTCAACCCTTGTATCCTCGTTTGCGACTTGCCCGGAGGTATTTCTATGGGACGATACGTGATCAGGCGCATCTTGCAGGCTATCCCCCTGCTTATTCTTCTGTCCTTTTTTATGTTCACCCTTATCCACCTCATACCAGGTGGTGCGGATCAGGTGATTTTTAATCCCCGTTTGACGGCCCAGGCGCGTGCGGAGATGCGTCTGCGTTTCGGACTTGATGACCCTTTCCTTGTTCAGTATTTCAAATGGGCAGGGAATGTGTTGCAGGGGAATTTTGGCTTCTCTTTTGTGAATAATCTACAAGTCTCCGACATTCTTAAAAGTCGCTTTCCTGCTACCCTTGAGCTTTTCGGATACGCATTGCTGTTCGCACTTATCGTTGCGATTTTGGTAGGAACGATCTCAGCAGTGTATCAAGGATCGATCCTCGACTATTTTCTAACGACCGTGTCCTATTTCGGTATCGCAATGCCGATTTTTCTGTTTGGGGTCTTCGGTCAATTTCTGTTTGGGGTGCTTCTCCATTGGCTCCCTACATCGGGAATGAGTACACTGGGCTACAACCTGGATCCTTTTGACGCTTTTGTTGATCACTTTCAGCATCTCATCTTACCTATGTTAGTCCTGTCTATTTCCTTTATCGCTGGCTGGAGTCGCTATATGCGATCGAGCATGATCGACGTGGTAAAACAGGACTATATGCGTACAGCCAGGGCCAAGGGTGTGAGCCAGAGTGCGATACTCTTTCGGCATGCGTTGCGCAATGCACTGATTCCTCTGGTGACCGTGGTGGCCATCGACTTTGGCGCTGTAGCTGGTGGTGCGACAATTACCGAGGGGATATTTGCCTGGCCGGGTATGGGTCTCCTATTCATCAGTTCGCTTGAAGCCCGTGATTATCCGGTTTTACTTGCGATGTTGATCCTCTCTAGCGTTTTTGTAATCGCGTTTAACCTGATCGCAGACGTTTTGTATGCGGTGCTGGACCCACGGGTTCGGTATGCCTAGTAAGGCAAGCGAGCACTCCTGCTCATTATATGTTTGAGGGAGGAGAGAATCTCATGGACATTTCCGAGCGTCTAAATTCGCCTGTTAAGGAAGACGATATTGAGCCGTTTCTGGTAGAGACAGTTGAATTGGTACAGCAGCGTCGCAGTCAGGGACGTATCATCTTTGATCGCTTCATTCGCAATCGCGCTGCTGTGGTGGGTGCTATCGTACTGATTGTCATGACGTTGTACTGTTTTTTAGGCCCCTTTATCTGGCACGTTGATCCTAACCAGATCAACGCTAACAATCTATCTGAAACGCTTTCCTCGCCGACCTGGGCGCATCCCTTTGGGACCGATGATGTTGGGCGCGATCAGTTTGCGCGTGCGATGGTTGGGGGGCAGATCTCACTGATTGTTGGGTTGCTCTCCATGCTTATTGGGATAGTAATAGGAACGATTGTCGGTGCGATAGCCGGTTTCTATGGCGGTGTTATCGATAATGTGCTGATGCGTATTGTCGATATCATGCTGGCAATACCTCTCTACCTGCTGCTTTTTGTGCTTTCTATCGCCTTTTCTGACGGATCACCTCGTTCGATCATCTTGATTGTCTCGCTCTTCAGTTGGACCTCCGCTGCTCGTCTGATCCGCAGTGAGTTTCTGGCACTCAGAGAGCGTGAGTTTGTCATGGCTGCGCGTACAATTGGGGCGAAGAACTTTCGCCTGATGTTTCGCCATATTTTGCCAAATGCGGCAAGTCCGATTATTGTTAACGCGACCTTATTGATCGGTGTAAATATTATTCTTGAGTCGGTCCTGAGCTATTTTGGCTTTGGCATTCAACCGCCGACAGCCAGTTGGGGAAATATGATAGCTACTGGAAACGACTATATTGATGCTGACCCCTGGCTAGTTTTTGTACCTGGCCTGCTCATTTTTCTGACAGTTCTCAGCGTCAATCTGGTAGGCGATGGTTTGCGAGATGCTCTTGATCCTTATATGACGGAGCGCTAACGTGGCTCAGAAGGAGTAGTAATTTGGGTGAGTATCTCTTAGAGGTTCAAGACCTCAAAACGTACTTTCGGGTCAAAGCGGGTAGGGTGCGAGCCGTGGATGGGGTTAGCTTTAGCGTTAAACCTGGTGAGCGCATTGGTATTGTGGGAGAGAGTGGTTGTGGGAAGAGCGTGACAGCTCTTTCCATTATGCGACTGCTGCCAGCGCGGGTAGGTGAACAGGCTGGTGGGAGCATTCTTTTCGAGGATGAAGATCTTCTTGGTCTACCCGAGAGTACCATGCGTAAGATTCGCGGCGGCAAGATTGGGATGATTTTCCAGGATCCTATGGCCTGTTTGAATCCGACGATGACTGTGGGGAAGCAGATTGGTGAGGCACTGCGTATTCATCTACACCTGAGTTCTGATGAGACTAAGAGGAGAGCGTTAGCGCTACTGGAGCAGGTGGGTATTCCCGCTGCATCTGAGCGTATCAATTCCTTTCCACATCAGTTTAGCGGGGGAATGCGGCAACGTGTGATGATTGCCATGGCCCTGGCCTGTAATCCGAAGCTCTTAATCGCCGATGAACCTACCACCGCTCTGGATGTTACGGTACAGGCTCAGGTTCTGGAGCTTATCAGTGGAGTGTGTAAGGACTTTGGTACGGCGATGATTATGATTACACACGACCTGGGGGTGGTCGCTGGTATGACCGAGCGTGTGGTCGTAATGTACGCTGGCAAAGTTGTCGAGACCGCACCCACTGAAGAGATTTTTGCCGATCCCCGTCATCCTTATACATTGGGCTTGCTGGCTTCAATCCCACGACTGGATGGGGAACGAACAGAGCAATTAAAGACTATTGAGGGTGCACCGCCGGATCTGCTTATGCCTCCACCAGGTTGTCCCTTTATGCCTCGTTGCGCTTTTGCGCGGGCAATCTGTAAAACAATGCCTCCTCTCAATCCGCTCAAAGAGAGTTCTACCCATCTCAAAGCCTGCTGGGTGGATGTTACCGATCCAAAGGAACAGGCATACGCTGAGCGTCGTCGTCAGTCACACGTTGCTGCTCAGCAAGCGGCTCTTATAGAACTGGCGAAATCAACGCGTGCTGGCGAAGGAGTAGAGGAGAAATAGATGACTGAAACTGCTGTGGCCAGCAAGACGCTGGTTGAGGTGCGTGATCTCAAAATGTATTTTCCGCTCACTCAGGGTATTGTTTTTCAGCGTTTGACCGGATATGTCCGCGCGGTAGATGGCATTTCGTTCAGTATTGAGCGCGGCAAGACGCTGGGTCTGGTGGGTGAAAGCGGCTCTGGTAAGACAACTATTGGCCGTACACTGGTGCGTCTCTATAAACCAACCGCTGGTCAGATTCTCTTTGGCGATCAGGATCTGGTGGCGCTCAAGGGTGAGGAGCTGCGCCTGTTGCGCCAGCGCATCCAGATGATTTTTCAGGATCCCTTTGCCTCGTTGAATCCGCGCTTTACGATTGGTTCGCTTATCTCCGAGCCTATGCACATTTATCATACCGGCTCGAACAAAGAGATCCGCGAGCGTACAGCGGAGTTACTAAAGGTGGTCGGTCTACGCGCGGAATATATCGATCGCTATCCTCACGAGTTTAGTGGAGGACAACGTCAGCGCATTGTGGTGGCACGTGCTCTTTCAATTAACCCGGAGTTCGTGATTGCTGACGAACCTGTATCGGCGCTCGATGTATCCGTCCGTGCTCAGGTGTTGAACCTGCTTCAGCGGCTGCAAAATCAGTTCAACCTGACCTATCTTTTTGTGTCGCATGATCTAAGTGTTGTAAAGCACGTGGCCGATCGGATTGCGGTTATGTATCTGGGAAAGATTGTTGAACTGGCTGATCGGGATGAACTCTACCAATCTCCGCAACACCCTTATACGAAATCACTTCTCTCTGCTATCCCTATTCCTGATCCAGGCATTGAGAAGACACGCAAACGCATTATTCTGACTGGCGATCTGCCCAGTCCTATCAATATTCCTCGTGGCTGTCGTTTTCATCCTCGCTGCCCCATGGCTCAGGAGGTTTGTCGGGAGATTGAACCGGGCTTCGATCGCAAAGAAGGACGTGAGCACTATGCTGCCTGTCACTTCTCTGAGCAGGTATCAAATATGGCGGGCTAATGAAGGGATAGAAGTTGTCTCAACGAAGGGATAGAAATTGTTTCTATGAGTAGTGTACGTCGTTTATGGGCACAGTTTTCTCTGCTGATACTGGCTGTTTTAGGGATGGCGGACGCTTTTTATCTGACTCTGACACATTATGATGATCAAGTTGTGCTGGCCTGTCCAGACAGCGGCTTTGTGAATTGCGCACGCGTAATCACAAGTCGCTATTCTTATATTCCAGGAACGTCTCTCCCGATCTCTCTGGCTGGTTTAGGCTGGTGTCTGGTCGTGGGTGTGCTGGCTGTGCTGATGCTGTTGCCTGGTTATGAACGTCGCTGGCTGCGCGTCCTTGGTTTCCTCTGGACTTTGCTGGGTGTACTGACCGCTCTCTATCTTGTCTTTGTCGAGATTGTTCTACTTCATAATTTGTGTGCCTGGTGTACGGTTTTACATATCCTGATCCTTTTGATGTTTCTGGTGGCTCTAGTGCATCTTCCCGAACATATGCCAGAAGAAGAGTATTAAGAGTAGATACGCTCTTTCTGGCGACTCATAATCTTCAAAGAAATGAATGAGTTTGCATGCCGCAAAGCGGTGTGCAAACTCATTCATTTCTTCTTTATTCCCATTTGAACGTTTTGATTGCCAGGACCAGCAGGACGAGAGCCCAGATTGCCAGAGTCAAAAAGGCCGTGCCAGGAAAGGGTCTGCCAGGGATCATTGTAGCTTGCAGGGTCTGAGTGAGGGCGGCAGCGGGCAGGAGTTGGGCCAGGGAGGCCAGTGGACCGGGCAGGTTATCGAGTGGGAGGATGCCCCCACCGATGAAGAGAAAGATCAGGTAGAGCGCGTTTGCACCGGCCAGTGTGGCCTCAGCACGAAGTCCACCGGCCATTGCCAGACCCAGAGAGGCAAATGTGACTGTTCCCAACGCCAGTGCCAGAATGGTCAAAGGCCAGGAGCCTGCTGGATGCCAGCCGTAAAATATGATCGCGACTGCCGCTAGAAGAAGGATCTGAAGGATCTCCAGACTTAGAACCGCTATGACTTTGGCGATGATCAGTCCGCTGCGTGGGAGTGGAGAACTGCCCAGACGCTTGAGGACGCCATAATAGCGTTCGTAGGCTGTTGCGATACCCAGACTGACCATGCCAGCGGCTATAATTGCCAGCGCCAGAATGCCAGGCAAAAGAAAATCGACCGCGCTCTCTTGCGGAGTCGTCGGAATGATCTTGAGTGCGGTAAAAAAGATCAGGAGCAAGATAGGAATAAACAGTGTGACCAGCACGCGTTCTCCCTGACGCAAGGTCATTGTGAGCTCTGTGCGTGTTTGAGAGAGAACCTGTTTGGCGAAGGAGGCGGCGTGCGGCTCTTCCTGTTGAAGTGTGCCTGTCTGTGTTGTTGCCATTACTCTCGTACCTCTTCCCCTGTCAGGCGTAGGAAAAGCTCTTCCAGGGAACCGTGTCCCACACGCAATTCAGAGAGTACAATATGCTGATCGCGTAACCAGGCGGTCAATTCTGCCAGAAAAGCAGGTACCGACTCCGTATCGATCAGATAGCTACCGGGACGAGTTTCCTCGGCCTTGAGCGCGAACGGGAGTTGAGCCAGTTGTGTACAGTCCAGACCTGGGGAGGCCGTGAAGCGTACTGTATGAGAGTCCTGCGTTCCGGTCAGGCCAGCAGGCGTATCGAGTGCGATCAGGCGTCCATGGTCAATGATAGCGATGCGATCAGCCAGTCGTTCGGCTTCGTCCATCAGATGGGTGGTCATGAGGATAGTCACACCGTTTTGTTTCAGTTCACGTAGAATTTCCCAGGTTGCCAGGCGAGCCTGGGGGTCCATCCCGGTTGTTGGTTCATCCAAGAAAACCAGTTTGGGATAGCCCACCAGTGCTACTGCCAGGGCTAGACGCCGTTTCTGACCCCCTGAGAGGCGTCGGTAGCGTGTTTTCGCGACCCCTGCCAGTCCTAGTTTTGCCAGCAACACATTTATATTGTGTGAACGGGCATAATAGCTGGCGAAGAGATGAAGAATTTCGCGTGCGTTTAGTCCTGGATAGAGACCATCCTGCTGAAGCATAACGCCCACCTGGGCCTTGAGCTGTGCCGCCTGGCGCATCGGTTCAAGACCCAGTACACGTACCTGGCCACTATCGGGGGCACGGTACCCCTCAAGTATCTCAACAGTTGTCGTCTTACCCGCGCCATTTGGACCGAGTAGTGCGAAGATCTCTCCTTTACGAACTGTGAAGGAGATTTGATCTACGACCGGATTGGAACCATAGTTTTTGCTCAATGTATCAACGACAATCGCTGCTGCCTCGTCTTCCTGAGTCCCTGGCGCAGCGTTGACTGTTGTCTGCGTATCGGCAGACATAGTGATTACTGCCTTTCAAAACGTGGTAAAACGTGTTCACCACAATTTTAAGTGCCGCATCTGGATCGAACAGGAGGTCTCTGTACCTTCTCAATCGTTTCGATCCTCATTCATGCAGCACATCGCACTTTAATAGAGAGTGTGGCCCTTGCGATGGTCCGCACCGCACCTCTCGTCGAGATGAGAGGTGCGGTGCGGTGCGGACCATCGCAAGTCTCCAGTGACATGGCTTACAGAAAGTCATATCTGCTAGAGGATGCTGACATTGCTTCTTATACTGTATAGCAGATGCCCAGAGTTGACAAGGTTTTTTGCATTCTTTTCTTCTGTTTAAAACTATTTAGAGGTCTGCTACGTGTTCCATTTAGATGAAACAAACGTGTCTAAGGTCTTCTATAAAGATAGCACCGTTTTTGTGTGCTGAAGGCAGAAGGAGTGAGCAATCATGGGCATTTTCGGTATTCTTTGGGCTGTAGTTGTCGTTCTTGTCGTTTTGTGGTTACTAGGATTTGTTCTACAAATTGGTGGTGGACTGATCCATATACTACTCGTTATTGCGGCTATTGTTGTGATTTACAATCTGGTCGCAGGCAGGCGTGCCAGGCGAGTCTAGTAATAGATTGCCTGGATAAACCAGTCTGACTGATAGTTCTATTCCTTGCTCTTAAGAAAAAAACTGAGGCACGTTCAGCACACGTGCCTCAGTTTTTTTCTCTTATGAGTCATCCCTGATAACTACTCAGGTGCCCTCTGCTTGCCGCCTGCGGCGGCGAATAGAAAGGCATGTCGAGCAAAACGGGCGGTGCGGTGCACCGCCCATCTTGCTCGACATGCCTTTTTCCCCTGTAGGGTGGGGCGGTTTCGGCAGGGCACCTGAGTGGTTACCAGGGATGGTAACCACTCAGGTGCCAGGGGTGACTCATACTCTTGTGTTTGAGGGCAGGCAGAAGCAAGAATTCTGTGGGTTAAGATCCTGATCTAACGATAAGGCCTGCGAGCAATGCTGTGCGCGGAGCCACGCTATCGATCATAAGATATTCGTCCGGGCTATGATCCAGGCCGCCGATGGGACCGAGTCCATCGAGCGAGGGGATGCCGTAATTAGCGGTGCAATTCGCATCGGAAACCCCACCGGTGAGTACATGTTTGACAGAGAAGCCTAGCATGTGAGCGATATTCTGAGCCTGTTCGGCCAGTATCAGACTTTCGGGCGTGCAGACTAACGGATGTGATCTTGTAGTGATGAGAGCATGCAAGGTAATCTCGGTTTTGGGCAGCAACTTCTGTTGCATAATCTCCGCCCACCGCGCTTCGGTCGCAATTCTGTCTTGAGGATGGAGGTAACGCAGTTCGATGCTAGCCTGAGCAAAATCAGGTACAACATTCAGCGCCATGCCTCCCGATATAACGCCAGTATTTATCGTCACGCCTTCGCGCCATCCATGCACCTGTTGAAACTGTAAGATCTGGTGTGCCAGTTCCAGGATGGCACTGACACCTTTATCGGGTTCCACGCCAGCATGAGCCGCGTGCCCGTGCACAGCTAATTCGTAGGTCGTGAGACCTTTGCGAGCACTGACAATATCTCCATTGTCGCGTGAAGCCTCCAGGATAAAGGCCGCCTGGCAGCCCTGAGCCGTCTCTCGCAAAAGCTCCTCGCTATGACGAGTCGAGATCTCTTCATCTGAGACACATAAAAAACGAATTTCGCCAAATGAGTGATAATTTGCGGCCAGAAGAGCTTCAATGGCGTAAACACCAGAGAGAACGCCTCCCCTCATATCATTGACGCCAGGTCCATAAGCCATATTGCCATGCACACGTACGGGTCGGTTTGTGGCAGTACCAACGGGATAGACCGTATCGATATGTCCTAAGAGGAGAACTTTCCCCTGTCCACCACCGCGAACTATCCCAAGCACATCATTTCCATATTCTTCATGCTCAATTACTGTCGCTTGCATTCCTATATTTCGCAGACGTGTGGCCAGGTAAGAGGCAATTTCATCCAGTCCCTGCTTATGATAGCTTGGAGAGTCGATGGCACAGAGTTTCGTCAATTCATCGATATATCGGTTGAGATGTTTCGCTGTATAAGCTTTCACCTCCGCGGCCAGTGTTTCAAGATCGGTCGCGAGCAGTTGTTTAGTCATAATAACTCCCAATGTAATAGAAATCAGTATGTAAGGATGAGTCTGCTCTACTTTTCATAGATAGTGCCCTTTGTGGCTCGTATGAGGCATAGAACCTTCTTATCTATTGAACACGTCGTTTGTGGAAGTAAAAAGTCAGTTTTTTCCTTACGTAAGATTTCGTTTATGTTGGCGATCTGACATCCGCTCTCTACTTTGTGTGAAACCCATCAATAATGAGTGCTTATCGGTGGCTTTTTGTTCAAAATAAAAAGCGAGACGTATTTGCACGTCTCGTTGGCGATGCTTTCAGGAAAAACGAAACGCCTTATCCGTCCCGGTTCATATGTTTCAAAGGCAAGAGAAGAGAAATGAGAAGAGAGTCAGTCGTAAAATCTATTTTTTTTCTCATTGCAGGGTCCTTGCTTTTTTGTAATCCTTCAGTTTTTTTCTCTTGCAGTTCAGGAACCTCAATTTGGGAGGCAACAGATAAGGAAGAGTTTCTTTCTGAGTAGTTATGTTTCTTATACACTTGTTGTGTTAATTTGTCAAGTTACTGGTACTGTAGTGTCAGCGTTTCTCAAAAGTCGCCTGCCTTGCGCCTGCTGCTTCTTTCATGTTGGGTTTGTTTCAGAGCTGAAAGCCCTGATCATCCTTGGCCTATCCGGCTTGCAGAACACACCTACCGCGACTGGTACCTGAACCAGGCGAACTCAACGCCTGCGCCGGATCTGGGCACAAGCGTTCCAACTCTACCTCCGGCGGGAGGTA
>DAOTTL010000133.1:0-6078 GCA_034438135.1 Ktedonobacteraceae bacterium | reverse complement strand
TGCCAAACTCAGCCATTTCTCCCTTTTCTCGGGGGGAGGGGCGGCTTTGCAAGCCGCAGAAAAGTGAGGGATGACTCATATAAATGGGGTGGGGTGGCCTGCCAGGTCAATGCAGCATGCGTAAAGCTCTTTGCGCTTACACAAGTGATAATTGCAAAGCATACAAAAAGCAGTGGCCAGGACGTTTGCTTCTTGCATGTGCCGAAAAGGTAATCTCAATCCTGCTGCCGTTGGTACCAAAGGGATTCCCCTAAACGTTAATATAAGCGATAATTCAAAGAGACCACCAAAAATCACCTCTTTTTTGCTTGATTTTAGAATGCCTGTTCAGGTACCATTGTATTTAGAATGCCTGTTCTGACATCCTTAGAGTAGGGTCTCTCTTTTATTGACGGAGGAAACGGTATGGGCGCTGATTTTGCTCACCTGCATGTACATACGGAATATTCTCTTCTGGACGGCTTTAGTCGTATCAAGAAGCTGGTCAGTCAGGCAAAAGCTCTGAACATGAAACATCTGGCGATAACCGATCATGGCGCAATGTATGGGGCCATCGATTTCTATAAAGCCTGTCATGCTCAAGGCATCAATCCAGTGCTCGGGGTGGAAGGATATTTAACTGACGATATCTCTGATAAAACGCGGCGTTTTAAAGATGACTATACGCATCTCTTAATGCTGGCTAAAAACAATACTGGCTACCGCAATCTTATGAAACTCACGACTATCGCCAATACCGAAGGCGTTCACCAGAATAAGCCACGTGTCGATCGCCATTTGATCGAGAAGTACAGCGAGGGACTGATCGCGACCTCCTCCTGTCTGGCAGGCGAGATTCCACAGCTCATCCTCAAAGAGGATATGGAGGGCGCACGCAAAGCTATTCGCTACTATCAGGATGTCTTTGGACCCGAAAACTATTTTCTGGAGCTACAGGAGCACCACGGTGAGGGCTCCCCTCAGGGCAAGGTCAATCATGCCCTCTACGAACTTCATCGCGAACTCGGCACGCCCATCGTCGCGACGAACGATCTCCACTATGTAGACGCCGATGACGCCGATTCACATGATGTCCTCCTCTGTGTCCAAACTGGCAAGCAGCGAACTGACGAGAAGCGTCTGAAGTTTGACAGTCGTGAGTACTTTCTCCGCAGCGCTGACGAGATGGCCCGACTCTTCCCCGAGATGCCCGACGCACTGACGAATAGCATTAAAATCGCCGAGATGTGCCAGGTCGATCCGCTGGCCTATAAGGCCGCGCTCCCCAACTATGAAGTTCCTCCTCAGTACAGTTCACAGGCAGAATACCTCTATGAACTCTGCGTTCAGGGCGTCAAAGAGCGCTTTGGCGAGATGACTGACCCCATCAAACGTCAGCTGGACTATGAATGGAAACTGATCTGTGAGAAAGGATTTGCCGCCTACTTTCTCATCGAATGGGACTTTGTGAATTACTCGCGCCAGCATGGCATTCGTTGTCTCGCCAGAGGTTCGGCAGCAGGCAGCATTCTGGCTTACACGCTGGGCATTACGAACGTCAATCCGCTGCGCTATCAACTCCTCTTCGAACGTTTTATGAACCCGGAACGCACGGACATGCCCGATATCGATATGGACTTTCCAGACGATCGGCGTGAAGAGGTCATAGAATATGTGGCGAAAAAATATGGTCCTGAATGTGTGGCCCAGATGGTCACCTTCAACACCATGGCCGCGAAAAACTCGGTCAAGGACGTAGCTCGCGTCATGGGCGAACCCAAACAGGGCGACGAAATCACCCGTCTGATCCCCACGGGTCCCAAAGTTACGCTTAAAGGCTCCATGGAGAGCGAACGCGAGTTGATCGCACTCTATGATCGAAACCAGCTTGCCAAAGAGATCATCGATCAGGCCCTTCGGCTAGAAGGCAGTGTTCGTTCGACAGGAACCCATGCAGCGGGCGTGGTTATTGGCAACGAGGCGCTTGAAAACTTCGTGCCCCTGCGCTCAAAGGACTATAAGAATCCTCAAGCTGGTCGTGAAACGCAATATGAACAGAAACACCTTGAAGAACTGGGCCTGATCAAGTTCGACTTCCTGGGTCTCTCAAACCTGACCATTCTGGATAACGCCATCAAGTTTATTAAGGTCTCACGCGGAGAAGATATCGACCTGGAGAAGATCCCCCTGGACGAACTACCGCTCGACGTACCAGGTGCAGAACTCCAGAACGAGAAACGCAAAAAGGCCTTTGACCTGCTTTCAGAGGGAGAGACGACAGGTATCTTCCAGTTAGAAGGCGCAAAGATGCGCGAGTATATCAAGCAGCTCAAACCCACCTGCGTCGAAGACGTTACCGCTATGGTCGCGCTCTACCGACCGGGTCCAATGGATAGTATCCCCGACTTCATCGAAGCAAAACATGGTCGCAAGAAGGTCACCTATCTCGACCCACGACTCTCCGAATGGCTATCCGAGTCATACGGAGTCATCGTCTATCAGGACCAGGTGTTACTCATCGCCGTCAACCTTGCTGGCTTCTCCTGGGGCAAGGTCAACAAGTTTCGTAAAGCCCTCTCCAAGAAGATCATGCACGAAGTGGAGGGATACCGTGAAGACTTCATCAAAGGCTCTGTGGAGCGCGGCATGAAACAAGAGGTCGCCGAGCAACTCTTCACCCTGGTCCTGCCCTTCGGTGGCTATGGCTTCAACAAAGCTCACGCCGCCAGTTACGCCGTCGTGGCCTTCTACACCGCCTACCTCAAAGCCAACTATACCGCGGAATTTATGGCGGCAACCATGACCACCGAGGCCGCCGACGCAAAAAAAATCGCCAACGCCATCGCCGAATGTAAACGCATGGGCGTCGAGGTCTACGGTCCCGATGTCAGCGCATCAGAGCAGGGCTTCAGTGTAGAGAACAGCGGCATTCGTTTCGGCTTGCTGGCCATCAAAGGTATCGGCGAGGGTCCCATCCAGGAGATTCAGCGAGTACGTCTGGCGGACGGACCCTTCAAATCTCTGGCCGATTTCTGCACCAGAGTAGACCCTCGCGCAGTAGGCAAGGGTGCCCTGGAAACGCTCATCAAAGCGGGCGCGATGGACAGTTTCGGCGATGGGACTCAGGCCAAACGCCATATCCTGCTACACTCCGTCGAACGCGCAATGCAGTTCGGCAAAAGCGAACGGACAGCCAAAGCTACTGGACTACTCAGTCTCTTTGGAGACATCTCAGAGATCAGCGATGCCATCGAATTCCAGCTCGCCACCAACGCACCAGAGATCTCGCGCAACGATCTCCTGAATTGGGAAAAGGAACTGCTCGGCCTCTATATCTCCAAGCATCCACTGGCCTATCTCATCGAAGTACTCAAAGAACGAGTCAAACACAACACGGCCCTGATCGGCGAAGAAATGGTCAAACAAAAAGTCACCCTGGGAGGAATGATCACCGAGGCTCGCCGCATCACCACCAAAAAAGGCGATACTATGTGTATGGCCCGCCTGGAGGATGCCCATGGCTCAGTCAACGTCACCGTCTTCCCACGCACCTATGAACAGAAGCCTGAGTTGTGGGAGGAAAATAACGTCATTATCCTGACCGGCGAAGTGCAGATGCGCAATGACGAACCAAATATCGTCTGCGATAAAGCCGAACTCTTCACCGGCCTGGAAGAAGAGATGAACCGCAAAGAGTACGACATCTGGATCACACTCCAACTAAGCGGTCCCGATGAGCGCTCCGTCTCCAACGACAAGATGCGGGTCCAGGATCTCTACAATTGTTTACACAGTCAGCCAGGTCGCGATCACTATCAGTTGATGATCATGAATGGAGAATGGCAGGCTCACCTGACACCAAGCGATAATACTACGCATTATTCGCCCAAAGTGCACGCAGAACTGACTGGCATCCTTCAAAACAATGGCAAATTTACTGTTGTATCCGTCGAGCGCTAAACATCTATCTATTGTGAGTCATCCCTTTTCTCGGGGGAGGGGCGGCTTTGCAAGTCGCAGAAAAGATAGGAATGACTCATATATCTTCAGAAGAAAAGGATGAGGTTGTTAGCAGCTTCGCTACTAACAACCTCATCCTTTTCTTCTGTCTTTAAAATCAGGGATGATTCATATCCCTAAGATGCGGCGGCGCAACCGCCAGCAGGGGCGTTTACTCATTTTTTCAATCAGTTAAAACTACCGGTGCATCTGATTCGTACATACAAAAGACCGATATTCTTCCCGACGAATATGAGATGAGGTAAATCTTGTGTCCCAGCTATACGAGGAAAGACCGGGACCATTTTAAAAAAGAGAAAAACCTGGAAGAATCCTAAAGAAAGTAAAAGATCGTGAGCTCAAACTATTCAGATCCAGCATCTGGATCGCTATCGAGGGAGAACGGATCATCACAAGAAGTGATTGGCCAGTTCACCGGAGAGAGTGCACCGTCTCATGCACCGGTCATTCAGTCTGGCGCAGAGGCGAATCAGCATTCGCATGCACCCTGGCAGGAATCGACATGGGGACAGCACGCGTCGCAACCGCTGCACGAGTATGGAAGCGTACAAGCTCATGCCCCTCAACCCTTACCGTACCAGGGTTCAGGATATCCTCCTGCCTACGCACCCGGACCGTACCAACCCGTGCCGGGTCAGTTTGTCCCTGGTCATCCCGGTACTCCATGGCAGCCCGTGCCGGGTCAGTTTGTCCCCGGACAGATGCCTTTCTATCCTGGGCAGAGTGGTTACTCTCAAAATGGATATCCGTATCTCCCTTACGGATATTATGGGTACTATCCCTGGCCAGCCGCGCCAGTTGCCCCCAAACGTGATACCTACACCCTCGTCGTAAGCATTATTGCATTCATATGCTCACTGTTAGTCACACTAGGAGGCCTCGTATGCCTGGGTCTCGCCGGTCTCATCGAAATCGTGCCATCGTCCAACTTACCTGAAGCTGCCCGCTTTGAAGGAAGCATAGCAATCCTGGCCTTTGCTCTTATGGGCATCATTGGCGGCAGTTTCTGCATCTATCACACCATCCGAGCACTCTTCTTCCAGAAAGCATCTCACAGCATCCGGTTGCCGCGCTTCTGGACCTTCCTGCTGAGTTACCTGGTAATACTGGCGATAGGCATCCTGCTCCATAGTCAACAGCTAGATATAACGACACCTCCGCTAACTACCGTACTCATCTACCTGGCGGCCATCTTTCCAGTTCTGACAATCCTGTCGCTTGGCCTTTATCGCTTGCGCCCCTCTAAGACAGATCCCCTGCCGACAACCTGGCGGCGTTTTACCCTGGCTCTTGTAAGCGGTGCAACGCTGAGTGTTAGTCTGGCTATTATTTTGGAGTCTATCTTGACAATCCTTCTGGCAGGCTCTCAAAGCAACACGATCACGACCTGTCTCAGCGACTCGACCTCATGCACAGCCAATCCATCTATTATCGCAATCCTTCTGTTGACCGTTTCAGTGATTGCCCCCCTGGTCGAGGAGTTTGTCAAACCATTGGCAGTGATAATCCTGATTGGTCGTGTGAGAAGTAAAGCGGAAGCCTTTGCTCTGGGACTGGCCTGCGGACTCGGCTTTAATCTGATAGAGACAACAGGTTACATCAGCAGTGGATACACAAACTGGCTCAGCGTAGCATTGGAACGTTCAGGTGCGGGCCTGCTTCACGGTTTTGGAGCAGCAATGATGGCCCTTGGCTGGTACTATTTGACACATGAAAAGGAGGGGAGTGGAAGACGGAGAATTCTGCTGGCCCTTGCCTGTGGCGGATATGCCATCCTCCAACACGCCACCTGGAACGGGTCAATAGGATTGGCCTTACTTCCCGATCCCATCGGTCACTTCTTTATGACCTGGAGCATTAACTTCAGTGGCATAAGTATCGACGCATTTGAAGTTATTAACGCCGTTGAAGTTATCGCCATGCTGATCTTCTTTTTATACATGGCAGGCCGACTGCGCGGACAACCAGCTCAGCAAAAAAGAGAGGGTGCCCCAAACGTAGAAGCTTTTTCAAGCTAGCAGAGGGCTTTCGGCCTGCTATGCAGGCCGCCCCTTATGAGTCATCCCGAACTTTTCTGCA
>DAOTTL010000132.1:0-18045 GCA_034438135.1 Ktedonobacteraceae bacterium | reverse complement strand
CCACCCCATTAAAAAAGGTGAGATGGGCTGTGTTGCGGAGCGGACTCCCCGCAACACAGCCCAGCTCACCTTTTTCTAAAGCTGGATATGAAAAATACCTGTCGCGAGGAGGAGCAGGGTCAAAACGGAGACAAACGCCATCGTCGCCCAGGCCAGAATGTTCGTCACCAATGAGTTGGTCCAACGTCCCATGAGTCGGCGATTGTTCACAAGCAGGATAACAAAAATGAGCAGGATTGGCAACATAGCGGTGTTTACATCCTGAAGAACAATCAAGACCTGAAAAATAGGCAGACCCGGTATCAGAGTGACAAGTACGCCCAGCACAATCAGGCCCGTAAAGATGCCCTGGAAGGCAGGGGCCTCTTTAAAACTACGTGAAACGCCTCGCTCAAAACCAAAGGCCTCACAGATCCCATAGGCCGTAGAGAGCGGTAGAACCGCCGCCGCCAGCAATGAAGCCCCAAACAGACCGACCCCGAACAGCAACGAGGCATAGCGACCGACGAGGTCCCGCAGAGCAAAGGCCGCGTCCAACGCACTATTGACTGGATGATGAGCAATGTAGAGCGTCGCCCCGGTCGCCACGATCATAAAAAGCGAGATGAGGGTCGCAAAAAGGGTTCCTGAATAGATATCCAGTTGCTCGTATGCATATTCACTGATCCTGATCCCCTTATCAGCGACAGCCGATTGCACATAAAAGAGCATATAGGGACTGATCGTCGTGCCCACCAGCGCCACCGCGGTCAATAGATAGCCGCTTGAGGTCGAGAACTGAGGAATGACCGTCTGGTAAGCAATCGTATCCCAGGCGGGATGCGCGGCAAAGGCTGCCGGTATATAGGAGAGAAACCCCAGGGACATAATAATAAAAACCTTCTCTACCCGCCGATAGGACCCTCTCGTCACCATCCACCAGAGCAAAAAACCAGAGATCGGCACCACGACATAGATCCAGGGCGTGCTAATATCATTGGCCAGAACCTGCACACTTGCCCCAATCCCCAGAAACTCCGAGATCGTGATCCCCGTATTAGCCACCAGAAAGGCCAGCATCGCCAGAACGGTCCAGCGCACCCCAAACTGCTCACGAATCAAGTCCGCCAGGCCCTTCCCGGTCACCGTTCCCATCCGTGCGCACATCTCCTGCACTATCGCCACACAGACACTACTAACAAGCAAAGCCCACAACAGATTGTATCCGTAGCTCGCACCTGCCTGGGCGTAAGTCGCAACTCCGCCAGCATCGTTGCCAGCATTGGCTGCAATCAATCCTGGACCAAAAATACTTAAAAAGAATAACAGACGCTTCCCCAACCCACGCTGCCGCCTCGACTTACGCTCCACAACACGCCTGTCAGAAATATTCCTCGATTTTATCCGCTTCATAGCTCTCGCCTCTCTTGCGCAGAATAAACGACCGGATATTCTACAGAAACGACCCCAAACAGCTGCTTTCTCACTGTCTTTCCCACGATCAACCCACCTCAAAGAGAGTTGTTTTCCCTTGTGGAATTACTGTTGAGGTTTCTTAAAGATGAAATCAGGTACAGCGGAGGAACACGAGGATTGAACTTCCCTGCTTGCTTACTTAGAGGAAAGAACCTATCACTTTCTGCTTCTCGCCGCTCATGCAAAAAATTTCCGTGACAACAACGAGCAGCGGGCTGAAAGCGATCTTCAAGAAGAAAACCATTGCGCGAGGACTACGAACTCGTTGATTGTACGGAATGGCGTAGACACCCCACTTGAGGAGGTTGACTACTGCCACTGTCCATATGCCTTATCCTGCCTTTCAAAACACGGGAAAAGATCTTCTTCCTACAGATCACATTATCTCTTGACTTCTCTTGCCTGGTTTGACCTGTACCGACGACCTTAAGGATATGTTCCCGTCACATTCATGGACAATCCATGTATAGCACTCTAAGCCCGGCAAGAAAACTCACCGCACCTGTCTAGAACCTATAAGGGACTATAGCAGAGCACTCCAGACGTTGTCAACTTTTCTGGCATTTCCGCATGAGGTCACTTGCCATGAGGAGCCTTATCGCTCACGCGCACCAGGATCGGCAACGCCACAGAAAAAGTCGCACCCTCCCCAGGTTCACTCGTCACCCAAACCCGACCGCCGTGAGCCTCCACCATCTCCTTCACAACATAGAGTCCTATACCCAGACCACTGGTCGTCGTGCGGGAGGAGCGAGAGCGATAGAAACGGGCAAAAATACGTGCTTGCTCCTCCCATTCAATACCTACTCCCTGATCCTTAATCCAGCAAATAACCTCTAATGGTTGCGCCTCATTCATGCGCAGGCCGACCTCCACAGATTGTCCCTCTGATCCATATTTACAAGCATTGCTTATCAGATTGTTAAACACCTGTACTATGCCAGTTTTATCGCACTTCATCATCAGGCGATCATGCGGTGAAACCCCCTCCCGAACCAGATGAAGATGCTGCCCCTTCAATGTCGTTTCAAAACTCTCAACGGTCTGAACCAGTAAAGCCTGTAAATCGTGCTCAGCAAAACTGAGCGAAAACTGCCCGGACTCAATATGGGAAACGTTAAGCAACTCTTCAATGAGACGCGCCAGATAATCGCTCTGCTGATTCAAACGGTCAAAAATCTGCTGGAGGCGTACGATATTGAGTCCATCCCCCTGCGAGATCAGCATCTCCAGCAGCTCAATGTACCCCACAATCACAGTCATAGGTGTGCGCAACTCGTGACTGATCATCGTAAGAAAGGAAGCTTTCTCTTTCTCTTTTTCCTTCTGGACTGTCACATCCTGAAAAACAATTATCACACTCATAATCCCGCCTGGATCAATCCGCAACGGGGCACAGGAACAGCGGACCGCAATACAACTCCCGTCAGGTCGTGTGACAATTGTCTCCAGATTGGTAATCGTTTCACCAGTTAAAGCTCGTACCGCCAGAAAGTTCCAGGAAAGCTGGGGTGATCCATCCAGCCTTTGCATGATCGCAGACTGAGGCAGTAGATGGAAGGGAAAGTCAATCAACTCCTCATGCGGTATCCCCACAATATCGCTGGCCTGAATATTGGCATAGGTGATAGTGCCAGTTGCACCCCCTATAATCAATACTCCCTCAGGAAATTGCTCAAGAATAGCTTGCAGGCGCTTATGCTCTTGTGCAGTAGATTTATAATAGTAAGCCTGTGATAGCTTCGAACCTAACTGCATCCCCTCATGGACAAAAGTCTCAATGATAAACGATTCAGAGAGCAGAGGCACAGTGAACGTGGCTGTCAAGGTCCCCTGCAAGTGATCTTCCTGCCAGAGTGGTATACAGAGATACCCTTGAGCACCCGTGCGGACAAAAGCATCCAGCCTTGAACGCAGCGTACCCTTCGGCAAAGCCTGCAAATCGTTCACCACAAACGGCTCACGCTGTAAATGCTCTGGACGTGTAGAGAGAAAATTCTCGGCAGGAACTACCTGTCTGGTTCCCATGTCGGCTGCACTTGAGATTATTGGATATCTATCCAATAGATAGAGCAAGGGATGATCTACACCTGCTATGTGGACAAAAATCTCTTGCACTGGAAAATGTGTCGCCAGAGTGGAGATTACCTTCTGACATTGTCTGCGCGTTTCGTGCGAGACCTGCATGCCGCGTGCAACACTCTCAATCACTGAGAGTCGCTGGCGCTCTTCGTCAATAGCGCTACTTATCTGACGTTGTGTCTCCTGGGCGGCCTCAATCTGCTGACGCTCTCTTACATAAGCCGTCAGTTCACTTATGGTTAACAGCAAATAACAAATATGGCCATCGGTATCGCGCAAGGCCTCTACAGACCAGTTCCAGTAGGTCTGACCACGCATATTATCCGAAGCAGGGTATAACTCGACATGAAAGGGCAGTCCCGTCTCCGCAACTGTACGCAGTATCGTTACGATATCTGCCCCCTGAAGAGTGGAGCTAATTTCATTCACGGTCCGACCTAAAGCCTGCCCGTCGCGCCAGGCAGGATCAAGAAACGTGTGGTAGATAGGATTGGCACTCAATAGCCGCAACTCCCTGGCCTCAAAAAGAGCAACTCCCACCGGCAAATCATTAACGGTGGTAACTTCATCGTAGCGATGCTCAAAATTTTCCATAGATATCTTTTTTTCTCCACACACCTGATGAAAAGCGTCTATAACTATCGCAATAGAGAGAGACACATTGCCCTTTTGTATTACAGCCAGTATACCAAAGGTGTCATAAAAGAAGATAAAGGTTCTCTCCTGACCCATTCATTGCTCAATCTCTATAGAAGTCTAGCTTGTGCAGCACTGTCCCAGTTGGTGAGATGCATGCCCGGTGTTTAACCCGCAAAGAGTACGTACAAAAGAGCACGTATAGATGAAGGTCAACACCAATTGTCTGGCTATAGTTCTGGCTATAGCAAAGTTATCTCACAGAAACTTGTCTTTTTCAAGAGGCAAAAACGGACAGAAACACGGGTTTAACCCATATTTCTGTCCGTTTTCATCTTTCGCGCTATTATCCCGGCGAAACCCAGAAAACAAGTTCACATAGATTGCTTAGTCAGGCAGGGCCACGGCATTTTGGGGGGCCTGGATGTTGACTGGCTGATTGAATTTGCTAAAATTGAGCTGAACTTTCATATCAAAGGGAAGGGCGTTCGCCGAACTACTGGTGGATGTTTGACTGATTGAACTGGTCACGGCGCTCATGTTCACCTGACCCGTGATATCCAGCCTGGCCTGATGGACATACCAGGTTGATGGATCGATCCACATATCAAGCGTGGCTTGCTTCAAGGCATTTTGCACGCTCTGCACGTTCGTTGGCAGCAGACCCTCTAACTGATTCGTAAGTTCCTTCAAGGTCTGCTGATCGGGTACGGCAGTGATATGGTCCAGAGCCACACTATCGCCTTTGAGAACTTCAAGGCCATGATCGGTCAATTTTGAACTTTGTAAGATCACAAGAGTCTGGCCGAGACGAGTAGCAATACTTTGCGAGAAAAAGTTTTGCGCATTATCTTTGATCTTGCTCTTGTCGATGAAGTACCAGGTTCCGTTTTTGCTCTGGACATAGACCTTCGAGCCGACACTAATCAGGGACAGGTAGGGCTGTGTTCCCAATGATAAGGTCATTGAGGCCTCAGCGGGGGTCGAGGCGTCACCATGGCCCGTGACGTTAAATGAGATGCCGCTGGCTCCCGCACTTGCGGAACTCCCTGGCTGTACATCCAGTAATGTTTGCAGATCTACGTGGGTAGATTTTAATTTTGTCATCGCTACGGCGCTATTCTGGAGCGTCTGCGCTGGCGAGGTTGAGCCGCTGGCAACCCCGGTAGTTCCACAGCCCACCATCACAAGAACCAGGAAGATCATTAAACTTATAAAAAACATACGGCCTTTGTATGTTCGTGACATCGAAAAAACTCCTCTCGTATATGCATTCTCAACTATCTCTTTTATTACGTTTTCCCCACCCGAAAGGTATGCAATATATGAACAACCTCCTCCCACATATACCAATCACTTACCAGCCACTCTTTATATATATTATATTAACGGGAGCATAGCGCTCAGGAGAACCGTTGAACATGACAGAGCAGAGCGCAACAACCATTCAGGTCAGACTCTTTGGAGCGCTGAGCGTGAACCAGCGCGATGAAACGGGCAACTGGCAGGAAGTATCGTCCGAAATCTGGGGAAGCAAGATGCATTCCCGTCGTCTGCTCAGCTTTCTGGTGTTTCATGGCCGTCGTGCCAGTCGTGGGATGCTCATGGACCAACTCTGGCCAGACAGCGACTCAAGCTTTCTAGACATCTATCTCACTCAGGATGGTTGCTGATGGAACAACTTTTGCAAAGATCCATCCTCTAGGAGTTGTGGCATACATCTGATTATAGAGGACATCTCTCGCTTCTGCCCCCTCTCTTTCGTGTGTCACTGCGGGACGAGCAAAAGAGCATTAAACAGCCCTGCCAAACTACCTCTCTAACTGCACGACGGTAATCCCCACCAGCACCAGCACACAGCCCAGGATCTCCCAGAGGTCCAGACTCTGACCAAGCCAGAAAAAGGCAATGATGGCTGACGCTGGCAATTCGAACATGGCGGCAATGCCTGCATGCGTGGCGTCAAGACGATGCAGACCGGCCATGGACAGCGAAAACGGCAGCGCCATACCTACGATCCCGACAAGGATGATCAATATGAAGGTTTGAGGTCGCCAGGTGTCAGCAGGAATGGACCAGGGCGGTTGGATGATTAACCAGAAAACGCTGGCCACAACAGCTCCATACGCGGTACCAGTGATCGAGGGGAGGTATTTGCTGGATTGCCTCCCTAAAAGCAGGTAGGCGATAAAAGTCAGCAGTGCACAGAAAGCAAAAAAGAGTCCGGTGGTATCCAGTTGTACCAGTTGCTGATGCCAGACGTCGGTTACCAGGATCACGCCTATAACGGTCAGGCCCAGCGCGACAAGCAGATACCACGAAGGCAATCTCCGCCGCCAGATGGCTGTGAAGAGAACCATCCAGGCCGGTCCCGTAAATTGAATGACGAGCACAATGGCAATTGGCAGACGACTGATCGCAACAAAATAAGTGTAGGTCACCAGGGCCAGGGAGAGTCCAAAGAGGAGAACCCAACCCGCTCCTCGCCAGGAGAATTTGAAAGACTGACGCTGTCCCAGCAGGAGAAAAACCAACAAACATACGCCGCCGACGATCATGCGAAATTCGACCAGGGTTATGGGAGTAACTCCCCGGTCAAAGAGGAGCCGCGAGAGACTCCCATTGATACCAAAAAGGACCGCCGAGAGCATGATCAGCGCATAACCTGCAAACCTTGACACGGTCCTGACTCCCAGACGCACCCTCCTACCCTGGTCAGTTCCCTCCTGACTCACCCGATCTTTCCCCCACAGAAACTGCAATAGCGGCGATTGGTCTGACTACGATTGCAGTGAGGACAGACTATCAATTGATTTCCCGCAACCGAAGCTTCGTTCACTCCATGAGAGGCTGAACCATTGGTAGGAGGAACCGTCGGGCCGGTGCGCTTATAATTTCCGGCCAGTATATCCTGATACTCACTGCCATCGCCCCACTTGACGATCTCACTGGCTCGCACAATCAACATAGGATGCGTCGTCGATGCCACCAGCAACGATTTATACAAACGATCCAGGACACTTGTATCCACGGCGCGATAGAGTTCAGCCTGCTTGAGAAATTCGTCGGCATTCATCTGATTGCGCTGGAACAGCGTACCACCGGCCAGTTTCATCATCAGGGAGAGTAGCACCTTCGAGTCCTGTACTACTAAGAGCGAGGCCCGATCACAGGAAAACTCCGCCATGCGACTCCACTCAAGGATGGCGGACTCTAAGGAAAGTCCAACCAACCGACCAATGCCCAGGGTAAGATCGCCAATAATTTGCAAGAGCAGCGAAATACCCCGAGCCATCGTAAGATAGAGAACATGTCCGCACCTGATATGTCCCAACTCATGGGCAATCACGGCCATAGTCTCTTCTTCAGTCAGCAGATCAATCAGAGCGGAGTTTAGAATGATGTAGGGACGAGTATGGCCGCTTGTCATGGCATTGACAAGGGGGGTTTGAGCCACATAAAGTTCCGGTTCAGCCATATCAAGAATGGCGCAGGCCTCGCGCAACATCGCATACAACTGCGGACATTGAGTACGAGAGACGCGCACTGACTGCGCCACATTCAAAATATATGCGACCTTTTCCGGGAAAAGCTCGATAAACTTACGCACAACAACATCAAGGCCTGGAATTCTTTTTAACGCCGACATAGCAGCCCGGTCAAATGGATGTTGGAGGGTAATAGGGTCCAATTGGGGAAATTGCCGTCGTGCCCCAGATTGAGCAGATGACATGCATGGCTCCTTTTGCGACCCAATCACTTACATCTCGAAGATTACAGTTACATGCGGCAAACTTAGCTGAGCGGCAGAACGCGCCCAGGAACATATTGCATGCGCTACTACTTCGTTATCGCGAGGCTGACGTAATTTGTCGGGCCGAGCTACTCTTCTGATGACGACTTGAATCTGCCAGCCCCCATGTATCCGTTTCATGCCAGTGGGCCTTGATACGCCTAAAAGAGCTGCAATACGGGGGGATTGACGATTTAATACAGTAATAATGTCTGACCAATGATCATACAAAACCAACGTAAATTGTTCAGCAAACTCTTCTGTTCCGACACGCGGTGTCTGTGGTTCCATGGTTTCTCCTCCTCGTTGAGTAAGACCAGCGTGCACAAAGTATACCACAAAGTTATAGCTTCCACCAGTTCTTGTGCCAGGAACGTGCACGCAATAACGCATCCTGGGTAAAAGAGGTAAAAATGCTTGAGCAACGCTCGCGCTCATCTGAGGTGGCATATAGATCAACGATGCCCAGATCAGTTCCCACAAGCGGCTCCAGAACCGCCGCAGTACAATAGGGAGTGTAGGCAGCGCTATAGCCCCCTTCCTGTAGAACGACCAGGCGACCATCACAGACCTCTCTGGCCAGACCAAGGATGAGCGTTGAGAGCAGACGAAAGCCGTCCATGGTGACCATCATTTGCGCCAATGGGTCTAACCAGCTGGCATCCTGACCCGCCGAGACGATGATCAGTTGGGGACTGTAGGCCTGTCCTATCGGTAGCACTAACTGCTCAAAGGCTGCTCGATACCCTCGATCACCTGTACCCGCTGGCAGGGGTATGTTAACCGTATAGCCAGCTCCTCTCCCACTCCCCACCTGCTCCAGCTCGCCCGCCAGCTTTGGATACCAGTTGTGCTGATGGAGCGACAGGAAAAGCGTGCCTGGCTCGGCATAGAAGGCGTCCTGCGTCCCATTCCCATGATGCACATCCCAATCGACGATCATAATCCGGTCCAGACCAAAGACCCGCCTGGCATAGGCACTGGCAATCACTGCGTTATTAAAGATACAAAAGCCCATGGCCCGATTCCTGGTGGCATGATGACCCGGAGGCCGCAGAAGCGCATAGGCATTCCCAACCTTCCCCGCCAGTACTGCCCTCACTGCCTCAATAGCTCCCCCAGCCGCATAGAACGCTGCATCTAACGAGCCAGGACCTAGAGACATATCGTCGTCAATCTCGCCCCAACTCCCCCTCAGGGGTCCACCACCGCTGCTATGCTTGCGTACACCATCGATATATTCTGATGTATGATAGACCAGCAGTTCGTCTCCGGTGGCGGGACGAGCGGGAATCGGCTGCATAAGAGCGGTTAAACCCGACCCATCGAGAAACTGCTTTGTGCGCCTCGTAATGTCCACCGAGGATGGATGAGACTCAGCTGCCAGCTCAAACGAGCCTGAACGCAGCAAAACCGTGGACTCGCTACCGGTATCATGCAACAAAAAATGCTCATCAAAAACCAGTCCAGTACCATGCATTGAACAACAAAACCTCCTTCTTGTAACAGAACTTCGCAAAAGTCACTTCTTTCCCCGCCCACCTACCCCGTTTGGATGGATGGTGGCAGCGCGATTGCGCTGCCGCCATCTATCTTTTTCTCCAGGGGAGGGGTCTGGCAATGGCTGGATAGGGACTTTTGCGAAGCCCTTTTTGCTAAACCCTGCTTCTTGTAAGAATCCTCATTCTCTGGTATTATAAGATCAGAAAAACAGGCAATGATGGAGCCAGTAAACTGCCTCTCCCGGTGCAAGAGAGTCCGTATCAGGTGCAAGCGGACCCGGAAAGTAGCTGAAAATCACTCCTGAGCCGCTGGCAGAAACTCAAGTAGAGCCAGCCGGACCCTCACCGTTATCAGAGAGGCTTCTATCTCCCTGGAAAACAGCCAGGCAGTCAGGCAGTCCGGGATCTTATAGAACGAAAGCGAGCCAGAACGCACCTCCATGCGCAACTCCATCTGGCTAATCAGGGTGGTACCACGGGAGATCCTCTCGTCCCTTCACAAGGACGGAGGTTTTTTTTGGGATCGAGACACAGATACGATAACACAAAATGCAAAGGGGCAACAACATGAAAACCAAACTGCTTTACCACGATAATAGCTTTATGTTTGAATGTACTGCCACCGTTGTGGCGGTTGAGGGGGACGAAATCGCGCTGGATGCAACTGTTTTCTATCCTGGCGGCGGCGGTCAATTGCCTGACCATGGCTCACTGACCTGGGACAACGAGCAAGAAACAGGCACCGTGATCGCACTCAATAAACGCAGCGATATCATCTGGCATACCCTTGATCGTCTTCCCCCCTCAGTTGGTAGTGAGGTTAAATGTAAGCTCGATTGGGATTTTCGCTATCGCATGATGCGCACCCATACCGCACTCCATATCCTCTGTGGCACTATCTGGAAAGAGTTCGGCGTCCAGGTTACCGGGGGTCAGATGTATCCCGACCGCGCTCGCATGGACTTCGCTATGGAAGATCTCAATCGCGAACGCCTGACTCTCATCGAAGAGAAAATTAATGCTCATGTCCAGGCCGACTACCCTATTAGCGTCTATACTCTCCCACGCGAGAAGGCCTTTGCTATACCCGATCTTATTCGCACCAAAATTAATCTGTTACCGCCGGAAATGCACGAGATACGCATCGTCGAGATCGTTGGGCTGGACCTTCAGGCCGATGGCGGCACACATGTACGCCATACCAGCGAGGTCGGCGGCATTCGTATTACTCGCACCGAAAATAAAGGCAGAATCAATAAACGCCTGGAAATACGCTTAATCGATTGATTGTTTCTTTCGGTCTTTTTCTCTCTTTTTTATCCATCCTAATTTCCTGCATGCAGGAGGAGGGTCGTTGTGTCAGTAAAATCTAGCGTCTTCCACGATGTGGAGACCGCAGACAAGGTTGATTATCCGCGCCTGGAACGTACAATCCAGCAGTGGTGGGATGATAACCGCGTCATGCAGGCATACGTGCAACGCAATGCACAGAGCGAGAAACGCTATTCCTTTCTCGATGGTCCCATTACCGCGAATAACCCGATGGGCGTTCACCACGCCTGGGGCCGCACTTACAAAGATCTCTATCAGCGCTTCAAAACGATGCAGGGCTACCAACAACGCTACCAGAATGGCTTCGATTGCCAGGGCCTCTGGGTCGAGGTCGAGGTGGAAAAACAGCTCCAATTCAAAAATAAGCGCGAGATCGAACAATTCGGCATCGATAGATTTGTCGAGTTATGTAAAGAGCGCGTCTATATGTATGCCAAACGCATTACTGATCAGTCGATCCGCATGGGTTACTGGATGGATTGGGGACACGATTACTATACGCTCTCGGATGAGAACAATTATACGATCTGGTCCTTTCTGCAAAAGTGCCAGGAAAAGGGTCTGCTCTATAAGGGGCATGATGTGATGACCTGGTGTCCGCGCTGCGCGACGGGCATCTCAAACATGGAGACTCTGTCTGAGGACTATAAAGAGGTTAGCCATCTCAGTCTCTATGTACGTCTGCCTCTGCTTGATCGACCCGGCGAGTATCTACTGGTCTGGACGACTACTCCCTGGACGTTGGCTGCCAATGTGGCTGCGGCTGTTCATCCTGAGCTTTCGTACGTTAAAGTTGAGCAGGATGGGGAGTTCTACTATCTGGCTGAGGATCTGCTCTCGGTACTCAAGGCCTTGAAGGGACGTGATAAGGGCGAGTACAAAGTTGTTGAGACCTTGAAGGGCGCGGATCTGGTTGGATGGCGCTATAGCGGTCCATTCGATGAACTCCCGGTGGCTCAGGGTATTGAGCACAGGGTCGTGCCGTGGAAAGAGGTTAGCGCGACCGAGGGTACCGGCATTGTCCATATCGCCCCTGGCTGTGGACGTGAGGACTTTGGACTTGGGAAGGAGTTCAAGCTGGCCGTGCTTGCACCTGTGGATGACTTCGGGGTGTACACCGAGGGCTATGACTGGCTCACAGGTCAGTCAACCGCTGAGGTGGGCAAGCAGGTGGCTGATAATCTTACCCAGAAGGGCCTGCTCTACCGTCCCCAGAATTATACGCACCGCTATCCAATCTGCTGGCGCTGTAAAACAGAGTTGATCTTCCGCCTGGTCGATGAGTGGTTTATCTCAATGGATAAGCTGCGCTATGAGATCATGGATGTTGTACGTCAGATCAAGTGGATCCCTGGCTTTGGCTTTGAGCGCGAGATGGACTGGCTGCGCAATATGGACGATTGGATGATCTCGAAGAAGCGCTACTGGGGCCTGGCGCTGCCAATCTATGACTGTTCAGAGTGTGGCAGCTTTGAGGTCATTGGCAGTGAAACGGAGCTGAAAGCGCGTGCGGTCTCCGGTTGGGAGGAGTTTGAGGGACATTCACCGCATCGACCCTGGGTTGATGCCGTGAAGATCAATTGCAAGCACTGTGGAAACGAGATCTCGCGCATCCTGGACGTAGGCAACCCCTGGCTGGACGCGGGCATTGTGCCGTTCTCGACGATGGATTACCGGCACAGTCCTGAACACTGGCAGAAGTGGTTCCCGGCAGATTTCGTTACAGAGTCCTTTCCGGGTCAGTTTAAAAACTGGTTCTACTCGATGCTGGTCATGAGTACTGTGTTGGAAAAGACCGCGCCCTTCAAAACGCTGTTCGGCTATGGCACGTTGATGGGCGAGGACGGCACTCCCATGCACAAGTCCAAGGGCAACCTGGTGGTCTTCGACGATGCCGCCGAAAGAGTGGGTTCGGATACGATGCGCTGGCTCTTTATGAACCATACACCAGAGCAGAACCTTAACTTTCCGAGCATCCCAAGCGCTGCCGATATGGAGGCCTCGTCCTACACTGGCAATCCTGTGCGTCTGAACGAGCACTGGGTTCTGGTGAGGCGCACCCTTGATAAGGTCTGGAACCTCTATTCGTTCTTTGTGACCTATGCCAATATCGATGGCTTCGATCCAACCAAGCACACACTACCTGTCTCGGAGCGCAGTGAGATTAACCGCTGGATCCTCTCGGAGTTGCAACAGACGATCCATACGGTCACTGAGGGACTTGAGTCATACGATAGCGAGGGACCGGGCGCGGCCATTCAGGATTTTCTGGAGATTTTCTCAAACTGGTACCTGCGCCGGGTACGCGAGAACTTCTGGCGCTCTCGCATGGATAGCGATAAGGTGGGAGCCTATCTGACGTTCTATGAATGTCTGACTACGCTGCTGAAGCTGCTGGCTCCCTTTATGCCTTTTACAACTGAGGACCTCTATCAAAATCTGGTACGCGGCATCAACCTTGAGGCTGCCTTTAGCGTTCATCTGTGCGACTGGCCAGAGGTTGACGAGCGCCTGGTGGATGAGAAGCTGACAAGCGAGACGCATATGGCTATGCTGGCGGTCGGTCTGGGTCGAGCGGCACGTGAAAAAGCGCAGATCAAGGTGCGCCAGCCCTTGAACGCTCTCTATGTGCGCGTGACCAATGAGACGGAGGAGGCGGCTCTGCGACGTTTAAAAGACCAGGTGTTGGAGGAACTCAATATTAAAGAGCTGCGACTGATGGGGGCGGATAGCGATATGCTTGCCCACACCCTCAAGCCACAGGTCAAGATCCTGGGTCCCAAGTACGGTCCACTGGTCCAAAAGATCCTGGCTCGCTTTAAGAGCCTGGACGCCCACGGCTCTAATGAGGCGGCTCGTCAGCTCAGTGAGACCGGCAAGCTCAGCTTTACCATTGACAATCAGCAGATTGAGCTGACCTCCGAAGAGGTTGTGGTGGTCTCGACGGCTCGTGAGGGTTTTGTAACGGCTGAGGAACGCGGCTATGTTGTGGCCCTGGAGACCACGATCACGCCTGAACTGAGGGCCGAGGGTCTGGCACGTGACCTGACGCACTATATCCAGGATATGCGCAAGAAGGCTGGCTTCAAAATCGAGGACCATATCGCGTTGCTGCTGTATGTGGAACCGGAACTGGAAACCCTGCTCCAACCATATACGGACGCGCTGCGCGAGAAGCTGCTGGCGGACGATTTGACGATGGTCATTCCTGGCGTTCAACCTCCGCCTATCCATGGAGCCTACCGCGAGAAGATTGCTCCTACCGAGGCCCGAAAACTGGAAAACTTCACCGTCAACGTAGTAGTTGGCCGCATCTAACCTCGGCGGTTCGATAGTCAACCGAGAGGAAAAGAGCTGGTCTGGATGGACGCGACGTGTCTATCCAGACCAGCTCTTTTCCTTTCGGTTGCGTCATTCCACCTGTCTCAAGTACTCTCTCCCGGCCTCTGTGATAGTAAAGTGTTCTTTGATATTCACCTGTCCACCCTGCCTGAAGACCTCTTCCAATGGCCTGATCCCATGAGAATCAGAAGTGCGATCGATGAATTTTCGCAAAAGCAGATCCCTCAATCCTGAGATGAAGCCCATGCTATTTTCGATTAAAAATGCTTCAGGACTCTCAAATATGCGGAGATATTCTAACTCGGCATCGGTCACGAGGCTCTTCAAGATAAGCTTTTCAAGCTGCTGTTGCTGCTCGGCAAGCAGTTGATTAAACTCACTATTGATTTTCTTTTCCTGGATCTCATAGAGCTGATTGACCTGATTGGTCACACGGGTGTTTAACGCTACCCACCAGGCGGCAACCGCAGCTGCGCCCAAAACCGCCAGCACGGTTGCAGCAACCGCTAAAACGGTCGCGGCCAGACCAGCCACGGACCACCCATCAATGACACAGGTATTCCTCACTTGCGTGCAGGGCGGCCAGAAAATCAACTTCATGACAATCACGACCGCACATGCTGTTAAAAAAGCAATTGCTATGCAGTAGAGCCAGATGACAAATTCTGTTTTTGTTTTGGGTATTTTCATTGCCTCTTCCCTTGATAATAAATATTTTGTGCTGGAAAACCCAACGAAAAGCCTGCTGCTTGCTATCTGGATAGTACCATAGGGCGTTATAACTATTCTACA
Source organism: Ktedonobacteraceae bacterium (assembly GCA_034438135.1). Taxonomy (GTDB): domain Bacteria; phylum Chloroflexota; class Ktedonobacteria; order Ktedonobacterales; family Ktedonobacteraceae; genus Paraktedonobacter. The sequence goes on along the minus strand of DAOTTL010000132.1, from coordinate 3,111 downwards.
TCTCTGATGAGGCGGCCTCTTTAATGACCAGGCTATCAGGCGCTGGGGAATGGATAGAGCCATGAGAGGTCTGTGTCGATGTATGGACCAGATCTCTCCATGCGTTGAGTTTCAGAGAGAACCGCTCCCCAGGCGGCATGAAGAGGGGGGGTGCCATCAACTATGGGGGGTGCCATCTCCTGTTTATTTGATGGCACCCCTCCGGTACCGCTCCCCAGGCGGCATGAAGAGGGGGGGTGCCATCGATGACGCAAATTTTCTCTTCTTTTTGGGAAAAAAACATATATATCTTAAGCAAAGATATATGATAGGATTTTTAAGAAAAAGGGGGAATTTTTTGCGTCATCGATGGCACCCCTCCCCTTCCCGTGGCTCCACAGGCTCGACGAAGGGGGTGCCATCAATTCTTTGCCTGATGGCACCCCTCTGTTGCTTGATGGCACCCCTCCCCTTCTCGTGGCTCCACAGGCTCGACGAAGGGGGTGCCATCAATTCTTTGCCTGATGGCACCTGTGCTTCAGTTTTCTTTAGAGTTGCCTGCTTTGTTCACTCTCAGCAACGAGATCGCTTCCTCCGCTGCTTCCTGCCATTAGGAACAAGCAGAAACGAAAATTTCCATCGCGTTGCTGGAGTAGTTGCGTCACTTCATCTATAGATGTATACTATTGCATGCTGGATCTCTCTCCCCATAGATAAATGACTGGTCTGAGAGACCGCGCTCAATCTCGTCAAAGACAGGTAGGGTAAGCATGTTCGCGCCACTCGAAGTGCTCTGTTGCTATGCTCGCAAAGATCAGGAATTGCTTGAGCACCTGAAAAACCATCTCGCACCCTTGCAACGCCTGGGCCAGATTAAAATCTGGAGCGATACAGATCTCAATGCAGGCGACAAATGGACCCTGGAACTGCACCAACACCTGGAGAGCGCGGCCATCATTCTGCTGCTGATCAGTCCCGACTTCATGGCCTCGGACTACTGCTACAGCGTCGAGATGACCCGTGCCATCGAACGCCACGACCAGGGCAGTGCGGTGGTCATTCCCATTCTGCTCCGCCATACCCAGTGGCGTAACGCTCCCTTCGCAAAGCTCCAATTGTTGCCCAAAGATGCCAGACCTGTGAGGGATCGCGGCTGGTTCGATATCGATGAAGCCTTCAACAGTATCACCGAAGAGATCAGCGCAATCGTCTCAAAGCTGCATCTTCGGAACACCTTGCAGGAGGCGGACAATGACTACCAGTCCAGCAACTACCCGGCAGCCCTGCGTTACTATGAACAGGTGCTCAGTCTGGACAAAGGCCATGGTCGGGCACTGTTTGGCAAAGCGCGGTGCCTCTACGAACTGGGCAACATCGATGCCAGTCTTCAGGCCTTCCTCCTGGCAGAGCAGACAGCCCCACTCTCGGCAGAGGCGTTAGACTATCGTTTCCAGGCCAATGTGCTCAAACAACGCGAACGCTACACGGAAAGTTTGAAGATCTACGAGCAAGCCTCACTTCTTGACCCAACCAACGCAACCATCCACGCCGAACGAGCCGCGATCCTGGTCCAGCAACAAGAAGACGACCAGGCCTTAGAGGCACTGGCTCAGGCCCGACGTCTGGAACCACAGAACGTCGCCTATCTGACTCAGGCTGGCGAAGTGCTTTTCCGTTTGAAACGTTTTGAGCAGGCGCTCAACGTGTACAAACAGGCCAGTACATTGCGACCTCAGAAAGCCCGTTACTATGAATGGCAGGGTCTGATCTTCCTCCGGCTCCGGCGCTACGAGGACGCCTTGGAAACATATCAACGGGCACTCACTATCACGCCACGAACTGAGTATTACGAGCAGGCTGGCAAAATCTGCCTGCACCTGAACCGCTTTGAAGAAGCGCTGACCATTTATGAACAAGCCCTACAGCAAACGACCAACGAACCTCAACCCTACCTACACGCAGGCAAAGGACGAGCGCTGCTTGAACTTGAACGCTATGACGAAGCGCTGGTCTGCTATCAAACCGCCATCACGTTGAGGGCAGATCCGCAGTTCTATCACGATGTAGGAACATTGTACGAGCACCTGTCCCGACGTTTTTATACCATGGAGCAGGAGCGACGGATCACCTGGCAAGGAGATCCGGAGCATGATCTGTTTTTTGTCCCACCTCCGGCTTTCGATCCCACAAAGCTACAGGTACGCCATACCCTCGTCGATCATACGAACGAGATTTGGAGTGTAGCGATCAGCCCCGATGGCAAGCTTCTCGCCAGCGGCAGCGGTGACAAGACCATCAAGCTCTGGGATCTGCCCGCCGGTCGTCTACTCCATACTCTTACTGGCCATACAACTACTGTATGGAGTGTAGCGATCAGCCCCGATGGCCAGCTTCTCGCTAGCGGCAGCGATGACAATACCATCAAGCTCTGGGATCTCTCCGCCGGTTGTCTACTTCATACCCTTACTGGTCATACAAGCGGCATTTTGAGTGTGGCCATCAGCCCCGATGGCCAGATCCTCGCTAGTGGCAGCGATGACCATACCATCAAACTCTGGGATCTACCCGCCGGTCGTCTACTCTATACCCTTATTGGCCATACAAGCGGCATTTTGAGTGTAGCCATCAGCCCTGATAGTACGATCCTCGCAAGTAGCAGCGTTGACCATACCATCAAGCTCTGGGACCTGTCCTCTAGTCATCTATTCCATACCTTCACCGGCCATACGGGCTCTGTTTTCGGCGTGGCCATCAGCCCCGATGGCCAGATCCTCGCCAGTGGTAGCAATGACAAGACCATCAAGCTCTGGGACCTACCCGCCGGTCGTCTACTCTATACCCTTGCTGGTCATACAGAAGGTATTTGGAGTCTGGCCATCAGCCCCGATAGCACGATCCTCGCAAGTGGCAGCGATGACCATACCATCAAGCTCTGGGACCTGTCCTCTGGTCATCTACTCCATACCCTCATCGGCCATACAGGCTCTATTTTCGGTGTGGCCATTAGCCCCGATGGCCTGATCCTCGCCAGTGGCAGCAATGACAACACCATCAAGCTCTGGGGGGAAGAACCTTGAGAGGCTTCACAGAAGGAGTAAGGTAAGGCATGCTAACCCTTTCGCAAGTGATCTA
>DAOTTL010000131.1:0-3226 GCA_034438135.1 Ktedonobacteraceae bacterium | reverse complement strand
AAAGGCACATCGCAGAGGTTCAACTCTTCTCACCTTCCAAAAACGCCGCAGCAAATAACCTTGCTTAAGGTCCCCTTTTTCGCCACTAATTTTACACGCCTCATTTCCCTTCAGAGCTTGAAGCGGCCTGAAATGGGCATCCATCAAAACCCTATTCCCCATAGCTTAAAGCGTCGTTATGAGTTATAATCGTACAAACGATGAAAGTTACCGGAGCCTTTCATCGCGATGAAGTGCCTATAATAGAACTGGCAGATACAGAAGAAGTGCAAAACTCGATACTTCAGCAATTACATCCATCAAATTGTCCAGAAATCCATAGCACAGGCCATGAACACCTGGAGCGGAGATCTCGTGCCGCACTGAAAGAGGAACGAAGAAACAGGGTCAGGGCCAGTTACCAGCAAGCGATGAAAGGTCCAAATAAAAAACGTAGATCGGTGGACTTTCCCTGGATTACCTGGATAGTGGCACTCCTCACCTGTGGTATCTGGTGCATCACCGCCTATCAGGTCGCCATAAACGCTGGAGCACACACATTCTCCGAGATGCTGGCAAATGTCTTCTCAAATAGCCAGGATGCCAATGTACTGATCGCCTTTGGTGCGAAAGAGGATAGCGCCATTCTGGCCGGTCAGTACTGGCGCTTTCTCACGCCAGTCTTCTTGCATGCCTCGCTCCTACAGCTTGTCCTGAATATGCTTAACTTTGTCATCCTGGGCATAGTCATAGAACCGCTTTTTGGACATAGCCGCTTTCTCCTGATTTATCTGGTTACGGGTATAGTGAGCATCATTGCAAGCTTTGCATTTGAGCCTCAGGAGATCAGTGTTGGGGCATCGGGTGCTATTTTCGGTCTGGTTGGAGCCTACGGTGTCTTTATTGTGATGCACAGACAGGCTTTTCGCTATGGAGGGATTTTGCCACTGGGATGGCTCATTTTTGTGATAGGCATCAACCTTGGGATTGATTTTGTTATTCCTAACGTCGATCACTATGCTCATATAGGTGGACTCATCAGCGGATGTCTGCTTGGATGGCTCTTTGCACCTTTCTATAGTATTACTCGATCGCAAAATGAGATATCATATATGAAAGACGTGCGGAGCCTGGCATACCGCTGGCCCCTGGCGCTTTGCACTATTGCGATAACTTTCTTGCTTGCAAGCATTACCATACATTTTGTTGGAGGATAAATCTTTGGAAGCACAAACCCATCTACAAACATATCTGGAACAAGGGAAACAAGCACTCGCACAGGGTCAGGGACGAGAGGCCGCGATCGCTTATGCTCATGCTGCACAATTGGAACCAGGTAATCCACTCGTTCATTTAGGATTGGCTGAGGCTAATCTGGCGCTTAATTCATATGGCGTTGTACATATGGCCTGCAATAAAACACAGGAACTCGCTCACCAGGGTCCGATGTATGAACTTGCCCAGGCACTCCTTGATGTAGTTGATAGACGCTACGACCAGGCTCTCAAACATGTCGATGCAACTGTTCTGGATGATCCAGCCAATGCCTATGCTCATGCGTTACGCGCCTATCTGTTGCGCCTGACTCATCAGGACTATGATGCCAGCCTGGCTCGCGCACGTGCCTCGCGTCTGTCGTTCGGAGGCACCTTTGAAAACTGCTTTCCCCCGGTCGAACCAGTTTATGATGGCGGTTACAATAGTCCGCCAACTAGCTTTGCCTCCGGCACCGAAAACCAACAAGCCACAAGCCAGCAAAGTCAGGAACCCCGTGAACACGAGCAGATCCCAACCTGGTCACGTCCAAACCCGATGCAACGACGCATCATTCGCACGCGTTTCTGGATGGGTCAGAATCCCCACTTTGTGACCTATATACTGATCTCGCTGAATGTGCTGGCCTATCTGATCGTTGCGCTGATGAGCCATGAATTTGTGGACTTCAGTCAGAACCCTCAGGCGTTGCTCACGTTAGGAGCACAATTTAATCAACTCGTCATTCAGGGACAATACTGGCGCATCCTTACCTCCATCTTCTTACACGTTAATCTCTGGCAACTGGCCCTGGATTCGCTTTCGCTCTTTTTTGTGGGCACAGCTACTGAGATCTTTTATGGGAAATGGCGCTATCTGGCCATCTATCTCCTCTCAGGCATCGTCAGTGGGATTGTCTCTGTCATCTTCACGCCAGGCGGATACTCAATCGGCGCGTACGGAGCCATCTTTGGCGTCTTCGGTGCTATTGGAGCTTTCTACTTTATCAATCGCCGCTCGCTTGGCGCCTTTGGAAATGCTGCGATTGGCAACTGGGTCTTCTGGCTGTTGTTGAATCTGGCCTTCGACTTTTCAGGTTTAAGTAGTGGGATTGCATCTCAGCTTGGTGGACTGGCCGCTGGCGTTATCATGGGATTGCTTCTCCTCCCACGACAAACCAATCGTTTTCCTAGATCTTAGTACAGGCGGCGCAGCCGCCACAAGGAGAAAGGGAAGAGTTGTTGAGCTTTTGTGTGGCAAAGCTACACAAAAGCTCAACAACTCTTCTTTAGTAAAGAAGAAAGATATATTCTGAGAAGCTATGACACACCTTGCTTGTTGCAGAGATCTGTACACTGAATTATAGGAAGTCGAGCTTGCAATCTCGCTGTGACCCGGCTGAGTCACAAAGAACCTATCTATGAACCGTGATTATCGCTGCGGTACATGATAGGCATGATCCTATCCATGCCCTTTACCCCCCTGCTCGACTTCCCACCTTTTATTTTTTTGTGGCACAAAGCAAACGTTGTCACCCCAAGGACAAATTTGCTTTTTTTGGCAATGCTCTGACTGGTTTTTACAGCATCTGGTTCAGTTCATGACATACTTCATCTAGAACTCACGCATTGACGGATGACGTAAAACCCCTGGTTGTGAAAGATATGGTTGAAAGTGTCTTCGCCTGAGAGAGACTCCCCTTGAGTGGAGTTCAAATACCAACTACTTGATTTCTTGACGATTTTGCCCCATCCTTGATTCTTTCCTCTGCTGTAAATATGCTCTGTAGCAGTTTGTAATTCATAACATGCTGTCTGATGGCATCTATAAAGAAAGCGGTCTGTACACTTGTAAATTGGGGAATTCCGTGAACGGGAATTATTGGCAATAAGGAGGAGTCATCCCCACCTTTTCTGCGGTTTGCAAAGCCGTCCCTCCCCCGAGAAAAGGGAGAAATGGCTGAGTTTGGCAGCAGCTTTGATGCCAAACTCAG
>DAOTTL010000130.1:0-24491 GCA_034438135.1 Ktedonobacteraceae bacterium | reverse complement strand
CACCCCCCATCCCCTAGAGGGGAGAGAGGCCAGGACTCAGCCCTGGAAACCTGTCAAGGGGTTGCACCCCTTGCATCAGGGTTTCGCATAAGTCGTTTCTTTCCCCACCCACCCTTTTTGGAGGCTTGGAGGCAGCGCGAACGCGCTGCCTCCAAGCCTCCTTTGTTCCTGGGGAGAGGTCTGGCAACGGCTGAAAAGCGACTTTTGCGAAGCCCTGCCCCTTGTATCCCTGCTTGTCATATAGAAAGATGCCAGGGCGCTGGAAGGCTTAATGTGGCTTCTCCGGAAGTCGTTTGATGCTTGCAATCAGTTCTGTTGTCGAATGGCCCATTAGATAGGGAATCAGACGTATAAGCCCGCCCTAGGCGTGAACCGAATGAGCCTCTGGCAAGCGAGCCACATCAGGCTCGCCGGAAAGAACACTGCTATAGTCACCACCTTTGACATAGATAGCTGGTCGCAATAGTTCAACAAGAGTAATGGCCGTTGTCTCAGAGAAAATCGTTATATAGTCCACACAGGTCAATGCAGCCATAATCTCTGCTCGCTCAGTCTCTGCAACCAATGGACGACCCGCTCCCTTGAGAAATTGCACGCTGGTGTCACCGTTCAGACCAACGATCAGAAAATCACCCAGAGCGCGGGCGCTTTGCAGATAGCGCACATGACCCAGATGGAGAAGGTCGAAACAACCATTGGTAAAAACACCACGCTCACCACTGATCTGACGCTGACCTACAAGTTCAGCCAGTTCATTATGATTCATAATCTTTTGTGACATTTGTCCAAATTCATTCATCGAAAAGCTCTCATCAATTCCTGAGGCGTGTTGCTAGCACAGCCCAGACGGCGCACTACCAGTGCAGCCGCGGCATTCGCCATGTATGCGGCCTCAATAAAACTGGCCCCGGCGGTCAGGGCAAGGGTAAAAGTAGCGGCAACGGTATCACCTGCTCCGTTGGTATCCACGATCTCGCTGGTCCCATGATTGAGAGTATAGATGGGCAAATGAAACGGCTCCTCGCCCGCGACAAACAGGCTCATTCCCTCAGATCCACGAGTAATGAGGATACTCTGAGCATTGCTTCCAGCCAGCAGCCGACGACCCACTTCATTCAGTTCCGCCTCACAGGTGATTGTAATCCCTGTCGCCAGTTCTGCCTCAGGCTGATTAGGTGTCAATGCAGTCACCCCCTGGAAACGGAAAAGCGAGCCATGGGAGTCCGCGACGATAAGCTTATTTAACGCTCGCGCCTGGGGCAGGCAACACTCCATCACAGATGAACTGATCATGCCGTTCTCATAGTCCGAGAGCATCACCGCATCCACCGTTGGCAGAGTTTGTGTAATATACTCAATGATCTGACTGAGACTTGGCTCACCCACTTCAGAGGTGTCCACGCGATCCACACGCACAATATGCTGACGCACTATCTGCGCACTCCCGGCCATAATACGCGTCTTTGTGGACGTGGGACGGCTCATATCGGTGATCAGACCCTCCTGATGCATCTCCATCTCACTGATCGACTGACGCAGCTTTCGACCCGGCAGATCATCACCCACGACTCCTGTTAGAAAAACCTCTGCCCCCAGAGAACGAGCATTGACCGCTACGTTGGTCGCTCCTCCCGGCATAGTTCGCTCTTCGTTCAGTTCCAGAATCAAGACTGGTGCCTCACGAGAAATTCGTGTGGGATTGCCAATCAGATACTCGTCGGCAACCATGTCGCCAACGACTAGCAGACGTTTCCCGGCAAAGCCCTTTACCAGTTCAGAAATACGCTTGTCTGCGATAAGCGAGAGTTGATCATTGGCCATGCCGATCACGACCCTTCACAATGACCCGAACCGCGAAACGTGGCAGGGCCAGCATACGTCGCCAGCGCCACGGTTCCCGATATAAACGGTAGAGCCATTCTAGTCCTAAACGCTGCATAGCCTGTGGAGCACGTCGCTGCCGACCTGAGATAAAATCGTATGCCCCTCCGACGCCAATAGCCAGAGCAACCGGCAAACGCGAGAGATTCCGTGCGATCCAGAATTCCTGCGCTGGTGCCCCATAGGCTACACAGAGAACATCAGCTTGTGAGGCTCGTATGCGCTCAATAATAGCCTCTTCTTCGCTTTCCTTTGGCGATCCGGCATAGGTTCCAGCAATTTTCAGGTCAGGTGCAAGGTTCTGTAACCGACTCGCAGCCGCTTCAGCAACTCCCGGAGCAGCGCCTAACAGGTACAGACTATAGCCATAGCTAGCACAGCGCTGTGCGAGAGAGACCAGTGTATCCACACCTGTAATACGCTCAGGAACAGCTCTTTTGAGATAACGGGTAGCCCAGACAACTCCCATACCATCCGCAATGACGAACGCAGCCGAGTTGATAATCTTACGAAAATCCACGCTATGCTGTGCTGCCATGATAAACTCGACATTGACGGTGATTACTTGCTGACAGGATTCTCCCCCGATGGCTTCATGCTTCCGCTTGATGATCTCTATCAAAGAATCCAGAACCTGTTCCTGAGATGCTCTATCGACACGAACCCCTAACACAAAAACTGACTCAGGCTGTTTCAATTGCGATGAATAGCTTTCTTGTGTTGACATACTATCTTTCGTCATGAGATTTTTTTTGCTCATTCATCATTTTTATTCTTTTTGGCAAGTGCTATAGGATTTCGCTTACACTCACCATTTGTAGCCGCAGTATAGCATACTTATGGATATCTGGGGATAGAAAGAAAGAGGCTTTTTCTCCCCTCTATGGGTTATCCCTGCTTTTGCAAAATCAGGACAAAAGGCTTTCGGACTGCATAGCAGGCTGCCCCACTCCCTTTTCTTAAGAAGAAGTGAGGCTGGTTGGCTGGAGCATGCCCCGCCAACCAGCCTCACTTCTTCTTGTTTAGGTAGGAGGAGCGCCTTTGCAAAGCCACCCCTTCACAGGTAGAGGCTTTTCTCGCTTCTTCCTCTGTCGCCTGCGGCAGCAGAGTATAAAAAGAGCAACTGGCCTGTTTTGTAGCGCATCCGCACTACAAAACAGGCCAGTTGCTCTTTTTAGAATGGGACGGGTTGGCCTGACAGGCCGATGCAGCAGATCAGCAAAAAAACCCTCTACTTGTGAGAAAGCCCTGCCGTTGAATTACCCCACTCGACGTGCAAACGTCTCTCTGATAAAATGAAAGAAGAAGATCTCTGGCAGAAATTATTGAGGAGACGATGAATGTCCGATACCATGGAAAGCAACCATCCAGTATTACCTATGAAGGGTATAGCGCAACCGGAGCGTGCAGAGGTACTAAACTTACCAAGGGTGCACATTTCAACGCATCCGGTCATGCACCATAAGATGACTGAGCTTCGTGACAAACGAACCCAGCCTCCTGCATTCTACAGGTTGGTCAAAGAGATCGGCGCACTCCTGGCTTACGAAGCGACAGCAACACTTCTACTGGAGGCAGAGACAATCGAGACGCCACTCCAATCGATGGAAGGCCAGCGTTTAGCAGGGGGGATCGGCATTACTCCTATTCTGCGTGCAGGACTGGGTCTGGCCGAAGGTTTTCGCGAAGTGATTTCAGAGACACAGGTCTGGCATTTAGGACTGAAGCGCGACGAGCGAACCCTGCAAGCGATGGAATACTATAACCGCCTGCCCCATAGAGTCGATCTCCAGGTCGCCTACGCAGTCGATCCTATGCTCGCCACTGGCGGCTCTGCCATTGATGCCATTAACGTTTTAAAGAGACGCGCCATTCCGCGCCTCTCATATGTCTGCATTCTAGCGGCCCCCTATGGGTTGTTGAAGCTTACCCAGGCTCACCCTGATATCGACATTTATATCGCCGCACTGGACGAGAGCCTGAACGACCTGGGCTATATCCTGCCAGGTCTGGGCGACGCCGGCGATCGGCAGTTTGGAACATTTTAAGCTTATGGCTGAACAGATACAAGATCCATCTGAGGAACCTGTACCCTCGACCGAAGAGGATATCCAGTCTCAATCTGAAAATGAAGCTATCCCTGAAATGGTTCAGCAGGAGTCACAGACGGAAGGAGAGAAAAGAGCAACTGCTACACCTGAAAATCAGCCTGAATACGATCCTGGCGGGGGTCCACTGGGCTGCTGTCTGGGAATAAGCGTTGGTCTCTTTCTCAGCCTCATCCTGGCTGTTGTGAGCCGTCTCTACGCTGATCCACTATCAATACTCTTCCAGCAGAACTATGGACTGCTAGGATGGCTCGTGCGCATCCTGATGGCACTCATAGGTATCGGGCTGGCCATTTTTTGTGGCACTCTGGGCTGGCGACTGGGCAAACGTTTCTATCGCGAATACGATCCTCCTGCTCCCAAAAACAGAAAGGCAGCCAGAAGGCTCCAACAGAAAGTTTAAGACGTGTAAAGAGGATCGCTGGACCCGCTACCTCTTTACTTACTTTCTACGCGATAGAGCGCACTCTCATCTTCCCTTTTGAGGATACGGAAAACCGACATCCGCGAACGAAGCGAGTTCGTCATTTCAACAAGGTTGTTGAGGGATTGTTGCATGTCCTGCATATGATGATTAATTTCGCTGGTCATACGCGAGATCTCTTCTACAGAATTGACTACACAAAGCGAGCCCTGGGCCTGTCCCTCGGCTGCTTCACAGATCTCCTGTACCAGATCGGACATTTGCAATGTCACCACACCGATAGCATCCAGCGCTGCACCGGTCTCGGCCACCATCTCAGTCTGCATAACGACCTTCTGAATATTCTGCTCGGAACTCTCGGTCACCATCGCCGTCTCCTGCTGGATGGTACGTAATCTGGCAGAAACTTTGCGTACAGCTTCACCACTGTGAACAGCTAACGAACGAATCTCCTGAGCAATCACAACAAAACCATGCCCCTGATCACCTGCTCGTACCGCCTCAATCGCAGCATTGAGAGCCAACAAGTTCATGCGCGTAGTCAGATCAGTGATCTCGGCTACAGTATCGTTGATCTCCTGTCCATTCTCACCAAGACGCTTCATAGCACGAGAGGAATGCATCGTAATCTCACGCACCTGACGCATCCCCTGACTGGCTCGCGCAATCTGGTTCTGCCCCTCCGCGTTAACCTCCATAGCCTCCGCAGATACATGCGATATCTTCGATGCACTTTCTGAGACGCGTTGCATAATGCGCGAGATATCCTCAATTGCCAGCGAGATCTGCTGCACCTGGCGCTCCTGTTGACTGGTATCGCGCACCAGCAGGTCAGAATGGTGCTGAACATCCTTTGTATGTTCATCTACGGCCTGAGTGACCATCTGGACCGTTCCCAGGATGTAACTTATTTCTCCGACCATGGCATTAACCGCATCAGCGACTGGACGCAACTTTTCATGTGAATGCTGGACGCGCACACGAAAATCTCCTCCCTGTACCTGCTCCAGATCATGGCTCAGATCGAGAATAGCCTGCTCCAGGGCGATACGCTCGGCCTCACGCTCCTGAAAGATACACGCATTATCGATCGCTATTGCCGCCTGACTGGCAAATAGCTCGACCATCTCAATGCTCTCTTCGGTGGGTAATTTTCCGTCAACTGGCTCGTCCAGCGAGAGGAAACCAAGCAGCTTGCGCTGGCGGGGACTGAAGAGGGGGATAATCAGAATGTCGGAAGGATGCCAGCTACCTGGCAGATAGTTCTCAATGTCACTGCTGATAATGGAGACAATATCTGAGAAAAAATGCTGGTATTCATGAGAAATGAAGTAGCTCTGACTAATCCTAAACTCTGAACGCATCAATCTGAGCATCTGCTCAACCTGCATGGGATGTTCAAGCAGCATCCGCCTATCAGACTCAGATAAGCCAGCAAAAGCCACGGAGGAGAGTGCATCGGATCCCTCTTCAATAAGCTTGACAACTGCTACTCGAAAGCCAGTGCAAGTATTGATCGAAGAGACGACCTGTTCAAGAACCTCTGCCAGGCCCAACTCCGCACGCAAAATATTTCCCAGACGGATCAGCTCTTTGATTTGCCGATTTTGCTGTAAGGCTGCATTCCTGACAATGGGCAACGAAGGGGCCATCGCTTCATCGTCTGAAGCTGACAGACCCGAGTGTAGGGGTGGCGACACGCGTTTCTCGCTCTGAAATGCCTCTGTAGGCAAACGAAAACGCATCCGCAAAGGCACCAACCGGCTTTGTGGTTTCTCTTCAGACATCTTTGTTATCGTCCTTACCCATGCATATATGGTCTATAGTATCCACAAAGAGAACGAGGTAACTTTCCCTCAAGAAGGGTTCCCTCCGGGTTATGCTCTTCGCGTAAGACATGACCACGACGATGAAAGAGTTCAACCAATTCACTTTTCTCATACGGCAGCGTAACCTGTACTACTTCCATGCTGTTGGCCAGTACTTCCGCGAGTTTCGTCCGTAAATCGTCCAGACCCGTTTGACAAAGAGCTGAGAGAGGCACGGCGTTTGGATACAGGGTAATATCTATTTCTGAGCTATCCTCCAGAAGATCCACTTTGTTCAAGGCGGTGACACGCGGCTTGGTAGCAGCATCTAAAGCACCCAAAATATCATTGACCGTTTCACTCTGCTCAATGGCATTCTCGCTGACAATATCCACTACTTCTAATAATAGATCGGCATCTATCATTTCTTCCAGAGTAGCCCGAAAGGCTGCAATGAGTTTTGTGGGCAGTTTCTGGATAAAACCCACGGTGTCAGTAAGTAGCGCTTCCTGGTTATTCGGCAGGACGATATGGCGTGTTGTGGGGTCCAGGGTAGCAAACAATTTATTTTCTGCCAGTACACCAGCGTCGGTTAGAGCATTAAAAAGAGTCGATTTGCCGCTGTTGGTATAGCCCACAAGGGCTATGACTGGCATGGCCTGGGAGGTGCGACGGCGACGGTGAGTTTTGCGCTGCTCACTCACCATTTCTATCTCTTCGCGCAGGTCAGAGATGCGTCCACGGATACGTCTCCGATCCATCTCCAGCCGGGTTTCTCCAGGACCCCGGACGCCGATCGCGCCGCCGGCTCCGCCGGGTCCAGCGCTTCTCGAACCGCCCCCCTGACGCGAGAGTTCCGAGCTATAACCGGCTAAACGCGGCAGACGGTACTCTAGCTGCGCAAGCTCGACCTGTAATCGGCCCTCACGTGTATGAGCATGTTGGGCAAAAATGTCCAGGATGAGCGCAGTTCGGTCGATAACGCGAGCCTGAAGCTGCTTTTCCAGGTTACGCTGTTGTGAAGGGGAAAGTTCATCGTCAAAAATCACCAGATCGAACACAGATGCTCTCTCCAGCTCGCACAACTCCTGGACACGTCCCTTACCAATATACGTAGCTGTATCAGGATGGCGCATGCGTTGAGTTAGCTTGCCGACAACATGTGCACCCGCAGTCAGAGCCAGTGCACCAAGTTCATCCAGCGAATCCTCAACGCTCCATACGTTCTCGCTCTCGTCCTGATCTACGGCCACGAGGTAGGCACGTTCAAGACCTTCACGAGAGGATTCTTCTATTAAACGCTCTTGTTTTGTCGTAGTTTAGCCTCCACTCTCATAAAAAAAAACTGAAGACTCTTTCCGGCATATTTTAACACGCCTGCGCCAGAACACAAGCCGTTCTATTCCTATCCCCAGGACCTCGCAAAAGTCGCGTTTCTCCCCGCCCACCCAGCCTTTTTGGCTGGACGGTGGCAGCGCAGTCGCGCTGCCACCGTCCAGCATGTTCTCCTGGGAAGGGTCCTGACCACTCCTGAGCAATGACTTTTGCAAAAACCTGTTCCTAACCCGTGTCAGTCCGCCTATTTTCACAAAAAAAATGTTAGAAAAAACTCAACAGCGATATCTTAATAACAGGAATCCTGGGTACAATAAAGCTATTTACTCTGGCAAAAAGGCTGTTAGAGATAGTATCGTTATAGAATTGCTGCCAACCACTGAACTGCGACGCACGGATACCTGGTACAAGGTTCATATGCTGGAGAAAGTATGCCAGAACGAGCAAAAGTACCACCCAGAGCAGCCAGGCTTCAACAAAGCCAATAAAACCTCCTAACAGGGCATCTCCCAGATTCACAATAGGTATTTTTTTGATTATACCGCTCAAGAAAGTGGCTACGATGTGTACAACCAGGACCGCTGCAAAGAAGAGAAGAACGTAGGCAATGATCGGAGTCGCGTTCAGTCCATTGGCGGCCAGAAGTTGAACCAGTTGTGGACCAAAAAACCACGCAACGGCGAAGCCTATAGGTAGACTCAGCAAGTTGATAAGACTAAAAACAAACCCGTTACGCAGACCGTTGAAGACAAGCAAGATTATTGTGATTACAAAGAGTATGTCAACGAGACTTATAGGGCCAAGCATTTTGTATCCCTCCAATAAACATAGATGAGGTACTTTCCTGGTGCAAAATCACTGGATCTCTTTACGTTTCACTGGTAGCCTGCTTCAACGGATAAAATGGCAGATGGCATGTCTTTCTTAGCTCCGTTTTTCAGGATACGACAATAGAGGTTAAGTATCTCATATGAAAGACGTTATGGAGAGGAAGGTTGTAACACTGGAAGTGTTCTCTTTCTCACATTTGCTTTTTCGTGTTCAAATGAAAGCCGTCCCTCCCCCGAGAAAAGGGCTTAGCAAAAGTCGTTTCTTTCCCCGCCCACCCACCCTTTTTGGATGGACGGTGGCAGCGCGTTCGCGCTGCCACCGTCCATTTTGTCCTCCTGCGGAGGAGTCTGACCATAGCTGAGTAGCAACTTTTGCGCAGCCGCCAGAAAGAGCGTTTGCCCTTTTCTGGAAAATGAGGGCTGGTAACTACTCAGGTGCCCTCTGTTCGCCGCCTGCGGCGGCGAACAGAGGGCACCTGAGTAGTTACCAGGGATGAAACTCGCTTCTTCTTTTACATACCACGAGCAGCTTGCTGCGCTAACTGTATCAGCCAGAATGGCAATACAGTACCCATGGCCAGGGCACCCAGTACCGCCAGAGTCAATGCGATCCTCGTAGGCCAGGGTACAGGAAGAGAGCTTGCTGCCACTGGCTCCTCAACGATTGCTGTCTTGCCTGTAACAGCTTTTAATGCGCTCGTAACAGGCTTTACCGCTACAGCAGTCGCCGTAGAGACGCGGGTCCGACCGCCCTGTGCAGAACCGCTAGTTGGTCGCTTCGCAGATGCCGTAGCAGCAGACAGAGGTCCAGATACGCGAGTAACAGGTACGCTGCTCTCAGGTTCTTGCTGCTCCATAAACATTGTGGCAATCGGGCGCAGATAGTAGTACATGCCCAGGATACTCGCCAGAACGCCAATGATCAGCAGTTCGGGATGACCAGCCGCCAGAGCCGCGTAGAAAATGTAGAACTTTGCCGCAAAACCTGCCATTGGAGGGAAGCCCGCCAGCGAGAAAAGGAAGAAAGCCAGCAGACCAGCCAGCAGCGGTTGACGACGCCAGAGACCGCGCAGGTCGGTCAGGCTGGTTCCTGAGTTATCTTCGCGCTCCAACACAGATAGAACACCGAAGGCTCCTAGATTCAAAAATGTATAAGAGAGCAGGTAAAAGAGGATTGCCGACATACCCAGGCTCTTATTCGCAGTACCTGCGCCGATCGCGATACCAATCAGGAGATAGCCCGCATGAGCAATGCTTGAATAGGCCAGCAAACGCTTGACATTAGTCTGAACCAGAGCCAGAATATTCCCGCCCACGATCGTCAGAATGGTGATAGTCAGAATAGCAGGCATCCAGTCCGTCTGCACAGGTCCCAGAACAATCGTAAAGACCCGCGCAAAGGCAATGATAGCGGCTGCCTTGGTTCCCACAGACATAAAAGCCGTTACCGGAGCAGGTGCCCCCTCGTATACATCGGGTGTCCAGGCCTGGAAGGGGATCGCGGAGACCTTGAAGGCAAATCCGACCGTCATCAGACCCATCCCTATCAGCAATAGTGTTGAGGGCACTTGATGCACCTTCAGGAAATTGAGTACATCTCCAAACTGCGTATGCCCGGTCGCACCGTAGACCAGAGCCAGACCGTAGAGTAAAAAAGCTGAGGCGAACGAACTGAGCAAGAAATATTTCATGCCCGATTCACGTGAACTGTTTCGCCTTGCAATATAGCCACAGAGAATGTATAGGGCCAGTGAGAGAAGTTCTATCCCTACAAAAACCATCAAGAAGCTCTGAGCGGCAGCCAGGACCATCATCCCTACGGTCGCAAAGAGCAAGAGTGCATAGTACTCTCCCTGATCAACCAGGCTCTGACGTTTGAAATAGCCAGGCGAGAGGAGCACTGCCAGCATCGCCGCGCTCAGGATAATGATATAGGCATACATTGTCCCCTGGTCCGAGGCTATCATACCGTAAAAGGCTGTCTGATGATCGCCTATGATAAAGAGCAGAATCGTCGCAGCCAGAGCACCTGCCAGTCCGAGCAGTCCAAGCAAAGGCAACACAAGATACGTCGCGGGAATGGACGAGTCAGACCCTCCTGCCAGAGCCAGGCGTGCTTTGGCACCCTGGGGCAACAACAAATCGACCAGCAGGGTAATCAGGCCCATCCCCGCCAGCACGAGCAGCGGAGCAATCCGCGCCCAATCACTGGCCGATGCTATATATGTAAACGACATAAGTAACCCCCTGGGGAAACCTTGCCAGCAGAGACTGACAAGACTGCCACTCTACTTTATCAACGCGCTTCCAACGTTTTGCAAGGCGTGTTGCAGTATATTTACTACTGATGGCTCCATTACTGCCGTCAATGGGTTCGGCTGAAAGCCAATCAAGAAGATCAAAGCCAGCAGCGGCAAAATGATGAGAAACTCACTCAGTTGAAGATCACTCAGCTGCCCTTTGCGCATCAATCCCGCGACATGTCCCTCTGTCAAACGAGGTCCCTCCATCACACCCAGAAAAAGTTGGATCAGATACCAGGCAGCCGGTACAACTACAGCAGTCGCCAGAACTCCGAAGATCGCACTATGCTGGAAAATACCAATCAAGGCCAGAAACTCACCAGTGAAACTGTTCAGTCCAGGCAGTCCCAATGAGGAGAGACAGGCAATGAGAAAAACCGTTCCCAAAACTGGCATGCGCGTGGCCAGACCACCAAGGTCGCGCAAACGACGCGTTCCGACACGTGTCTCCAACAGACCAACGATCAGGAAAAGCGCGGCGGTTGTGATGCCGTGATTGACCATTTGCAGAACAGAACCCTCGACACCCTGAACATTCAGAGAGAATATACCCAGCATCACCAGACCCAGGTGACTGATGCTTGAGTAGCCAAGGAGCCGCTTCATATCCGTCTGCGCCAGGGCCAATACTGCACAGTAGAGAATGCTTATCACAGCCAAAACACTTAGCAATGTCGAGAATTGTTGAAAAGCCTGCGGAAAAAGTGGAATGCAGAAGCGCAGAAAGCCATAGGCCCCTGTCTTCGACATAGCTCCGGCCAACATTGCTGTGACAGGAGCCGGAGCCTCACTATAAGCATCCGGTAGCCAGCTATGGAAGGGGACCAGCGGAATTTTTACCGCAAACCCTAGCGCCATTGCCAGGAATAGCCAGGCCTGAACCGTGGGATCAAGCTTCGTTCCGAGCAGCGCGAAGAGGTCCAGGGTGTATGCCCCACCTGCTGCAACCTGATGGTAATAGCCCAGAGCAATAATGCCTGCGAGCATTACAAGGCTCCCCACCGAGGTATAGAGCAGAAACTTAAAGGCCGCATAAATGCGCCTCTCGCCCCCCCAGGAACCAACCAGCAAGTACGCTGGAATAAGCATCAATTCCCAGAAGATATAGAAGAGGAAAAGATTTGTCGAGAGAAAAACGCCCAGAATGCCGCACTCCAGCAGGAGCATAAAGGCCATATAGCTCTTGACTCTTTGTTCCACACCGAATGAGGCAGCAATACAGACGACAGTCAGAAGAGAGGTCAGAGTAACCAGCAGCAGACTAATCCCGTCCACACTCATGCTATAGCTAAGTGTAAAACTGCTCGTAGAAACCAGTGGAACGGTATCATTAAAGGACAGAAACGTGCCGATTGGCTGCGCTCCAATGATCAAGCTACCAGCGCTCAAATTAGCCTGCGAATAGGCCAGGGCCAGCCCTAAAACAAAGGCGAGATCTATCATGGCCGTGGCAAAAGCGGTATAGCGAATAGCCCCCTTAAAGCGTGCGGGGATCAGCAGTGCAATCACGCCTCCCAGCAGGGGCACAAAGACAATTGTCGAAAGCAATGGAAACATCTCACTACCCCCTCATGACAGCGTAATAAATGAGTAAAAGCACAACGCCGAAGAGAATAGCGAGGGCATAGTTGCGCATATAGCCCGTTTGCAGTCGTCGCAAACCGCTGCTGAGACCACTCATCGCCAGACCAATCCCACGACTTCCACCATCCAGTAGTCCCCCCTCTAAGAGCGAGTTCGCGGTACGCCCAATCCAGAGCACAGGATTGACAATCACTGCGATACATAACTCATCAATATAATACTTGTGCAGGACAAGCTGGTACAACGGGTTTGGATTTTCTTTATAGTTAAACTCACGTCTCCCATAGAGCAACCATGCAAACAAGATACCAAGAGCACCCAGGCCCAGACTCAGAGCGGTCGAGAGCCAGTTCAGACCGAGACTGAGGGTCACCTCTTTCACAGGCGCTCCGGTCCAGGTAGAATTGCTAAAGATGGGACTGAGAAAGTTTTCCAGTGGATGCCAGCCAGGAATGCCGAAGAGAGCAAATGAGCCGACCAGCCCACCAATTACGGAAAGAATTGCCAGCACGATTAATGGTACGGTCATAATCGCCGGAGACTCATAAATGGCATAAATGCCACGTCCACTCTGTGGAGCTTCATGAGCAGAATCGTCGTCGTTCTCCTCTTCCCCATGTTGATGGCTTGCGGGACCAGTTCCGCGATAAGATCCGCCAAATATTCCAAAGGTTAGCCGGAACATATAAAATGCCGTCAGACCAGCCGTCAACAAACCCACAATCCAGAGCACAAAATAGAGCACACCCCCACCATTAAGCGCACGATTCAGCAGAGATGCGATAATCTCATCCTTACTCCAGAAGCCCGCCAGAGGAATAATCCCACTAATCGCCAGAGCCGCAATCAGAAAAGTCCAGTACGTAATCTTCAAGCGGCTGCGGAGTCCCCCCATCTGGCGCATATCCTGCTCTCCACCTAGAGCATGGATCACCGAACCAGCCCCCAGGAAAAGCAGCGCTTTAAAGTATGCATGGGTTGTCAGATGGAAAATACCGGCAGTATAGTTCTGCGCTCCCTCAGCTAGAAACATATAGCCTAACTGACTGATGGTCGAGTAGGCCAGCACACGTTTAATATCGAGCTGAAAGAGTGCGATCGTCGCCGCAAACAGAGCTGTCGCTCCGCCGATAACCGCTACCGTTGTCAGAGCAAGCGGCGAAACCTCAAAAAGTGGATTTGCTCGTGCCACCAGATAAACGCCCGCAGTCACCATCGTCGCCGCGTGGATCAGTGCGCTGACAGGAGTGGGACCCTCCATAGCGTCCGGCAGCCACATATAGAGCGGCAATTGGGCGGATTTCGCTGCACAGGCGACAAAGAGCAGCAAACAGATCACCGTCGTCACAGCCGTAGAAACCGCGCCTGTAGTTACCTGGTTGAGAACCCCTAATCCGTTAGAGCTGCTCAGATAAGTCAATGTCTGATAATGCTGAAAGATCAGAAAAATCGCCAGCATCAGACCGAAATCTCCGATGATATTGATCACCAGAGCCTTACGCGCCGCCGCCGCGGCAGCACGACGTGTAAACCAGAACCCAATCAGCAGGAACGAAGCCAGACCGACCAGAGCCCAACCTACCAGCAAGAAGAGAAAATTATCTGCACTCACCAGTAGAATCATTGCAAAGAGAAAGAAGTTCAGATAGGCGAAGAAACGCGCGAAGCCCGGATCATCGTCCATATAGCCAGCAGAATAGATATGGATCAGAAAGCCAACGCCAGTCACAACCATTAACATGGTCGCCGATAGTGGATCAAATAGCAGGCCAAAACTGATCGTCAGCGGAATATTATTGGCCAGAGCGGTCACACCCTGAACAACCGTACCGGACGCAGTCCAGGTATAGATCACCTGATCGCTCAAACGCGAGGCCACAGGCGTGGCAAGCATTGAGAGAAATCCGATAGCGGCAAACGCAAAAGCCAGACCCGCCGCGCCCCAGGCAATTGTCAGGATCAGAGAACGCGGCAATGCCTTGCCAAACAGGCCCAGAAGAAGAAATCCGAGCAAGGGCAAGACCAACACCCATACAGTAAGATTTGTCATTGCTTAGCTAGCCTCGTAATACATTCATCTCATCGACATCGATATTGCGGCGGGTACGGAAGATCGAGACAATAATAGCCAGGCCAACTACAACCTCAGCAGCAGCAACGGTCAGAACGAGAAAAACAAACATCTGCCCATCCACCGAGTTGAGATATGTAGAGAACGTGATTAACGACAGATTCACCGCATTTAGCATGAGTTCGATGGACATAAAAATAGTAAGGGGGTTGCGCCGCACCAGCACGCCCGCCACGCCAATTGTAAATAGGATGGCGCTAACTATCAAATACCAGGAAACAGGTATCCCATCAGGCATAAACTCCTCCAATTAGATACAGGCGAACCCGCCTCAACGCTCAGTGTCCCGCGCCAGAGAGCGCCGACCCAGGACCATCGCTCCTAACAGAGCAACGATAATCAGCAGACTCGTGATTTCAAAAGGAAAGGCAAAACCGTGGAAGAGGGCAATGCCAAAGGCCTGTGTACTCCCTCCCCACGCTTTCACATTCTCCGTCAAGCCGTTAGCTCCCTTCACTGTCGCAGCACTATCCACTGATGCACCTGTGAAGAGCAGATAGCTCAGCGCCCCAATAAGGATAAAGCCCAGGGTAGCAGCGATTCCTCGCTGCCAGACCTTGCGGTCAGTTGCATTGACGGACTCGGTCTCCTCTGTTGCCAGCATGGTTACGACAAAGAGAAAGAGTACCATGATTGCGCCAGCGTAAATCAGCACCTGCACAATGGCAATAAACATTGCCCCTAACTGTAGGTAGAACAAAGCCAGAAAGAGTAAGGTGCAAATCAGACTCAGCGCACTATGGACGGCGTTCTTGAAAAGAATGATTCCCAACCCTGAAGCGATGCTGGCTATAGTCAGGACAATAAAGGCCAGCAATGTCGGCGTAAAGCTCATGAGTTCTCTCGCTCCTTTTCCTGCTGAATGGGGCGACGATCTCGATCCTGTTCAGTGCTCGCAATCAACACTTTGCGATCGGTACTCAGATCGCCCAGTCCAACCGCAGCTGAACTGGCCGCTGAACCGTCAAAAAGCTTCTGCTCTTGCGGCATTGGTTGCACAGCCTCAGGTAACGGTGGTGGAGCTTCGAGCCAGACCTTAGCCGAGCCAATCGAGGCCTGACCGGGAGCCTCTAACAGTTGCTCTTTATGATAAACCATATCCTCTGGATGATATGAAGCCAGTTTGTAATTTTGCTCAAGTGTAATCGCGCCAGTGGGACAGGCGGCCTGACAGTAGCCACAAAAAATGCAGCGCAACATATTGACATCGAAGACACGCGCGTACCGTTCACCAGCTGAGATACGCTGCTCCTCGGTGTTCTCGTCAGCCTCAATATAGATCGCGTCAGCCGGACATGCACCCGCGCAGAGGAAGCAACCTACGCAACGCTCAAGATCATTCTCATAGCGATGCAGCACGTGGCGTCCACGAAAACGTGGCGGTAACTCTCGCTCCTGCTCAGGATATGAGATCGTTGTCGATTTCTTCCCAATATTTTTGAGGGTCGTCGCCATACCCTTTAGAATGTCATATGACATTTTTGCTCCTTAACCAGGTGTGCTTCTGAACTATTTGACAGAAGCAGTCTCAGAAGGTACCTTCTCAAACTTCGCCAGCCTTACCGAGTCAGGCATTTTTACCTGCCGGGTCTCGCCATTGTTCCGGGCTACCACAGATTTGGAAGAACGCGGAGCCATGCGGTACTCATAAAGAATTACAGCCGCGATGACGGCCAGGTCTGCGAGACAATTAACCCACCAGGGCAGGCCAAAGGCCACACAGACGGCTGTGATGACGACATTCAAAACAGCCAGGGGCAAAAGCGTTTCCCAGCCCAGACGCATCAGGCGATCATAGCGAATACGTGGCAAGGTCGCCCGTAACCAGATGAAGAGGAAGAGAAAGATGGCTACTTTGAGCAGGAAAAAGACTATTGAGAGCACCGGAAAACGCTCCAGACCAAAGAAGCTCCAACCGCCCAGGAAAATGGTCGCAACGACGGCGCTAACAGTGATCATGTTTATGTATTCGGCCATCTGGTAGAGACTCCAGCGCAGACCGCTATACTCAGTCAAATAGCCCGCAGTCAGTTCCTGTTCCGCTTCAGGCAGGTCGAACGGTGCCCGGTTGACCTCCGCTACACCTGCGATCAAATAGAGGACAAATCCTAAAGGCTGAGCTGCGATAAACCAGATCCCTTGATGTATCTGCGCCTGCACAATGCCTACCATGCTCAACGTTCCGGCCCACATCAAAGCTCCACTCAGAGCCAGGCCCAGACTGGTCTCGTACGAAACCATCTGAGCTGCGCTACGTAGAGCCCCCAGCAACGAGTAGCGATTGCCTGAGGCCCATCCGCCAAGCACGATGCCGTAGACAGCCAGCGAAGAGATCGAGAGGATCCAGAGCAGCCCGATGTTGAGATCTCCGATCAAGGGATCCCACACGCTTGGATGAGCCGCATTAGCACTCCAGTTGTTCCCAATTGGGACGACAGCAAAGGCACACAATGCCACCACGACCGAGATCACCGGAGCAACCAGATAGATCGCCTTTTTCGCCTGAGTCGGCACAATCTGCTCTTTAAACATCATCTTTAGCGCGTCGGCCACAGGTTGGAACATACCCAGAGGTCCCAGACGATTAGGTCCCAGACGTCCCTGAAGTTTCGCGACAACGCGCCGTTCGATCAGCGTCAAATAAGCAAAGGCCGTCAGCAGAGCAAAGATAACGATGGCACTCTTAATGACGCTTGCCACAATCTCATTATTCAGAAAATCAAGCATGCGCCGCCTCCTGCTCCGAAGTACGGACTCCCTGAGCACCCAGATCTTCCCAGCTCAGATTACGATAGAAAGGATTGTGCTCAGCAATTTCCTTCAGAACATCGCCAGGGCCATTGTAGGTCCATTTCTGGCCCAGATGATTGGCCAGAGAGATCAAAATTTCCCAATCGGGTTTTGTACCCGGCAGAGGACGAAGGGCACGTCGCACAGCCTGCACATGGTGGTCCAGGTTAGTCATACTGCCATCTTTCTCCGCGAAAGAGACCGCAGGAAGAACGACATCAGCACGTTGGGCCGTTTCAGTCAGCGTGATATCCTGCACAACCAGCAAATCCAGGTCAGACGGTAGCTTGCCGTGGCGCAGGGGATTTGCACCCATCACAAGCAGAGCACGCAAATCGCCACTCTTCAGGATTTCATCGTAGGCCAGACCTACCTCCTGAGTGGGTCGATATCCGGGCAGCGTATCGGGCAGCAGTCCCATATCACGCGCACCCAGTGAGTTCGCATCCTCAAACAGCGGACCCACCCCTGAACCAGGCCGATCAATATTATCAGTCACAGCGGCCAGAGCCTGGAGATCTGCTGCCAGATCCGCACAGCCAGGAGCCAGCGTCGCCATCTCATCGTACAAAATCACCGCACCTCGTGCCTGCGCGATCTCATCGGCCAGTGCCTCCAGGTGTGCCACTGTTCTGGCCTCTAAACCCCGAGCACTCGCGGCAAGCTCACCGGAACGAGACTGCAAATCAGCATAGTGGTTCGCGGCTCGCTCGCCTTTCAGAACCCTTGCGAGCAAAACTTTCGCCGCCTGACCCGCTCCATTGGCGGGCAGAAGAACTTTTCCACTGGCGAAGCGATCCAGCTCAGTCTCACCCTCGTTCACAATAAAGATACGTGCCCCGGCCTTCATAGCCTTCTTGATGCGCAGATTGAGAATTGGCTGACGCTCATAGGGATCGGAGGCAATCAGCACAATATGCGAGGCCTGTTCAATGTCTGCGATACTATTTGTCATCATCCAGGGTCTTCCCGTCAGACTATCGCGTGAAGCAGGGAAAGAGCCATGATGGTGATCGACATTGGGCGAAGAGAGCACCTCGCGCAGCAGCTTCTGAAAAAGATAGGCCTCTTCATTCGTTGTACGCGTCGAACCAATGCCAGCGATAGCTTTAGGACCGTCCGTCTTTAACACAGCATTCAGTCGCGTCGCGATCAGATAATAGGCCTGCTCCCAGGTCGTCGGTTCCAGTTTGTCGCCCTTGCGAATCAGAGGGGTGCGCAGACGCTGTGGACTGTTAACGAACTCAAAGCCCCAACGACCTCGATTACACAGCCAGCCATCATCGATCGCATCATTCTGACGTGAACTCAGGCGCATAATCTTATCCACCCGCACATCCAGACGTGCATTACACCCGACACTACAGTTATTGCACACGCTGGGTACGCGCTTCAGTTCCCAGGGACGCGACTTAAAACGATAGGCCGAAGCGGTTAACGCGCCCACCGGGCAGATCTCAACGGTATTGCCGGAAAATACTGAGTCGAAAGCATGCTCTGGATCTGTGCCGACCTCCATCCGAAAGCCGCGTGCAATCATCACCAGGCCGTTATCCATCGAGATATCCGAACTGAAGCGTGTACAGCGCTGACAGAGAATGCAGCGTTCACGATCCAGCAACACCTCATTACTCACCGGAATTGGCTTGGGATAGTGGCGCTTAGGAACATCAAAGCGCGTTCCACCTGGACCGTGGCGCAGGGTAAAATCCTGCAAATCGCATTCGCCACCCTTGTCGCAGATTGGACAATCCAGCGGATGATTGATCAGCAAAAACTCAAGCGTTCCACGGCGGGCCTTGAGTACCTTTTCAGTCTTCGTATGGACAATCATCCCCTCGCTCACCGGCGTCGTACAGGCAGTCTGCGGTGGTTTAGGAATCTTCTCAATCTCGACGAAGCACATACGACAGGCACCCAGCGGCGGCATTTTTGGATGATAGCAATAAATAGGAATCTCAATCCCTGCCTGCTTTGCCGCCGCCCAGACCAGCGTTCCCAGTGGAACTGCCACAGGAATATCGTCAATAGTTAAATGGACAAGTGTGTCTGTTTTCTCTTCTGGCATAACTTTATTACCATAAATGAGTACCGTACCGGGCGGCCATAGGGGTCACCCACACAATAAAGAGGTCAAGGCTCCCTCCACATTTTGTGCAGAGGTTGAACAGGGTTACCCCTGTAGACTCCAGCCGAGCCTGGATAGAAAAACGCGCTTCATTAGAGGGAAGACGAGAGAACCCACTCCCCACAGATCGACGTACGCAGGAGCATTAGAGGAGTTTCCGAACGCATCGGATCATCCGCCACCGCCACCTGAAGCAACGACACCAACCAATCAGTGCGTGTGTGCAGAAGCCAGGTGTTTGGGACAGCCACCCACGCGCACATGCTCTTCAAACTCAGCGCGGAACAGCTTGAGACCACTGACAATCGAACTGGTTGCTGCATCACCCAGCGGGCAGAATGACTTCCCGGCAAGATTATCGCAAATATCGAGCAGCAGGTCCAGATCTTTCTGTTTACCCTCTCCATGCTCCAGACGATGCAAGATTTCTGTCAGCCAGTAGGTTCCCTCACGGCAGGGCGTACACTTGCCACAAGATTCATCGCGATAGAACTCCGTGATGCGCAGGATTGCTCCGACCATGCAGGTCTCGTCATCAATAATAATAATCCCGCCTGAACCGGACATCGAACCGGCTGCGGCCACGGCCTCGTAATCCATTGTCACATCAATCTTATCTGCTCCAAGAATAGGAGACGAAGAACCGCCGGGAATAATCGCTTTCAAACCCTTATCTCCCAGAATGCCCCCGCCATACTGCTCATCGTAGATCAGTGTTCGGAAGGGCAACCCTAACGGTATCTCATAGTTGCCTGGCTTCTTCACATGGCCACTCAGACAGAAGACTCGTGTGCCCTTGCTCTTCTCGGTACCAAATGAAGCATACCAGTCAGCTCCATTGCGCAGAATCGCAGGTAATGTTGAAAGCGTCTCACAATTGTTAATGACCGTGGGTCCGCCATAAAGGCCAATCACCGCAGGAAAGGGTGGTTTCAGTCTGGGATAGCCACGCTTGCCTTCCAGCGACTCCATCAAAGCGCTCTCCTCGCCGCAGATATAAGCGCCGGCACCGCGATGGACAATCACATCCAGCGAGTATCCACTGCCCAAAATATTGTTACCGATAAGCCCGGCAGCATATGCCTCCTGGACCGCTTTTTCTACCTGCCTGGCAGCATATGCCAGTTCACCGCGAACGTAAATAAATGCAGTGCTGACCCGGCAGGCATAGCTTGTGATAATTACGCCCTCAACCAGCTGGTGAGGATTTTTCTCCATCAGCATGCGATCTTTAAACGTGCCCGGTTCACTTTCATCGCAATTGCAACAGAGGTAACGAGTTTTATCATTCTTCGCCAGAAAACTCCACTTCAAACCAGTGGGAAAGCCAGCGCCTCCGCGCCCACGCAGGCCAGATTTTTTGAGCAGGTCCACCAGATCATCGGGCTGAAACTCGTTCAGCGCCTTCTCCAGACCCTTATAGCCCTCGTACTGCCGATAGATATCCAGCGTATCCAGGCCAGATACATCGATATTTTTTGTTACAACCAGTTCTGGCATACAATATGCTTCCTTTTGACCCGGCTACCGCACCAGCAAGCGAGGAGACCAGGCTTAACCAAATTGATCTTTTCAGGTGTTTGTTTAGCGCACTACTGGAGCGCAAACGCGCCCTCTGCCTGTATCATCATGGCAGGGAAAGCAGCAGAGCTACATGCGGATCTCTGTCCTGGGTTCCATGGTTTTCGCCCTCATTGCCCTGGTCAGTTCATCCAACAGAGCGTCCGCTGCCTCCAGCGTAACATTCTCCACAAATTCACCGTTGACCTGTAAAACCGGGGCAGTGCCACATGAGGCCAGACACTCTACACATTCCAGTGTAAAATTGCCATCCTCAGTCGTCTCTCCACGTTTAATGCCCAGGTGCTCTTCCAGATGCTCGACCAGAGGATCACAGTTGCGCAGGTAACAAGAAATACCTGTACAAACGCTGATCACCTTCTGGCCATGTGGACGGTGATAATACATTGTATAGAAGGTTGCCACACTCTTCACATCATCGGTGGTCAGGTTGAGAGCCTCAGCCACAGCCATAATCCCCTCCGGCGTGATATAGCTTTCTTCTTCTTGCGCCATATGTAGCGCAGGCAAAACTGCTGAGCGAGCCACAGGATAGCGAGTTGCCAGCAAGCGCATTCGCTCTTTCGTCTGTTCTGAAATCATCGATCAACCTCTCCAAGTACAATATCAATGCTACCAATCGCCGCCACCACATCTGAAAGGAGCCGCCCTTCGACCATCAGCGGCAGAACCTCCAGATTTGCAAACGAGGGGGCGCGTACATGCATACGGTAGGGTTTCGCACTGCCATCGCTCACAATATAAAAACCCAGTTCACCCTTCGGCGCTTCAGTTCGGACAAAGACCTCACCCTGCGGCACACGGTACCCTTCGGTAAAGAGCTTAAAGTGATGGATCAGTGACTCCATACTGCCGGTAATCTTCCATTTGGGTGGAGGTGTTATTTTTGGATTTTGCACACGATAGGGGCCAGTTGGCATCCCATCCATAGCCTGATTAATAATCGCCAGGCTCTCGCGCATCTCCAGCATACGTACAAGATAGCGGTCATAGACATCGCCGTTCGTCCCCACAGGGATATCGAAGGTGAATTTTTCATATCCACTATAAGGAAAAGCTTTGCGAATATCCCAGACCACATTGCTGCCACGCAGGGTGGGACCGCTGGCACCGTAGGCAATTGCGTCCTCTGAACGGAGAATGCCAATGCCTTTGGTACGCTCAATCCAGAGCTGATTATTGGTCAGTAGATCATGATACTCTTGCAGGCGGTCCGGGAAAATACTGGTAAAGTCGCGGACCTTTTTCTCAAAAGTCGAAGTGACATCCGCCTGTAGACCGCCGGGGCAGATATAGCTGGTCATCATACGCACACCTGAGATATCTTCAAAGACATCCAGGATGAGTTCGCGTTCACGGAAGCAGTACAGGAAAACGCTCATCGCGCCCAGATCAAGCGCATGAGTGCCCAGCCAGACCAGATGGCTGGCGATGCGCTGTAACTCGGCCAGAGCCACACGGACAAACTGAATCTTCTCAGAGATCTCGTCCTCAATCCCTAACAATTTTTCTACAGCCAGAGAATAGCCGAGATTATTGTTGAGTGGTGCGAGATAATCCATGCGGTCAGTCAAAACCAGGGCCTGGTGATAGGTCTTGGCCTCAGCAGTCTTCTCAATACCAGTGTGTAGAAAACCGATATCGGGAACAACCTTGACGACCGTCTCGCCGTTAATGGTCAAGATCAGGCGCATCACACCGTGGGTACTTGGATGCTGAGGCCCCATATTGATCGTCATCGTATCGACGCTCTGTCCATCCTCCCGGGGCTGGCCTTCCTCAAATGTATATCGTGTCTTGATATCTTGTTTTTGCATACAGCCTCTCTGCCTTCCTGAGAGCAACCCGCAGGTCTACTCCTTTTTCAGTGTACCGGGTTCCTGGTCTGGATTCAGACTACTGCGATTCTCGTTTAACTCGCGTCCATCCCAGGAGCGCAGAGTCTGACTGCCCACACCCGGATCGGCGTTATATGGCACCTGTCCACCCCAATGAGGCTCAGGCAGATCAAAGCCACTCAGTGGATAATCTTTACGTAAGGGGTGGGTAGTCCAATCAGGAGGCATCATGATACGACGCAGATCGGGATGGTTAGCAAACTCGATCCCAAACAGATCATAAACCTCACGCTCGTACCAGTTTGCGCCTGGCCAGATACTGCACACACTCGGAACTGAGGGATGCTCCTCTCCTCTGGCTCCAACCTGAACCTTCAAACGTAAGACCGACTGATGCGGGAGGGAGAGCAATTGATATACTACATCGAAACGTGGCTGACGCTCAGGCCAATCCACGGCGGTGACGGTAGAGAGGAAATTATAACGCAGGTTCTTTTGTAAATACGCGCAGACTGTTACTAGCTGGGACACGGCAAGAATCACGGTGTGCTCATCGCGAAATAGAAGTGTGTCGAGAACGGCCAGTGGAAACTTCTCTTGAAGTACCTTCACAGTTGACGCGGACGTAACGATTGCCATAGCTCATCTTTTCCCTTGCTACTCTTCAAAGTCTCCGACCGGCCCAACCAGCTTCATGCCGCTGGCCTTGAGTGGATCGGGAGGATTGGGAATACCGTCGCGTATCTTCCGCTGAAGCTCATTAAAGCCAAAGAGCAGCATATCAGGCGTTGGAGGACAGCCAGGAATAAACACATCAACGGGCACTATCTTATCCACACCCTGTACAATGGCATAGTTATTGAATATTCCACCGCAAGAGGCACAGGCTCCCATTGAGATGACCCACTTGGGATCGGGCATCTGATCGTAGATCTGGCGCAAGACTGGAGCCATCTTAATTGAGCAACGTCCCGCCACGATCATCAGGTCAGCCTGACGCGGTGAGGCCCGATAGACCTCAGCCCCGAAGCGCGAAATATCGAAGCGATCGGCACTGGTTGCCATCATCTCGATTGCGCAGCAGGCAAGCCCGAACAGAGCTGGCCAGAGAGAGCCGCTCCTACCCCAATCAATCAGTTTACTTATCTGAGTCGTCAGCACACCCATCTCACCATTGCGCACATGCAGATCGACGCGTTGACGAGGTGTCTGAGCGTTCGAGAAGGTCTGAACAGGCTCCCAGGGGTTCTTAATTACTCCCATGTGAAAGCCCCCTTTCGCCATACATAAATGTAGCCAACCGTCAAAATGAGTAAGAAGATAAGTAACTCGACCAATCCCAGGAGCCGAAGATCCTTACGAAGCAAAATAGCCAGCGGATAGAACGAGACGATCTCAATGTCAAAGACAATAAATAGCATGCCCGTAAGCAGGTATTTAACAGGAAAACGATGTTTTGGCGCTTCAACCTCTTGAATACCGCACTCGTAGGGCGCAAGCTTCTCAGGTGACGGCTTTTTGGGACCCAGGATGGGGGTCAGGGCCATAACCAGGATGCCGAAGAGAACTGCCAGCGCCACTAGTATAAGAATGGGGATAATATCTGTTCCCATGTTTGGGACCCTTCATTTCTCTTTCTATTAGGATACCCTTTAGTACCTAGTGTCTTTTGTACACTTCCGCATCGTATCGTAGCACAGCATTGTACCTCTGTCAAATAAGGGAAGCATTGGCCTGAATATAGCAATTT
>DAOTTL010000129.1:0-7879 GCA_034438135.1 Ktedonobacteraceae bacterium | reverse complement strand
CGACCGGTGTGATACACCTTACCCTTAAAAGAATCAAGCCCCTTAAAGTTCGGAGTGTTCGGAGTCGAGAGACAACCGACCGCCGTGATACAGTACATCGCCGCGATCTCATCTCCTCGATCTGTCTCAACGATCCAAAGATTGGTGATCTGGTCATAGGTCACGGATGTCACACGAGTGTTGAACTGGATATCGCGTCGCAGATCAAACTTGTCTGAAACATGGTTGAGATAGCGAAGAATCTCAGGTTGGCGAGGATACTTTTCCGTCCAATCCCATTCCTGTTCAAGTGCAGGAGAGAAGGAATAGGAGTAGTGAACGCTCGGACTATCACAGCGTGCGCCTGGATAACGGTTCCAGTACCAGGTACCACCAACTCCCGCTCCCGCTTCATAGACCTGCGTCGAGAGCCCAAGCGCTCGCAGACGATAGAGCATATACAACCCTGAGAACCCGGCTCCAATCACGACCGCGTCTAAGTGGCGGAGCTGCGTTCCACCCGTTTCGCTCGCATCCTGTTGTCCGTTGGGCATAGCTTTGTCCTCCTTTTTTGTAGCTTCATTGGCCATATTGAACTTGAGCTTTGAACAAGTTCACCGAGAAATCATATCGATGAGGGAGGAGCTGAATGATAGAAGGCCTCTGCGCTAGCAAGCAGAAAGTTGAGACAAAATATCTACCAACTGCCGAGCAGCTTTGGTACGCTCAGCTAGTTTGTTCCTCAACGAATCGAATATTAGCCGATTCGCACGAGGAAAATCCACCCTCTGTAAGGCACGCTGGTATGTCATATGGGATGTAAATGAGGAAACAGAACACGAAGACTCCTTTGTGATCCTGGCCTGATTGTTTTCTACACACCACATCGTGGCTATTCTCGCCATACTTTGAACGAATTCACGCGCCTGATGCAGCAAAAGCTGAAAGGATTAACGATATTGTCTGATCTCAAGTGTAAAATATATTCTATAGAATGTCAAGAATTTTTTGGGCAGCCGTGCTGCCATATTTACAGAAAAAGGCTGCGTTTGTCAGCAGCAAAGCTGCTGACAAACGCAGCCTTTTTCTGTCGTTTGGGGGTGGGACGGCCTGCTATGAAGGCCAAACGCCCTTTCTCCTGCTTTTGGAAAAGCAGGTATGACTCATAATTCTCGCTCCTACTCCCCTTCTCAGGAAACTTGTGGTACACTTAGGCGGAGTGCCTACCAGCCAGCATGATCAAAGGATGCTCCTGTCCAGGCTTCGAATGTCCTGCTTGAGCGAGACATGGCCTTAGTGAGTTATCCTTACTTACTTAAAAAGAAGCCAGTGCATGGTTTTTTCTTGTGCTACCTGGGAGGTCTGAAGAAAGGGATTGCAGAGAAACACCTCTGCCGATAGACAAGCTTAGAACCTGGGCTTTGAGGAGATCGAGCCGGAATATGGGAAAAGTAGAGCAGGCTGACCTGCTACAGATCTATTATTTTATGCGCCTCACTCGTGAGATGGAAGATCGCACCCGCAAGCTTTTTCTGCAAGGAAAGATTGTCGGCGGTGTCTATACAGCTCAGGGGCACGAGGCCACAACCGTAGGAGCGGCATCGATGCTGCTCGACGGAGACTGCATTGTACCGCAGCATCGCGACCTGGGTATGCTCCTGGTGCGTGGCGGTTCACCCAGAGCTGTCATGTGTCAGTGGTTGGCCCGTGGCAACTCTCCAACCCTGGGACGTGACGGACAGCTTCACATCGGTGATATGCATCACGGGGTTGTTCCTATGATCAGCATGCTTGGCGAATCGCTTCCCGTAGCCTGCGGAGTCGCGCTGACAATGAAGAACTTGAAACGTTCGACCATCGTGCTGGCAACATGCGGGGACGGCGCGACGAACACAGGACAGTTTCACGAGGCACTCAATCTCGCCTCGGTTCAGAAGCTTCCAATCGTCTTTGTGATTGAAAACAACGGCTATGCCTATTCCACTCCTGTCTCTAAACAGTTCGCTTTAAAGGATCTCGCGGACCGCACCAGGGCCTATGCAATGCCTGGCGAGAGCGTCGATGGCAATCGTGTCCTGGAGGTCAGGGAGGCGGTTGGACGTGCTATCGAGCATGGACGAAGCGGTCGTGGTCCGGCCCTGATTGAGTGCAAAACCTTCCGTGTGCGCGGACACTCTGAGGCCGATAAGGCCGAGTATGTGCCCGCAGAATTGCGCCAGGAGTGGTTACAAAAAGATCCGATTATGCAATTTGAAAAACTACTGGTACAACAGAATATTTTAACGGAGATCCGCAAGGGCGAGATCGAGGCCAAAGTCAAGGCTGTGGTTAACGACGCGGTGGAGTTCGCTGAAAAGAGTCCTGCCCCTGATCCCGCAACCGTGAAGGACGATCTTTTTGCTCCCGATGGACCCATCGCAATAATTGGCTCTCCCATGGCACGCGATCCACAGTATGTCAATGCCCTGGACCGGCGGACCGGCAAATTTTTTACGACTATGAGCGCAAGCTCATTGACCCTGCCGGAGGAGGTAGGACAGCGATGACTGCAATAACATATCTGGATGCCATTAGCCAGGCTATCCGCGAAGAGATGCGCCGAGATGAGGCTATTTTTCTCCTCGGTGAGGATGTTGGTGCCTATGGTGGAGCTTTTAAGATAAGCGCTGGCTTGCTGGAGGAATTTGGACCGGAGCGCGTTATCGATACGCCCATGTCTGAGACGGCAATTATCGGTTCAGCAGTGGGTGCAGCTCTGATGGGAATGCGTCCGATCGCGGAGATGCAGTATATTGACTTCATCACCTGCGGCTTCGACCAGATTATCAACATGGCCAGCAAAATGTACTGGCGTGCCGGGATGCCGGTGCCCATCGTTGTGCGTGGTCCCTCCGGCGGAGGCACAAAGGGTGGCCCTTTCCACTCAAGCAGCCCGGAAGCCTGGTTCTTTCATACACCAGGCATCAAAGTTGTCGTACCTTCAACGACTTACGACGCCAAGGGTCTGCTCAAATCGGCCATTCGTGATAATAATCCGGTGCTCTTCCTGGAAC
Organism: Ktedonobacteraceae bacterium; assembly: GCA_034438135.1. Classification (GTDB taxonomy): domain Bacteria; phylum Chloroflexota; class Ktedonobacteria; order Ktedonobacterales; family Ktedonobacteraceae; genus Paraktedonobacter. The sequence continues at coordinate 4,847 of DAOTTL010000129.1, read as the reverse complement.
ATAAGCTCCTCTACCGACAACCTGAGTTGCGTGCCGAACTCCCCGAGGACGACTATCTTGTTCCGCTGGGCAAGGCCGCCATCAGGCGTGAGGGAGAGGATATGACCGTCCTTACATATGGAGCTATGGTCTATCAGTGCTTGCAGGCGGCGACGGTACTGGAAGAGGAGGACGATCTGGAGATCGAGATCGTTGATCTGCGCAGCCTGACTCCTCTGGACCACGAAACTATTACTGACTCGGTGAAACATACCAATAAAGTGCTGATCGTTCATGAGGATACGCTGACCGGTGGGATCGGCGCAGAACTGGCCGCTATCCTGGCTGAGGAACTTTTTGAATATCTCGACGGTCCTATTACACGTGTCGCCGCCCCTGATGCCCCTTTCCCATATGCACCTCTCCTGGAAGCCGCGTTCCTGCCCAATGCCGAAAAAATTGTCACTGCGGCTCGTAAATTGGCCGCGTACTAAACGAATAAAGACGAAGGAGTCGTAAAAGATGTCCACTCCGGTAAAAATGCCACGCCTGGGTGAGTCGGTGGCGGAGGGAACCATTGGCGGCTGGCTCAAAAAGGAGGGCGATTGGGTCGAGAGAGACGAATCGCTGGCCGAGATAATTACTGATAAAATTACTGCTGAACTGCCATCTCCGGTAGAGGGCCGTCTGGTGAAGATTCTTATCCAGACCGACCAGACTGTGCCAGTGGATACACAGATTGCGCTCATTGAGGAGGAGGCTGATGCTCTAGCTTCGTCTGCACCTGAGCCTGAGCCAGCCCCACAGGAGATTTCACCAACGCTCCAGCTCGTCCAAACCAGTGGCTCCCGCAACGGAGATAGTATAGGCAGACCGCACTCAAACGAGGGGGAAGAGCGCCAGCGCATCTCGCCTCTCGCTCGCCGTCTGGCGCGTGAGCACGATCTGGATCTAAGTACTATCCCTGGTACTGGAAGCGGTGGACGGGTGCGCAAAGAAGATATCCTGACCTATGTCGCTCACCATCAGAGTGCACCGGTCAAAGAAGTGCCACCGGCACCTATGCCTGCGCCCACCGTTGCGCCATACGTACCCGGCGAGAACGAAGAAGTGCTTACCCCCAGTCGCATGCGCCTGGCTATCGCCGAACATATGGTGCGCAGCAAACATACCTCACCACATGCGACCGCCGTCGTTGAGGTCGATATGACCAATATCGCGAAATGGCTGGAAAAGCATAAAGACGAGTTTAAGACACGCAACGGCTATAGTATCAGCTTTGTGCCCTTTGTCGTCAAAGCTGTGTGCGAGGGGCTACGTCAGTTTCCTATTCTGAACTCATCCTGGACTCCTGAGAATAAGATTGTGCTCAAAAAATCCATCAACATGGGTCTGGCAGTGGCAACGGACGCGGGCCTGGTTGTCCCAACGATCTACGACGCCGACCAGTATACCCTGGCCGGTCTCTCCAGACAGATCGCTGGACTGGCACAACGAGCACGAACGAACCGACTGACCCTGCAAGATATGCAGAACAGCACGTTCGTAGTGAATAATACCGGCACATTTGGTACAATTATCTCTGTACCAATCATTAACCAGCCACACGCGGGTATCTTGAGTATGAACGCCGTAGTCAAACGACCAGTCGTTATTGAGGATGACGCCATCGCAGTGCGCTCAATGATGTATCTCTGTCTCTCGTTCGATCACCGGATTCTGGATGGTATGGAATCTGGCGGTTTTATGAAGACTGTGCGCGAACGGTTGGAAGGTTATGGACGCGAAATAGATGTGTATTAGCTAGACTAACCTGGGAGAGGATCGGAAAAGCTTCAGGATGAAGTGCGCATAGCTTCTTTTCACCTCTGCCACAAGACTTAAGGGAAAAAAAACAATGGCAACCACGATGCCTGAACGCCGCCCTGAATGGCTGCGAGTTCGTCCCCCAAAGGGCGAAAACTATAACAACCTCAAGCACCTTATGCGCAGCAAAACTCTGCATACCGTCTGTGAGGAGGCTCGCTGTCCCAATATTGGTGAATGCTGGGGTCATCAGACCGCAACCTTTATGATCCTGGGCAGTGTCTGCACTCGGAGCTGTGGTTTCTGTGCAGTTGCGACAGGCCGTCCGCAGGGTCTGGACTGGGAGGAACCCAGGCGCGTAGCCGAGGCTGTTCAGAATATGAACCTGCGCTACGCAGTCGTTACTTCGGTCAATCGTGACGAACTTCCTGACGGAGGTGCAGGCATTTTTGCCTCGACTATCCGCTGGATCCGTCGCTTGAACCCGGAGTGCAAAATAGAAGTACTGACGCCCGACTTCAAGGGGATTTATGACGCACTGAGCGTCCTCATCGCGGCAAAGCCAGATGTCTATAACCATAATGTCGAGACCATTCCCAGACTGTATCAACAGGTACGACCCCAGGCGGTCTATACACGCTCATTGCAGGTCCTGAAATGGGCGAAGGAGATGAATCCGTCTGCTCCAACGAAATCCGGCTTTATGCTCGGACTCGGTGAGACCTGGGATGAGGTTCTCACCGTGATGCGTGACCTGCGTGAACACGATGTTGATATTCTGACCATTGGCCAGTATCTGCGCCCATCATTCCAACACTTGCCAATTAAGCGCTATGTCCCCATGGAAGAGTATGCCGCATTAAAAGAAGAAGGCAAGAAGATGGGCTTTCGCCACGTCGAGTCGGGACCTCTGGTCCGCAGTTCTTATCATGCTCATGAACAGGCTGATGGGGCGGTTCAATCAGACCAGGCCTGATTTGCCTGATTTGCCTCGAACAGATCTGCGAACTCAAGAACCGACTGCAAGGAGAATGATCCTTGTGGATAGTTCCTCTTATCCTCAAACAGGTTGAATCAAAAGGCAACCTACCAATCTTTGCGAGAAGCTGAAGTGGAGTATTAGGAGGGGAATGCATGAAACAGGCACCGATCGTGTTGATTGTCGATGACAATTCCGCCATACGTAATGTTCTGCACTGGTCGCTCCAACTTAGTGGCTATGAGCCTGTAGAAGCAGGTAGCGGGCTGGAGGCCGTAAGCTGGATGAAGGAGGCCTCACAAGAGCACCGTTATCCAGCTGTAATCCTGCTCGATCTGTCTATGCCTGGAATGAATGGGGAGAGCTTTCTGCAATGGCTACAGAACGAATGGTCCCCCCAGAAGCCTGTTCCCTCAGTTATTATTATCACTGCTGGCTATGCGGATGATCGTTCGCTTGGTTCCTGCGTAAAGCAGATTATAACTAAACCGTTTCATGTACGCGATCTCCTGGACGCTATTCGCAAATGGACTCTCTGAATGAAAGACGGCGTTTTTCAGGAAGATGGTCCGCTAGATTTGCAAGAGAGAAGAGACCAGACATAACGCAGCAGAAACCTCTCTTTGAAGAGACTCGTCTTCGCATAGATGATAAGAAACAGGGGTAGCGCCGCTCTCTTGTTGTGTTCATGACTATAATGTAGTTGTCTCTCTTTTCAAATAATGTTTAGAGAAAAATTTCTCTGAACTATCATTGAGTTATCTCCCTTTTCAATGGCCAGGAGGAAATTTGTAGGATGAAGGAGCGCATCATCTCCCTCGCCAATGCGCAACAAAATCTCACTCATCTCTCTGAGGAAATTGCCGAAGAGAATCAGGCGATTATTGTCACGCAGAACAGGCAACCAATATTTACTATTTTGCCATACGAAACCTATCAAGCACTCCTCCGAGCGGACCAGCCCAAAAGTCGCACGCATCTCTCGCTGCAACAGGCACTTATTAACCTGAAACAGCTAGAAGCCTCTCGATGCGAGAATCAAGCTGCCCCCTCTACTCAACCACAGGAAAAACTGGATGAGTTTTTGAAAGAATTTGGTTGGTAGTTATCTGTCCATTTTGAGCGGGCATGAGCATCTCAGTCTACTCTCGTCCGTATGAAAAGTAGGACGATTTGGCGAGGGTACTAAAGGCGGTGACGCCGTTGCCTTGAAGTGTCCACGAACCTTTGTTCCCGGGTGAATCGAAGTAGATCAGCGCCTTGAAGGCTGGATAACTGGCAGGGACGCGGTCTGGAAGGACTGAAAGTACGTGACCTGATTGCCGACCGTCGAACCCGTTTCTGCAATCATGAGTGGTTTGCCAGTTGTTGTACTCTGAGGAGTTGTCTGGACGCTTCCGGTCAGTGTCGTTGTGCTTTGAACGGTTGTATGGATTTGCCTGAAGAGGAAATAGCCAACGGTACCCGCCACGATGACAAGACATATAAGAATGATAATGAGTGTTTTTTGCTTCATTTATGGTAACAAGCCTTCTCTAAACTACTGATGAGAAAAGGAAGCTTTCCTTGCTGGCCCAGACGCTTCATCTTTAGGCCAGAAAGGTATAGCTCAGCAACAGAATAACGAGTGCTATTGTCAGAAAATTGTCCTCCATCTGACTCTCAAACAAGCAAGGCTGGATGTTGTACATCCAGGATGGCCGAGGTAGCGGTTCCACCGGCGTATTCTTTGAGCAAAGCAAGCAGATCGTGCAACGCGGACTCGATATCATGACGACCTGCGGCGTGCTGCGCTTCAACCGTAACGATGCACTCTCGCGTCTGCTCAACGGCAGCGCTTGACTCGCTTTGCCGCCAGCACCAGCGACGTGCGATCACCTGTCCGGTTTCATCAGAGAAGACCACCTCGCCCGGTTCAGGATGATCCTCAGTGCTTTCGCCTAGTTCGCTATAGCGTTCTGTTCCGTCAGCGAAATGGACCGTTACCGCTCCCCGTAAGGCCCGCCTCTCAAAAACCGCGACCGGCAACGCATAGCGAATACTCACGAGACTGCCGAGATCGACCATCAGCTTGATGCTCGGA
>DAOTTL010000128.1:0-8763 GCA_034438135.1 Ktedonobacteraceae bacterium | reverse complement strand
AGGGCACCATATAGTCAGGCAAGCGCTCCTTCAGAAATCTACTTAGCTCACCGACCACGACCGTCTGTCCTGGCTGTGGAACGATATAGGCCACCAGATATTTCTGAGCATGCCTATTTTCATACGCCAGCACAAGAGTCTCCTGTACAACGGGATACTGGTTCAGCAACGTCTCGATCTCGCCAGGCTCAATACGGAAGCCACGGATTTTCACCTGCTGATCGTATCTGCCTAAAAACTCAATCGTGCCATCCGGCAAGTAGCGTGTGCGGTCGCCAGACTTATACAGAAATTCGCCAGAAGCACGCTTGAAAGGGGAAGGAATGAACCTTTCGGTGGTAAGTTCAGGCAGGTTGAGGTAGCCTCTCGCCAGACCATCTCCACCTATGTATAACTCCCCTGCTACACCGGGCGGCACCGGATGCATATGCCGATCCAGGATATAGATCTGCGTATTGCCAATGGGGCGTCCAATGGGAATAGAGCGTCCATTCTCGCTGAATTGCGCCGGAATAGAGTAACAACATGCGAAGGTTGTGCTTTCCGTGGGACCATAGCCGTTAATGATCCGGGTAGACGGCAACAATTTGAGGGCGCGACTAATATGAGCCACTGAAAGCGCCTCACCACCCACTAGAAGCTGGGTGATATCTACCAGCGCATCTGGTGCTTCATCGATAACTGCATTGAACAGAGTGGCCGTCAGCCACACCGTGTCCACCTTATATTTACGAATGACCGCGCCGATACTCTTTGGCGTGGGAAGCTGTTCGGGGAAAAGGATACAGCATGCACCATGCAGCAACGCTCCCCATATTTCAAATGTCGTGGCATCGAACGAAATAGAAGCCATATGAAGGATTGTTTTGGTGGCATTCAATTGCACATAATCGACGCCAAAGAGCAGACGGACAATACTCAGGTGTCTCACCTCTACCCCTTTAGGGTTGCCAGTTGAGCCAGAGGTATACATCACGTAGGCCAGACTTTGGGCAGTCGTTTCGGTACGAAGGTTTTCTGAAGGTGCTCGTGCAATCGTCTGCCAGTCCGTATCCAGACACACTACCTGGATGGCTTGATCGGGCAACAGGTGAGTGAAGCGCTTTTGCGTTATCACCACTGGCGCTCGTGTATCTGTAAGCATGAAGGCAATACGTCCCTCGGGATAGGTCGGGTCTATCGGCACATAGGCACCACCCGCTTTGAGAATAGCGAGAAAGCTGACGACCATCTCAATCGACCGGTCTATACAGAGACCCACCGGTACCTCCGGTCTTACCCCAAGCTGTTGTAAATGATGAGCAAGCTGGTTCGCACGTGTGTTCAGTTCGTGATAAGGTATCTGCTGTTCTTTGAAAACCAGTGCCACCGCGTCAGGAGTCTGTTTTACCTGCGCCTCAAACAACTGATGAACACACGGATGCTCTGGATACTCCACGGTGGTGTCGTTCCAGGTGGTAAGTATGAACTCTTTCTCTGCCTCAGTCAGGAGAGACAGTTCCGATAGACGCTGCTCAGGGTTAGCCACGATACTCTCTAAGAGTGTTTGCCAGTGCGTAAACATTTGGGCGATAGTTGACTCGTCAAAGAGATCACTACTATACCTGAAGCGTCCGATAAAACCTTCGGGCCGTTCATCGAGTTCTAGATGCAGATCAAACCTGGCGGCATTCGTCTGCACATCCATGAGTGTAAGGGACCATTCCGAGGTAGAGGGAGGAAGAGGCGGTTCAATGGCAAGCAACACCTGAAAGAGAGGATTCTGGCCCGGTGTTCGTTCGGGTTGCAGCTCCTTCACCAGATGTTCAAAGGGCACATCTTGATGTGCTTGAGCCTCAAGAAAAACCTGTCGTGCCTGTTTTAAGAGATCGCGAAAAGGAGGATCACCAGATAAATTTGCGCGGAGCACAACAATGTTCAGGAAATAACCAAGCAGTTTTTGAGTCTCGGGTAGTCTGCGATCTGAAATAGCAGTACCAAGGAGAATATCTTCCTGTCCACAATAATGATAGAGCAATATCTGGAACGCCGCCACCATTGTTATGAACAATGTCACATGCTCTTGCAGACTAAGCTCTTTGAGGGCGGTCAGCAAGTTTTTTTGGAGTGTAAAAGGGTACATTGCCCCACGTAAGGCGGGAATTTGCGGCCTTGGACGATCCGTTGGCAGGTCCAGAACCATAGGGGCGTCCGCGAGTTGCTCCCTCCAGTACGCCATGTGCGACGAAAGATTTTCTTCCTGAAACGTCTCTTGTTTCCAGGCAGCAAAGTCCGCGTACTGAACTGGCAGTTCGGACAGAGGAGAAGGTAGGCCAGCCAGAAAGGCCTCATAGATCGCGCGTAGTTCTGGTAGGAGGATCTGGTAGAGAGAGAAGCCATCGAAGATAAGATGGTGCATGGTCAAAAATAGTCGTGTGTCTTGATCACTCAATTGCGCCAGTAACGGTCGTAGAAGAGGGCCATGCGCAAAATCAAAAGGCTTTGCAGCATCCTCTGTGGCGAGGCGAAGTGCTTCGGTTTCGCGCTCAGCCTCTGGTAGATCAGTCAGATTGACGACTGGTAACGTGAGTGGTTGATGGGGGTTAATACGCTGGACAGGTTCTCCATTTTCCAGGGGAAAACAGGTGCGCCATGCCTCATGCCTGCGTAGTATCTCATTGATGCTCTGCTCAAAAACACCGATATTGAGTGAACCCCCAAGATGAAAAGTGACACATTCGTTATACACGGGGATATCGGGGGCCAACTGCGAAAGGAAATAGAGCGGCGACTGTCCCGTACCCAGGGGAAAGTCGCCCGTTCGAGGGTATTGGGGAATGCTGGTGCTACCAGTAGTTGTCGAGAGTGAACGATTGTAGCGCAGATATTTTTCGAGCAGCGCCCGCTTTGCTTCTGAAGATTGTATAATCTTTGCCATTCATCTATTCCATTCGCGTAAGAAAGAGCGTTTATTTTGAGTATCGCTGCAAAGGGCTATCGCCCTCTGCACTCTATCCACTCCCCGCCCCTTGAGAGGGGAGAGAACCGGGGCACAGCCCCGGACCCCAGGCAAAGGGCTGTCGCTTCTGCACTCCTGGACCCAGGCAAGGGGCTGTCGTCCTCTGCACTCTATCCACTCCCCGCCCCTTGAGAGGGGAAAGAACCGGGGCACAGCCCCGGACTCAGGCAAAGGGCGGTTGCCCTCTGCACTCCTGCACCAGTGGTCAACGACCGAGACAGGTGCTAAAACAAGACTGGCAGGCCCACCAGTCCGCGCAATCCCAGATTATCGCGCCATGTTACCGTCTGTGTCGCTAAACGCAGATGAGGCATGCGACTCAATACCGCATCAAAAGCAACCTGCGCCTCAATTCGTGCTAATGGAGCACCGAAGCAGAAATGGTTACCCCAGGCAAAGGCCACGTGGCGATTATCTTGCCGACTTAGATCGAGCCGGTCCGGGTCGGGAAAGCGTAGCGGGTCCCGGTTGGCCGCTCCCATCACCGCAATAACGGCCTGGCGCTTTTGAATGAGTTTGCCTTCAAGCATCACATCCTCAGGAGCCAGACGAGCGGTATGCTGACTGGGACTCTCATAGCGCAGCAATTCTTCGACGGCAGAGGGAATAAGCTCGCGGTCATTCTGAAGTTTCTCCAGTTGATCGCTATGACGTAGGAGGGTGAGTATGCCATTGCCAATCAAGTTGGTGGTGGTTTCCTGACCACCAACCATGGTCACTATCGTATTAGCAATTACCTCGTCCTCGGTCAGGCGGTCACCGTTTATCTCAGCAGTAACCAGGGTATTGATCAGACCCTCTCGTGGATGTCGCTCGTTTTCACGAATAGCTGCGCTAAAGTAAACAATCATCTCTTCCAGACTGCGGATCGCTTTTGCCGCGTGATCGGGATTATGCTGGAAATTGCCGAGTACCTGAGCAAAATCAGCCGACCAGACCGTCAACTGCCTCCAATCAGAGGTCGGCACGCCTAACAACTCGGCGGTGACAATGGCAGGCAGCGGGTAGGCCAGATCTGCGATGACATCCATATGCCCTTGCTGCTGGACGGCATCCAACAGGGTATGCGTGATATCGTGGATATGGGAACGCAGGATCTCCACTCGGCGGGGGGTAAACGCCTTAGCTGCCAGACTGCGCACTCTTGCGTGATCCGGCGGGTCCAGAAAGAGCATCTGACGCACCATCACCTGTGCCAGTGGAGTCAAAGAAGCCAGACCTATGGTCGTGAGCTGTTCAGGTGTAGGGGTACGTTTCGCTGAAAAGTGCTGAAAAACCGTTACTACGTCGGCATAACGTGTTACTACCCACGCGTGCAAAAAGGGGTCCCAATGAACGGGAGCCTCGCTACGCAATCGATGATACAGGGGATACGGATTGGCCAGCACCTCTGGATTAAGCAAGTGGTACAGGCTCAAACTGGCATCAGAACTTTTTTCCGATGCAGTCGCTTTCTTGCGAGAAACCATGTCCATTGCTCCGTTATTCTTGCATGAGGCTCAGTTCGTCCTGACTCATTGTCTCTAACTTTACAAAAATGAGTTGCTCGATTTCAAATGATAGCTGGCGCACTGTAGGAGCATCAAACAACGTGCGTAAAGGCATTTCGACTCCAAAGGTAGTAGCTATGTGCATAATAACCTGTGTTCCCAGCAGCGAGTGACCTCCCAGCATGAAGAAGTTCTCGTCCGGTCCCACTTGCTCTCGCTTCAGAACAGAGGAGATGATCTTCGTTACCTGTTCCGCCACAAGTGTATCAGGAGCGGAGTTGACTTCATCTATGATTCTATTTGACAGATCGGGGATAGGAAGTGCCGCGCGGTCTACTTTACCACTTTCCGTCACTGGCAATGTTTCCAGCAATACGAACGTGGTTGGAAGCATATAATCTGGCAGCCACTCTTCAAGAAAGCTATAAAGTTCCTGGAACGTTACCTCCTGGTCTGGACGCTGAACAATATAGGCCACCAGATGCTTCTCCTCGTCCATCTCCTCGCGCACGACAACAACTGACTGTTGTATCGACTGATACCGATTTAGGACCGCCTCTATTTCCCCTAATTCGATGCGGAAGCCACGAATTTTCACCTGCTGATCGAGGCGTTCAACGAACGCAATCTGACCATCCGGCAGGTAATGGGCGAGATCGCCAGTCCTGTAAAGACGTGCGTCCGGGGCAGCATGAAAGGGGTTCGCGATAAATTTTTCGGCTGTGAGTGCGGGAAGATTCAAGTAGCCTCTGGCCACTCCCATGCCTCCGATATAGATTTCGCCCACTTGCTCAGCAGTGACCGGTTGTAAATGTTCGTCCAGGATATAAATCTGTACATTATCGATGGCACTACCAATGGTGGGCGCTCGTGAGACATGTTCTGTGGGAGGAATAAGACCTGACGTGGCGACAACCGTTGCCTCTGTGGGACCATAGTTATTCACGAGGGTGAAAGGTAAGCTGGCAGCGGGATAGCTGTGCAGTCTATCACCGCCAGTCAGCAGGAAGCGTAGGGAAGCAGTTGCAGGCCACTCCAGAAGCATGACTCTTTCAGCCAGGGGTGTCGGTAGGAATGTGATCGTAATCTCATGCTGAAGTAGCCAATCTCGCAGCGCCAGGGGATCGACCCGCGTATCTTCATCGGTCAGGTAAATGCTCGCGCCCGCAGTCAGATACGGCCACAGTTCCCAGCCGGTTGCATCGAAGGCGGGACTGGCAATCTGAGTTGCACGGTCGGAGGATGTTACCTGGAAGGCACGTTGATGCCAGCAGACAAGGTTAAGCAAATTGGCGTGAGAAACCTGTACGCCTTTTGGTTGACCGGTAGAGCCAGAAGTATAAATGACATAAGCCAGATCGGTTGGCGCGATGTGGGTGACAGGATTCTCTCTGCTTTGTTTCGTGTTCTGTAGGGCATCTGTATCCAGACAAACAGTATGTATCTCCGGCAGAGAGAACTGCCCGGCAAGATATTGAGAGGTTAAAAGGATAGGTACGTGGGCATCTTTCAACATAAAGGCGAGACGCTCATAGGGATAGGCCGGGTCTAACGGCACATAAGCCGCTCCCGCCTTGAGAATGCCCAGTAACCCTATAACCATGTCTATAGAGCGCTCCATACAAATGCCAACCAGTGTATTGGGTCCAGCTCCTATTTCGAGCAGATAATGGGCGAGTTGATTGGCACGTTGATTTAATTCTCCGTAACGAAGTGAGCAATCATCTTCTACGAGCGCCCACGCATCGGGCTTAACCGCGCATTGATGATCTATCAATTGCATAATATCATTGTTTAAATGGGGAAAGTGCTGCGGTTTAGTGTAGTTAGTGGAAGGCTGCGCCTTCCTCATATGCCCTTTATCAGCCTGGATTTCCTGTAACTCTATTACATGTTCAGCAGAAGAAGTGTTTCCCTTGTTAACGCGAATATTCACAAGCGTTAGCCCCCTATCTTTCGCAAAACTGAACGTTACTATCCTGTCCTTTTTCTTTGTTTACTACCGTATACATCCTTGTAAATATCAGGAGTGTAGGGTGTAAGCTATAAGACGAATTGATCGGACAAGTGCCATCCTTCACACGGTATCAGATTATGAATGTATGGATGGAGTTAATAATGGAATAGATTTTGACAGCAACGAATATAAGCAAGAAGTACGGCGGTGTGTCTTGCGGTAGGGATAACGAAATGGTAGAAATTGTCAGGCACAGGCAAAAGTCAGGTAAACAGTCAGCATCGCCATCCTACCCGTTGAAGGATTGACCTGTGCATTTATTCACAACAAAAGGTTTATTCTGCTTTTCTGAACTTGCTTCAGAAAAGAATTCTATCAGCCAGGTTATTTTCGTGACCTCAGCAAAAGAGAAGTCTTGTTACAAGCGTAGCTGTTATGCATATGACACACCACTCTCAGAAAAAGAACTGACTGTTTTATTTGCGATTAACCGAAGAAAATCGAACTAAGACGCCACATTTGTACTAGCAAAGTATACTTGCGGCTGGCAGCTTTGTCAAGGTATTCCAGTGTAGTTAATCAACAAATCACCCTTTAAATGTCTACGTATAATTACTGCATTGTTAATTATAATAATTGCATTAATCATTAGAATGGATGTTTAAAAGACATGATCAACCTTGACAAAGCTATCAGGTATAAGTATACTTTGGGAGTGGATATACAAATTCACTGATTTAATTCGTTAATTTCGACGTTTTCTAGTAGTTGAACTTTGTTCAGACACTTTCTTCTATTATGGTATTCCCCTTCTACTCTATAATAGAAGCCGATTACTTCTCGCCTGAAAACATCCTGAGGATGTAGTAACTATACGAACATAGGTTTAATGTGCAGGTGTGACTGATCTGTTAACCGTCACTTGACGGTTACGGAAAGCAGTGGTGCAGAGGGCGATAGCCCTTTTCAGCCGATAGATTTTACTTAAGCATGGGAGCTTTTGTAGCCTATATTCAAACAGAAGCTTCTTTCACATTGCTCGTTAGATGAACATAACCAGCGTTGGTTTAGCGCATTTGGTATCCCCTTCGCTGTGAAGCGATTTCCAAACACATTTTCAATGCCGAGAACGTTATCATTGAGGCACTTCTTCCACAGAAAAAAACACTGATGTTTATCAATGTTTTTTCTCTCATTTGTGAAAATAGAGAGATTTAGTATGTACGACGCTGCCAGGCAATAGAAATGTGACCGATAAAAGATTGCGGTCTGACTCACTGTCAGAGCGTCGCGCCTCCATCTTCCTCATGTAGTGCGTCATGTACTGATGACATTTCTCTTTGAAGGTTCTTACCCTGGAAGAGAATTCCTTCTTGTAGGATAGATATATTTGCATCTTTAGATTAGCTAACCTATTGCTATGCAGGGAGAAAAATTTGAGCTACTGGTACGGACGAAAAGTTTTGGTTACGGGTGGTGCCTCCTTTATCGGTAGTCACCTCGTTGATCGACTGGTTATCTTGGGAGCATCTGTGCGCGTTGCAGATGATCTCTCAAGCGGATCTATTACTAACATGACCTCCTCAAGGCAGCATATCGAGTTTTTAGAGGGGAACCTGCTTGATCCTGGCTTTGCCATGCAAGCCTGCGCAGGGATGCAAAATGTATTTCATCTTGCCGCCTCCCATGGTGGGCGGGGTTATATCGATACTCACCCGGTAGATTGTGCTAACAATATGGTATTGGATGGAACCGTCTTTGCCGCCGCCCACCAGGCGGGAGTTGAGCATGTCTGTTTTGCCAGCACGGCGTGTGTGTATCCTACAACTCTGCAAGAGGCTCCCGAAAACGGACACATCATCAATCTCCGTGAGGAGATGGCCAATACCTACGAACCTTCTAAAGCTTTTGCCGATGGAGAGTATGGATGGGCAAAACTTATGGGGGAGATGGCGCTGCAAGCATACAGTCGTCAGCACGGCATGAAGACCGCGTGTGGTCGCATCTTCACAGCATACGGCGAACGAGAGAATGAAACTCACGCAGTTATTGCCTGGGTTGCTCGTGCTTTTGTCGAGCAGGACCCTTTTGTGATCTGGGGAACTGGTCAGCAGGACCGAAATTTCACCTATGTTGGTGATATAGTCGAGGGCCTGATCCGGGCTGCTGAAAATATTACGGATGGTAGCCCGATCAATCTGGGCACCTCTGAGCATATCAAAATTCGGGATGCCGTGCTCCTTGTGCTGGAGCTGACGGGTGTTTCTACCTCACTGTTCTATGATCTCTCAAAGCCGACCGGTGTCTATAGCCGGGCC
>DAOTTL010000127.1:0-15457 GCA_034438135.1 Ktedonobacteraceae bacterium | reverse complement strand
TCCCCTTACATCGGATGTGGATATTCTGAATTTTGCTTTACTGCTCGAATTTCTCGAGTCTGCATTCTATAACCTCAATGTTCCACGTTACTACTAGCATGTATCCTGTGAGGAATAGATAGAGCAATGACTATCTACTGACCGCCTGTGGTGGTAAGTAGGAACGAACGGAACTTTTAAGAAAGAAGGGGAGTAGAGGAACCCACTCCTCTTCTTTCTTAATGCTCTGCTACCAGGCCTGGATTAGCTCTGGGAAGCGATCAGTGCTTGCAGAAGTTTCGCCCCATCTGGAGAACCAAGACCGGTGCAGGCATCCCAACCGCTCCTGGCTGTGTAGCCTCCGTTATTGCCACTCGTCACATCGCGGAGCGTCTTGCTTTGCTGGAGCGTCTCGGCGTTCTGATAGAGATAGGGATTCAGAAAACCGATAGCCTGACCACGCTTCTGGTTCAGCAGAGCAATCAGACCTGCCCACAGAGGAGCCACCGCGCTGGTGCCTCCGATCGGGACACTCTGACCATCGAAGAGGATCTGGTAGCCCGTTTGCGGGTCCGCATCCCCTGCCACATCAGGAACGCCACGTCCACTATGCTGGTCATTGATGGAGGGAGGAACCTGCGCGTTCGCCTGCCAGGATGGTAGAGAGAACATGTCGCTGACACCTCCGCCGGTTGCGCCCTCATTGGATGCCGATTCATTCCAGACAATCTCATCGTGCACCTCGTTCCCGCTTGCGTCCAGACGCGTTCCACCGCAGCCCAGCACGTTAGGACTGGAGGCCGGAAAATCCACGTGGGCTTGTTGATCGGTGACGCCATCGCTTGAGCCACTATCACCCGCAGCCGCGCAGACGGTGACGCCCAGTGCTGCCGCCGCCTGGAACGCTTTGTCCATCGTCGTCATCGCCTGATTGGTCCAGCTCGATTCGGGACCGCCCCAGCTAATTGAAATTACCGAAGGATTATTCGTCGTATCGTGAACGGCCTGGGTAATGGCATCCAGAAACCCCTGATCGGTATTGGGGGCAAAGTAGACGGCGATACGTGTACCAGGGGCAACCCCACCTACCACCTCGATATCCAGCGCGACCTCGCCATCTGCTCCTTTGGGATCGCCGGGACTATTGGTGCCACCGTCCACACTTACACTGAGAACCTGCGGTTTCGCAATACCCAACTGTTGGAAATAGGTCGTAAGATCCTGGTCGTTGTAGCCTCCACCCAGTTCAATGAGCGCGACGCACTCTCCGGTTCCATCTACATCTGTCGGAAAGTCATAGAGCCGGGCAATCTGTGGAGGCGTAAACCCGGGAGGTCTTGCTGCCGCGCTCGCCAGCATACTCTCCTGCCTGGCGATACGAAAATGAGCCCGAGCTTGAGGCCGATTATCCAGGCCAAAAACGCCATCAATCACCTGGGCGAGTTCGTCAGGAACATGCAGATACCCCGAACGACCACGAAATTGATTCCCCTGATGCTCATACTGGTGTAATTCTGTTGCAAAAGCCGCCGACACCTGACTGATAGTGCCTGCCAGCATCACTTTACGTGACGCGGTATTTACCTCGGTTACCTGGAGATGATGTTCCTGTGCAAAGCGTTCCAGGGTCGCAAGATCCTCCGGTGTGGCGCTATGACGAGCAAGATACTCTGCCCTGCTCATCTGTTGGCCTGACTGCTGTAGATCATTCGCAGCAGGGTCGCGCAGATAGACGCTGACCTCAATGCGCTCGTGAGGATCTGCCGGGGCAATCTGATGTGCATCTGCCGGGAGAGTGCGCTCGCTCCCCGCGAGGCGTGTAAGACCTTGTGGCGCGTTTTCCATGGGGTGCTCACTCCTTTATCTATGTGTGTTGTGAAAAACATGAGAACTTGCTCATAAGAGATCCATACAATTCATAAGAGATCCATACAATTCATTGCATCGGGAGGTAATAGCTAACAATCCAAATCCACCACCAGTTTCTGCTATGATTGGTTGTTCCTCACTATATTAACACTAAAGTATCATAACATTACAGGCATTACAAATCAAATGTAAATGGAGTTATTTCAAGAGATATCATACATAACAGCGCCTTCTGATCCTTCTATGGCTCCCGAACAAATGGAGAACGATCCCCAGACCCGCCAGCGAGCGGTACGCCCTGGCAGTCTCGGCCTATGGCTGGCTGGCTGGCGCACTTCCCCTCGTCGATTCTTGTACCGCAGGAACAGGCAAACAGTAGCTGCATGAGAAGCGGCCTGTTATTTAGCGACCTGGGGACAGATGGGGGTCGGAAAAACTGAGAAGGTGTCTATGAGAGGAGAGAGAAGTTTTCCAAAATTTCTTCTCTCTCCCTGAAGAAATATGTAAGACAGTAAATTCGCTTGAGAAGACGATCTACAAGGGGGGACAGATTGTCATAATGGCTCATCTGTCCCCCCTACACGTAGAGGTTTCTTGCCGATCTGCTGCGTCGGCCTGGCAGGCTACCCCACCCCATGTAAAAGCGAGCAACTGGTGTGGAGTGTGGCGCATTCGCGCCACACTCCACACCAGTTGCTCTTGTTGTCCTCTGTCGCCTCTGGCGACAGAGGGAAAAGCGAGAAGAAACCTCTCCTTGTAAGCATCTGTCCCCCCCCTTGTAGATCGTCTGAGAGCAATCTTGCACAGTTAGCTCTCGAACTCCTCAGGTTTTTATGCGTCTGCCTGGACCATACATGCTCTGTGGCCCTCACGTATGGAGTGTCCACGCTCGAACCATAGGAATCTTATTCCTATGATTATTGCTCATCTTGTCCTGTGATTCCTTTTAGGATATCATTTCATACATGCAGGTGAAGTGCCTGCGATCAAGTGAGCGAGGGTTCTCAAAAGTCGCGTTCTTCCCCCCCCACCCACCCTTTTTGGATGGGCAGCGGTCGCGCTGCCCCTGCCCATCTTTTTCTCTGGAGAGGGGTCTGGCAACCGCTGCCCAAAGGACTTTTGAGAAACACTACTCAAATGAGTGAAACACGAGGTATCCATATGGATTTACAACTGGCTGGGAAGAGGGCACTGGTGACCGGATCGAGTTCAGGGATAGGCGAGGCGATAGTGAAGCTACTCACTGCGGAGGGTGCTGCTGTCGTAGTGCACGGTCGCAACGACAGCCGAGCCAACGCGGTCGCCGAGGCGATCCGTGCTGGAGGAGGGAAAGCCGAGGTCGCTCTTGGAGATCTCACAACTGACGACGGAGCTGATGCGGTTGCCGTCGCGGCGCTCGCTGGCGGACCTATTGATATTCTGGTTAACAATGCTGGCGTCTTCAACAATACTGGAGTTGTCGGCTTCCTCTCATGGACGCAGGCGACGGCGACGGACTGGGCTCAGATATACAACAATAACGTGATTTCTGGCGTGCGGATGATCCAGCGCCTGGTGCCACAGATGCGCGAACGGCACTGGGGTCGGGTGATCCAGATTGGCGGTGGCCTGTCGCAGCAGCCTCAATCTGGCGGACCGGACTACAATGCGTCGTTGGCAGCCCGCCATAACCTTGCGGTCTCCCTCGCACGTGAACTGAAGGACACTGGCGTGACATCAAACGTCGTGGCTCCCGGTGCAATCCTTGCGAGCGAGGAAGCTCGGGCAATGCTCACCCATATGGCACAGGCTCATGGCTGGGGCGGCGAGACGTGGGAGGAAATCGAACATAACGCTACGCAGGCCGTGGCTCCAAATGACGTGGGTCGTCTCGGTCGGCCAGAGGAGATCGCCGCAGCCGTGGCATATCTGGCCAGCCCGCTCGCTGCTTATGTGAGTGGCGCAACTATCCGCGTCGATGGCGGCACGATTCGTTCGGTTATATAATACCTCGATATGTAGATCTCAATGTATGCTGGCGAAAATACCACAATTATCCTGGTGAATAAGTTGTTTCAGCTTGTTTATCCACCGGGATAATTGTTGGCAAGCGCATGGCGCGAAAGGAGGGCACGCTCGATGCGTCGAAAAGAGCATCTGCAAGCCAGGAGCCGGGATGAACTCGTTCAATTCGGATAGAAGTTCGAAGAGCAACGATCTTGCCCGGCGTTCAAGGGCTTCGTAAATTGTCACTCGACTTGTCTGGAGGTACTCCGCTTTATGAGGTATAACAGTTCCTGGAGTGACTGAGTTGGATTTGTAAGCATCTGTTCCAGAACGAAACGTATCTGTTGTAAAAGATGTTCAGCCATAGCAGGGCTACAATATCTTTGATAGCCAGAAACCATCATGACCAGTTGCTGGAAAGGCCAGAATTCGATCCGCAAGGGATATTCTGTGGGGACAAAAGCTGTGCGGGCATCGCTGGACTGGTTGCCAAAATCTTGACGTGCTTTGCCTCCCACTGCATCATAGCTGTATCTGGGAAAGTTTTCAAAAACGACGTAACTCTCAAAGAGAGAGGTTGGCGCTGACAATCCCAACCATTCTTTGATCTTCAGTATTGGCGTATACTCATACTCACGTAGCTCTACCATACGTGTCTGAATGTCTCTCAGCCAGACTGATAAACGCGTTTCGGGTGAAAGTTGCACACGCAATGGGAGAATGTTGTTAAAGAAACCAACTGTGTATTCTGAGCCCACAAGTGCCGGAGGACGCCCGGAACTGAGCATGCCAAAGGTGATATCGTCCCGCTCGCTGTATGAGCTTACCAGTAATGCCCAGGCACTATTTAAGAGGGTCGCAAGTGTCAATTGGTGCTTGCGAGCCAGGGATTGGAGACCCGTGGTTGTGGCGATCGAGAGCGAAAGGATCTCTTTGGTAAAGGGTTCTCCCGCCTGTGGAAATGGCTGATGCTGCGTCTCAGGAGGAGAGGGCATTCTCTGCCTTATCTGCGAGAATGGGGAGGTGGTGGGTAGGCTCAGACCAGCAAGCGTTTTACGCCAGAAGGTCTCCGCCGCGTGGATATCCTGATGCTGGAGCCAGTCGATATGCTCACGGTACAGATATGGTGGGTCCAGGTGGGGTTCCTGGTTGCGACACAAGGCCTCATAAAAGGCGACAAAGTCTCTGTTGAGCAGGGTTGAGCTCCAGCCATCCTGGAGCATATAGTTGAAGCCACGCAGCATATAGTAGTCCTCGTCGCTGATGCGTGCAAAGGCCAGGTGCAGGTGCGGAACGTGTGCCAGATTGCTTCCCCTCTGTCGGAGTGCCTGTAAGTGCTGCTCAGCCTGTTGTTGCTGCTCAACTGGCGAGAGGCCGCGCCAATCATACTGCTCTAATTTGAAGGTCGCTTCTTTCTGAACGGCTTGCAATGGTTCGTCCAGACCCCCCGTGATGAATGTTGTGCGCATCGTGGGCTGTCGATTGACGACCAGTTGCCAGGCTTGCTCGAAGGCCTGCATGTCGATATGGGCCTTTTTCATGTTTGAGATCATGCAGAGCCAGTAGAGTTCGTCATTGTGCGTAAGACTGCGTTGCAGGAGCATTTGGTGCTGCATGGGCACGAGGGGATAGGCGTCTTCTAGCTCGTCATGTACATTCACCAGTCGTCCAAGCTGTGCCTGCTCGGTGGCTGTCAGCAGAGAGTGCGAGGGGATTGCCAGGACGGACTGTCTTTCCGGTTGCTGTTCCGGCGTGCTCGTGGACTGTTCTGGCTGCTTCTCGGCTGTGAGTTGCAGTTCTTCAGCCGCTTTTGCCAGTTCAGCGATGGTTTGATGCTGGAAAAAGAGGCGTGGCTTCAACTGGAGACCTATCTGAGCTGCCCTGGTGACAATCTGGATGCTCCTGATGGAGTCGCCACCTAGCTCGAAGAAGTTGTCATGAATCCCTATCCGCTCAAGTCCGATTACATCCTTCCATATTCCGGCGAGCGTTTTTTCCATAGGGGTGCGAGGTGCTATGAATGTACCTCCTGGCAACACCGTTCTGTCTGGTGCGGGGAGTGCGCGGCGATCGATTTTCCCGTTGGCTGTGAGCGGCATTGCCTCCAGAAACAGAAATGTTGTAGGGATCATATATTCGGGCAGGTGTACTTTTAAATGGGTCCGCAGGGCCGCGATGCGTCTGCTAAGAAGCTGATTCTGTAATGGATCATTGGCCAATGCTTGTAACGTCTGATCTGCTAGCTTTGCCTGGATATGCTCAGCTAGCGGCAGAGAGAGAGGTTGCGGCCTTGTATCGTGGTGGCGCAGGACGATTCTGTAGTTGCCAGCCGTTTCCTGACCTGACCAGTGCAGTGAGATCCCATAGGGCAAATCGTTGAAGCCTTCCGAGAAATCTTCGGGGTCCGCTTGTAGAACATCGGTGAGCTGTTCCTGTACAGTTTTGCGTACATCTTCAGCCGTAGTGAGTTCCGGATAGCTTTCCTGATTCGTGAGCAGTTCAAGTGCTCGTATGTCCGCTGTCAGACGCGCATTTGGGACATCGTCAATGATGAGAAGTGCAGGTTCATCTCTCATGAGCAACTGGCGGAGATCGGCTATCTGTGGCGTTTGTTGCTGACCAGACATATGGAGATCTGAAGACTCTTCCGGCAATGAGGAACCATCCGATGTGAGTGTCAGGATGACATCATAGCGAAAGCGTACCATCTCATTGTGAAAGAGTCCGCGTTTGAGGTGAATCTCTACATTCCCAATTTGGGGAAAATGTGCTTGCAGGGCGTGAAAGAAGCCTGGATCGATGACGAGTTCTGTTTCTTGAGAGACGCGTTGCTGGACGCGCTGACTCAGCAAGGCGAGTGGTAAATCGTCGGGAGCCTGCTGCAATTCGACTGAGGTATGAAAGGTCTCTAAGAGTGGCAGTGAGCGTATGTCTCCTAGAAACAGTGAGCCACCTGGCTTGAGCAGACGGAACGCACCTTTCAGTATGTCCAACAGGTAAGCGACTCCTGGGAAGTATTGCAGCACAGAATTCAGGATGATGGTGTCGAAGCTCGCGTCCTCTATCTCGCTAAAATCGTGGGCCGGGCGTTGGAGAAGTTGGACCTGTGGCAGCTCATGCCCCTGGCGGGTGAGCTGTTGCTGAATGGAGGCAAGTCCGCGTGGAGAAAAGTCTGTGCCAATATACTCTGTGCAGTAAGGGGCAACCCGGAACAGTATCAGGCCAGTTCCACAGCCAATCTCTAACGCTCGTTGAGGATGCAGACTCAGAATACGGTCAGCGGTGCGCTCAACCCACTCACGCATCTCAGCGGTTGGGATCGGTAAACCGGTGTAGCTACTCGTCCAGCCAACAATATTGAGCGTTGGCTCCTGACCAGAGGGTGCTTCTTGATAAACATCGTTGAAGACCTGTTGCCAGTGCTCCACCTGCTCGGCTGGTAAGGGGGTTTCCTCTACACGCGTTTGCGGGATCTGGTCTTCTTTGCGTGGCACGATGTAGCTCACGAGTTGACCTTCGCCCGGCGTATCCTCACGCAACAGCACAAGGGCTTCCTGAACAAGAGGCGACTGACGCAGCGTCGTCTCGATTTCGCCTAACTCGATGCGGAAGCCGCGCAACTTGACCTGATCGTCTGACCGTCCCAGAAAGGCAATCGCGCCATCAGGCAGGTAACGCGCCAGATCGCCAGTGTGATAGAGTCGCTCACCGGGCACTGTACTGAACGGATGCGGGATAAATTTCTCAGCCGTAAGTTCCGGGCGTTGCAAGTAACCGCGTGCCAGGCCGACTCCCCCAATGTGCAGTGCGCCCGTGACTCCGACGGGCACTGGCTGAAGGTGTTGATCCAGAATGTACATCTGGATATTGGCAATGGGTTTGCCAATAGGCACAATCGGCAGCGTGCTCTCTCGTTCGCACTGCCAGGAGGTGACATCCACCGCCGCCTCTGTGGGACCATACAGATTGTGCAGGTCAGCCTTACAATGGGTAAAGAAGCGTTGCTGACTCTCAAAGGACAGGGCTTCACCGCTGCACATCACCTGTCTGAGCGAGCGACAACGTGCTAGTTCAGGCTCTTCCAGGAAGACATTGAGCATGGAAGGTACAAAATGCAGGGTCGTGATCTTTTGTTCCGCGATGAGTGCGGCGAGTGCAGCGCTGTCGCGGTGGACTTCTGGCGGAGCGATGACCAGGCGTGCACCTGCCAGCAAGGGCCAGAAGAATTCCCAGACTGAAACGTCAAAGCTGTAGGGCGTTTTTTGGAGCACGCGATCGGTTGCGTCCAGCTTATAGCGGTCCTGCATCCAGAGAAGACGGTTGCGTATCCCGCGATGGGTGTTCATAACTCCTTTAGGACGGCCTGTGGAACCAGAAGTATAGATGATATAGGCGAGCTGAGTGGACTGGACTGATTCGTTTAGATTTGCCTCCGCCTCTTGCTCATGTGGTTGCTGCTGCATGGCAGCGAGATAAAGGATGTGTGTTCCCGCTACATGCTGCTCTGGCAGTCGCTCGACAAGATGTTGCTGGATCAGAATAACCGGGACCCTGGTATCTGCCAGGAGAAAGGCCAGGCGTTCCTGGGGATACTCTGGATCAAGGGGGACGTACGCACCGCCAGCTTTGAGAATGGCCAGCAGTCCAATCACAAGTTCCAGTGAGCGTTCCATACAGACTCCCACAGGAACGTCTGGTCCGACCCCAACGCCACGCAAAGAATGTGCGAGTTGATTGGCCTGGCTATTCAATGCGGCGTAGGTCAGTTGCGTCCCCTCAAAGTCGAGCCCGATGGCATCGGGCGTGCGTGCAACCTGCTCTTCAATTAACTGGTGCAGGCTGCCATCCAGAGGATAGGGGACCGTGGTAGCATTCCAACCGGTGAGAAGCTGTTGCCGTTCAGTCGTTGTGTAGAGAGGCAATTGCGAGATCAGGCTTTCAGGTTGCGCAACGATCGACTCAAGAAGGGTCTGAAAATGTCGCAGCAGACGACGGGCCGTTTCCTCTTCAAAGAGATCGGTCGTATACTCCAGCGCACCTCCGAGCTGTTCATTGTTCTCCCACATCGCCAGCCAGAGATCGAACATGGCCGTTTCCGCGTGCAGCGATGCGAAGCCGATTTTGAGTCCAGGCAAGCTGATCTCAGGCGATGGAGCGTTGCCGAAGTTAAACATGACCTGGAAAAGTGGATTGTGGCTCATGTTGCGCTCCAGATGAAGCTCATCCACCAGATATTCAAAGGGTAGATCCTGATGTGCCAGTGCTCCCAATGTTGTCTTCCGTACGCGACTCAGCAGTGAACGGAATGTGCAGGGGTCGTCTACATGTGTGCGCAGGGCCAGGGTGTTGGCGAAGAAACCGATCAGTCCCTCGGTTTCAACATGCTGGCGGTTAGCGATAGGCGTGCCAACGATAATATCGTCCTGTCCACTGTAGCGATAGAGAAGCACCTGAAAGGCGGCCAGCAGGGTCATAAAGAGACTACATCCCTCGCTCTGACCAAGCGCCTTGAGGGCTTTACTGAGTGTTTCGGAAAGGGTGAAGTCAAGGGAATGGCCGCGAAACGTTTGCACTTCTGGCCGAGGATGATCGACTGGCAATGACAGGATTGGATTGGCGTCCGCGAGCTGTGTTTTCCAGTAGGTAAGCTGTGTATTGAGAACTTCGCCCTGCATCCATGCGCGTTGCCAGAACACATAATCGGTAAACTGAAGCGGCAGTTCTGGCAGCGCTGAGACATTTCCTATGAGATAGGCTTCATAGAGTACCTTTAATTCACTTAGAAAGATACCGATGGACCAGCCATCACAGATACTGTGATGCATAAGCAGCAGAAAAATGTGTGTATCGTCACTGAGCCGATAGAGCTTGACCCGTATGAGGGGTCCTTGTGCCAGATCAAAGACTCTGCGTGCCTCTTCGTAAGCCAGATCTCTCACCATGGCCTCACGTTCTGGGACAGGTAAATGGGCGAGATCGACGATTGGCAATGCCAGTTCCAGGGTTGGACGTATACGCTGGGTGGCTTTGCCATCAACGGTGGGAAAGCTTGCTCGTAGAACTTCATGGCGACGGACAATATCATTCAAGCTCTTCTGAAAGGCGGCGATGTTGAGTGTGCCGGTTAACCTCATGGCGGAAGAGACGTTATAGACCGGGCTACCGGGTACAAGCTGGTCAATAAACCAGAGACGTTGCTGTGCGAATGAAAGTGGCAGCGCCTCTCCGTGAGTCGCGTGGCGTGGAATAATACTCTGCGCGTCCGGGGTGGCTGCCAGTTCACCGCGCTTCCATTTTTGCAGCAGTTTCTGCTTCGTTTGTGAAAGTTGACCCTTTTGCGTGGAAGGCTCTTCTATTGACGACATGGCACACCTCCTGAGGTGATCTGATCAGTAACCATAGTGAAATACCTGAGATATCAGACGCTCGGCCTCTTCATCGGAAAGCTGTTCAAGTTTCTCAACAAAGAGCGTTTCCGCTACCTCGGCAAGACCTGCGATTGTGGGCTTTTCAAAAATACTTTGTAAGGGAATTTCAACCATGAAGACTTCGCGCAGACGTGTAATAAACTGCGCCGCCATCAATGAGTGTCCCCCCAACTCGAAGAAGTCGTCATGAACGCCAGGGCGTTCGACTCCCAGCAGTTCTTGCCAGAGCACCGCGATGGTCTTTTCAACCTCGTTGTCGGGAGCGACATACGTTGTTTGCTGATCGGGTCTGAGAGACAGGGATGTCTCTGGTTCAGTCTCTAGCTCGATCTCCGTTGCTCTGACCTGTTCGGACAGAGGTCTTGACCAGGAGACGGCTCGACTGTCCAGGTCATCGCTCAGTATCAATATGTTTGTTGCGGTCGTTGTGGCTGCCAACTGCTCAAACGCCCTGAGAAGGGCTGGTGCAGTCAGGTCTGTGCTATCCTTAGAGCTGGCAGGTTCAAGATGGCTCTGCCAACGGTCCCAATGAGCGCTTACCCACGGACGGGACGAGTTATCCTGATTGTGCTGGTAGACGAAGGCATCGCTGAGAAGTCCGGTCATGGCACCCAGAAATTGATCTTTCCCGCCGAATGAAGAGGCAAGCGAGGAACCGACGATGCAAAAGTCTGGCTCATGTGCTTGCAGTGCGCCTTGTAGTGCCAGAAGCTCGCGCTGTTTGTTCTGAAGCACAGGAATGCTTTCTGTCCTGGCGAGAGTGTTTTCCTCGTGTGGGGCTGCTGATCCATCATCGAGGTTGCTCAACGCAAGGACACCGTGTAACGTCCCTGTTTGCATCACGAACGTATCGATACACATACGGAGGTCTTCAGTGTTCGTGAGGTCTACCCATCGCAATTGCAGGTCTGTTGTGGTTGTCGCAAGCTCCTGCAATTGCTGAATCTTGCGGCTGCTTGGATTGAGTGGTCCCTGTGTCATTTGCCATTGCTGCCACATAGCGCGTGCCGGAAATGTCCGAGCTTCCACGAGGAGGACGTGAGCGTTCAGCGTATGGGTCAGATAGTCAGCGAACACTGGACCAGGTGCATCCGGTCCATCAATGAGCAGGTAGTTGCCTCCCTCTCTCAGCGTTGGCTGCGCGGTTGATCTTGTTTTAAGAGGAAGCTGCTCAATCGTTTGCTCCCAATAGTGCCTGCCGCGATAGGCCAGAAGTTGGTCTGGAGAATGAGTTGGCCTGGTGGCTGTAAGCACGTTCAGTAGTTGGACCGATGGTTGTGTGTCTGACGTTGGGAGTGAAATATCGAGCGTGCTACAGGTTATATGCGAGTACTCCTGTGTGATCCATTTGCAAAGTCCGGCCAGCAGCGTTTGTTCCGCATGTACATTTTCCTGACCCGTGACTTCCTGTCCATCATTTGTGACAATGATGATCTCAAAAGAGAGAGTTCTGGCTGGCTCTTGCAGTTCATGCAATGCCTGTGCCAGCGAGAGCAGCGCCGAGAGATGGCTCAGGTCATCCGGCTGGTCGTTCTCCTGCCGTGTGGGAACCGGGTCCAGGCTCCAGAGATAGAGCAACGTGTCTGGCAGTTCATCATTTGCAAGCAGGGTGGTCAGAAGCAGAGCATAATCAGTGGTGCACTGAGGATTCAGCAGATAGCTTTGATCTCCGCTGGCGCTGAACTGGGCTCCACGCTCCACAAGAACGACTGACGATCCTGTTTCGCGTAACCTCTGTGCAAGTAGTGCTCCAGTGCCGTTTTGATCTGCGAACAGCAAGTGTCGCGCTGTTGTCCGTTCCACAGATGCTTCAGATGGGAGCGAACGTTTCCATGAAGGGACATACAACCAGGGTTCATCCAGATCGGTCATGGTCCTTGCTTTCACCTGTTGTTCGGGTGCGTTTGGTTGGGGATCAATCCAGTAACGCTGGCGTTCAAAAGGATAGGCAGGCAGGGGAATGCGCTGCCGTTGTTGCTGAGCAGAGAACTCTTGCCAGTTAATGGACGCGCCAGCCAGCCAGAGCTGACCCAGCGTGGTGAGCAATGAAGCATACTCTGTTGGACGTTCAGCGGACGTAGAGAGGGAAGGAAAGGTAGTGATAGAGGATGTGCTGTGACTGGCTTGCTGCTTTGCCAGGGAACTAAGGGTGCGCCCTGGCCCAACCTCTAGCAGGAGTTGACCTGGTTCTCGCAGTAACGTCTGGATGCCCTCGGAGAAGCGCACCGTCTCTCTGAAATGCGTCACCCAGTACTCAGGATCGGTCGCTTGCTGAGCACTGATCCAGGTTCCGCTCACATTCGAGATATAGGGCAAGCGTGGAGATTGGAGGGAGCAGCGCGAAATAAATTGTCTGAATGGTTCTAAAATAGGTTCCACCATGGAAGAATGGGACGCGGCATCGATTGGTACCAGGCGTACTTCAATACCCTGACGTGTAAATTCTGCTGCCATACTGGCAATCGCATCTACGGGACCGGCGATGACGCTGAGCGATGGCGCATTTGCTGCCGCCAGAGAGAGGTCGAATGTCAGCAGTGGCAGGACTTCCTGACCCGGCAGGGGGACGCTGAGCATCGCCCCTGACGGCAATTGGTCAAGCAGTTGCCCGCGCAACGCGACCAGGGCCAGCGCCTCCTGTAAAGTGAAGACACCTGCCAGACAGGCTGCGACATATTCGCCGAGGCTATGTCCAATCATCGCTTTAGGCTGGATGCTCCAGGACATCCACAACTTTGCCAGGGCGTACTCAACGGTGAAGAGTGCTGTTAAGGCGAAGGACGCCTGCCGTAAAAGTTTGCTCGCCTGCTCTTTATCCTGTGCTTCAGTGGGATATAAGATGGTCCGCAAATCGCGTTTCAGGTGCGGCTTGAGCAGAAGTGAGCAGCGATCTATCTCGGCTCGGAACGTGGGTTCATGCTGATAGAGTTCTAACCCCATGCCGACATACTGAGCGCCACCACCGGGGAACATGAAAACGACCGCTTGTTCTTCCGCTTCCTGAAAGGCTGTGAACGTCTGTCCGGTCTGTGGCGCAAGAGTGTTAATGGCCTCAGCAGTATCTTTGCAGACGACAAAGCGTCGGTGATTGAAGGTTCGTCGTCCAACCTGACTGGTATAGGCAACATCCGCCAGGGAGAGGTTGGGGTGTTCTTTGAGATAGTCCGCCATGTTTGCGGTCATGGTTGTGAGCGCCGAACTACTTTTCGCTGAGAGCATGAGCAATTTCCAGGGTTTTTCGGGCGCTGAAGGTTCGGGCTGTGGCGCTTCTTCAAGTACTATATGCGCGTTGGTGCCACCGATGCCAAAGGAACTGACTCCAGCCCGTCGAGGCTTTGCGCCACTCTCCCATGTACGCAGGTGCGTGTTGACATAAAAAGGACTGCTGGCAAAATCGATCTTTGGGTTAGGATGTGTGAAATGCAGGCTGGCGGGAATCTGGCCATGTTCCAATGCCAGCACCGTCTTGATCAGTCCCGTCGCGCCCGCCGCCGCGTCCAGGTGACCAATGTTTGTTTTTACCGAGCCAAGTGCACAAAAGCCCAGCTTTTTGGTGCGAGCGCTAAAGGCGCGTGTCAGGGCCGCAATCTCGATAGGGTCGCCAAGTGGGGTACCTGTGCCATGGGTTTCAACGTAGGTGACGCTTTCTGGTTCAATCCCGGCCACTGCCTGGGCTTCCGCGATGACTTCGGCCTGTCCCTCGATTCCAGGGGCTGTATAGCCAATTTTCAGCGAGCCATCATTGTTGAGCGCGGAACCTTTGATAATGGCGTGAATGGTATCATGGTCCTCAAGGGCATCACTCAAGCGTTTGAGGACGACAATAGCCACTCCACTGCCACTGACGATCCCTCGACCTTCGGCATCAAAGGCGCGGCAATGTCCATCGGGTGATTGTGTAGAACCTTCCTGATAGATATAGCCAGCCTTCTGGGGTACGGCAATGGAGACGCCACCCGCCATGCACATATCGCATTCTTCATTGAGCAGACTCTGACAGGCCAGATGGATAGCGACCAGGGAGGTCGAGCAGGCCGTTTGAACGGTAAGTGCCGGTCCTTTCAGATTCAGCTTGTAGGAAACACGCGTTGCCACATAATCTTTATCGTTGCCAAGGATGATCTGGGTTCCGCCCACGGCATTGGCAATCTCCCGGTTAGCGAGAATGCGTCTGAGGTAGCCACTCATACTTGCTCCGGCGAACATGCCGATATGCCCATGATAGGTTTCAGCATCGTATCCTGCATGTTCCAGGGCTTCCCACGCGCACTCCAGGAAAAAACGTTGTTGAGGGTCGAGCGTCTGGGCTTCTCTGGGACTGAAGCCAAAGAATTCCGCGTCAAACAGATCAATATCAGCCAGCACGCCATACGCTTTGACATACTGTGGATGCTTGACCAGACGTGGATCGGCTCCATCGGCAAGCGCTTCCTCCTCGGAGAAGAAGGTAATTGACTCTCGCCCGGCTTGCAGATTGTGCCAGAACTCTGTGATGTTTCGTGCGCCAGGAAAACGTCCGGCCATGCCGACGATGGCAATATCGCGCTCATAGAGTTCATCATCCGGGATACTGTTCATCAGGTGCTCCTTCTTCTTCTAACTGTTCGTGTGAAAGATATGGCTCTCTGGCTCGTCTGTGGCGGCGTGTGGCCGTTCTGCGTGCCGTTGCCCGGTCGTAGCTTTGATTGAAAGAAGGCTCTACTGGTTCAGGCTGACCCAGATGCCTGGCAAGAGAACTGATGGTCGCGTATTGGAAGAGATCGATCAACCCAATGTCGCGGTTGAGGACTGTGCGCAATATGCCCTGTACGCGCATCAGCAGCAGGGAATGGCCACCGAGATCAAAGAAATTATCATGCAGTCCAATGTGTTCGGTATGGAGAGTTTCTTGCCAGGCACTCGCAATGGTCTGCTCCAGGATGCTACGCGGCACCGCCTCCGTGTTATTCGTAATGGGCAGCAACGAAGCCTCTGGCTCTGGTAACGCACGTCGGTTGACTTTGCCGGAGGGTGTAAGTGGGAGCGCGTCGAGCAGCATGAACGTTGAGGGTATCATGTACAGGGGCAATTTCTCCTGGAGCGCGTTACGCAAAGCACTGAGCGTAAGCGTTGCCTCCTCTTCCGGTACAATATAGGCTGCCAGAAATTGCTCGCCAGAGCTATCTCTGCGCATGACTACGCAGGCCTGACTCACC
>DAOTTL010000126.1:0-19163 GCA_034438135.1 Ktedonobacteraceae bacterium | reverse complement strand
AGGCGTGCTGCTACAGGCAGGCGGATTAATTGGGTCATTATCCACTCATAGATGTCTACAGGAAAGGCTCTGTACCTGATAAAGCTATCTTTGGCTCTTAGCAACAATTCATAGACCCTGGCTCAACAGCACTCCTGTTTTATTCGTCGGTTATAGGATACGTTGAAATCGTTCTAATGAGAATGGACGAATAATCTCTGGTACCTGTCCCGTGACAATTGATTCAGCAATAGCATTACCTGTAAGGGGACTTAAGATAATGCCAACGCTGTTATGGCCTGTGGCGAGAGTCAGATTGGCCCAGTGAGGTACAGGACCTAGAATGGGCCACCTGTCCGGCGTACAGGGCCGTAAGCCTGCCCAGGCGGCCTCTCTTGCGCTTGTCTGTAGTACCGGAATGAAGCGTGTTGCGGTATCGTATAACCACGAGATCCCTTCTTCGGTTACCCGGGTATCGAAACCGACATCTTCTTTGGTGGCTCCAACAATGATAGAGCTTCCTCGTGGAGCTATATATGCAGCATCGCCAAAAATGATATGCTTGAGTGAGGACTCAGGCGCTCGGAGAGAGAGTATCTGACCCTTTTGAGGACTGACCGGCAGGGTCAAATCGAACCACGCCTCATAGCATCCCGACCATGAACCTGAGGCCAGAACCACATGCTTACAGGTAATTGTTTCTCCCTGTTTCGTCTGAACGCCAGTGATTTTTTGACCCTCTTTTTGGATCGCAACGACCTCAGTATGCTCAAGAATGGTTGCACCCAGATTACTGGCCGCCTTTGCAAAGGCTTTAACTACATGAGGAGCCGCAATTTGAGACTCTTCTGGCACATAAATAGCGGCACAAACGGCAGATGTAAGCAACGGCTCCCTCTGCCTTGCTTCGTCGCCTGTAAGCCAGTACATTTGAAGTCCCAGTGGTCTCCACGCCTCCATACGCTTCTTTAAATGAGACATGCGTCTGGGATTACGAATAGCACGCAGCGCTCCAATTTGCTCATATCCAAGATGAATACCACTGGCATCTTCCAGTTCTGGAACCAGAGAAGGAAAGAGAGAAAAGCCAGCCAAAAGCAGAGCCGCCAGAGGACCGGGTCCAGAAAGCGGACCCAGAGGCGCAAGCAGTCCAGCCGCCGCACTCGACGCCTGACCACCCACGGCTCCCTTCTCAAGTACGGTTACCTCAGAACCCAACTTCCGCAAGTTGTAAGCGATAGAAGTGCCAATTACACCTCCTCCAATAACCAGAACATCTGTTATGTGCTGCATTCTGCCCCTATTTTTTTAAAGATTTCTCTCCCTTTCTCCCTGCATGCTATAATACCACCTGAAGGCAGTAATCGCTCAAACAAGCTGCAATCATTCAAACCATAGTGGCTGCTCAAGCCATTTCCCAATCAGTAGATAGAGTTCAATTGGACCATCCGACTGCTCCGATCTATGTTGTTTGCACCAGAGACAGTTTAGAGAATTAACGCAAAAGGACCACTATCGATGGACAACGGCTCAGAGATCACATATAAACACTTCTTTCACAAACTGGTAGAGTCCATACCCTGGCCAATGCTTATTATCGATACCGATCTCCGTATCTTCCACAGCAATACATCGGCTCAACTCCTCTTCGAGCTGACAAATCCGCCAACTACCCGGCAGCCACTCAGCCAGATCCTGAACGATACCGCTATTCTCGAACTCATCCAAACGGTCATCCAGACAGGCGAGGCCAGCTACGGCGAGTTTAACCATGGAGGCAACGCTGGCATCTGGAGAGTCTCATTTACACCAGTCGAACATCAGGATACTTCCTCTGGAGATCAGGCACAGCAAGAGAATACAAAACACATCTATCGCTATTTTGTCATGGTCATCGAAGATCTGACCGAGCTACGCCGTCTGGAACGCGTTCGACGTGACTTCATTGCCAATATCTCACATGAATTGCGCACTCCTCTGGCCTCCGTGCGCCTGCTCGCCGAAACACTTGAGGAGGTCGTTGAGACAGATCCTGATAAAGCCCAACTCTTTATCGAAAAGATCGAAACCGAGATAGAGTACCTCAGTGAACTGGTTTCAGAATTGCTCGAACTCTCGCGCCTGGAAGCTGGACGCGTTCCCATGAATATCGAACCCATCAGCGCATCTATGCTGGTACGCGAGACCATGGCTCGCATGCTCCCCCAGGCCCAACGTCATCGGGTCATGCTGCGCACGGAAATCGTCAACAGCCAGATCAGCGTGGCAGCCGATAGCAGACAGATCGCACGCGTCCTGGTCAACCTCGTCCACAACGCCATCAAATTCACCCCTTCAGGGGGAACGATTGTCATCGGCACTCACCCACTACCAGACAAATTCACCCAAGCCTTCTCTGTACGCGATACCGGCGTAGGAATTGCCCCCGAAGATCTGCCTCGTATCTTCGAACGCTTCTACAAGGTCAACGCAGCCCGCTCACGCGCCTATTTTGCCGGACCAGGGGGCGCGGGCAGCGGTCTGGGACTGGCAATTGTACGACACGTTATAGAGGCCCACGGAGGACACATCTCTGCCACCAGCGAACCAGGCAAAGGAAGTATTTTTACCTTCACGCTTCCTCTCATTCTGCCCCATCAAGCATGAGTCATCCCTGCTTTTGCAAAAGCAAGACAAAAGGCGTTCGGCCATTTATGCAGGCTGCCCCACCCCATTTTAGTAAGAACAGATGATGTATTTGGTGGCGCGAATGCGCCACCAAATACACCATCTGTTCTTATTATTCCCTGTTGCCTCCGCCCTCTTCCTATAAGAGGGAAGAACCAGCTTTTGCGAAGCCCTGGAAACTTTCCCAGACTATTGAAGTCTCGCAAACCCTATGGTAACATTATACAGAAGACTTCCTTCTAGATCTGAATGATGACTATACTGGGGAATAGGACACATTTAGCAAAGAAACTCCAAGGGTCGGTTAAACTGCATCAGTCTTGGACAGAAAGACTCTCATGTGGTAAACTGGCGTCTTGTCATATCGTTCAGAATATCTGCTACCCGGCGTCGAAGTCGGTATAAAGGGTCGATACCAAAGATCAGACGATGTGGAAAAGCTGCCAGCGTTGGTGGGAGTAGTGTATAGAGAGAAAGAGGACGTTGCTATGAGTAAACTGGTCATGGTCATTGATGATTCATTAACAGTACGCAAAATCATCGAAACCAGCTTGAGACGCGAGGGCATCGCTTCTGTTACCTATGCCGACGGTATCGAGGCATTACGCGCATTAAGCGAGAAACGACATCCAGTCCCAGACCTGGTAATCCTCGATATCGGTTTGCCTAAAATGGATGGATACGAGATCGCTCGCCATTTAAAAGCAAAACAACAATTTGGGAATACTATTATTATTATGTTGTCCAGTCGAGATGGCGTAATCGATCGGCTGAAAGGCCGCCTTGTAGGGGCCAGGGACTATATAACAAAGCCCTTTAGAACGCAAGAAGTGATGTCCGTGGTTCATTCTCACCTGCGAGTGCTTTCTTACAATTAGTGCATGACATCCCTTCTCTCACACAGAGCACTTGCAGTAGTTGGGATAGTAGCAAGTGGATTTACATATACCATTACCTGGACTGAAGGTTCAGGAAATTCAGTACATGACTGATGAGGCTTTCTGGGAGTACGCACGTCAACGCGCTCATCTTGTACCTGAAGCCCCTTCATACACAGAATATATTGAGTGCAAGCTTAGCAATAAAACTTGTATGATCTCCCTGCGAGATCTTATGGAGGTACTATCTCCTCCACATCGTATGGCTCGTCTGCCTGATATGCCCATCTGGATGACTGGTATCATGGCCTGGCGTGGTGAAATTATCGCTGTCGCGAATCTGGACCGCTACCTCTGGCATACTAATGAGACCAATACCTCATGGACAGCAAACGGAATAGTAGTTGTTCTATGTCAAAATACCGAGGTCCTAGGCCTGCTTATCCCCGAACTCGGCCTTACCTCTACAATTGAGGCGGAAGAGATCGTCCCACTAGCTGATAACTCTCTTCTCGCGCTCGCCTGTGGAGAGGGAGCCGATATTATTGCAGGTCTCTATAAAGATTCTCCTGTGCTCAATGCACCCTCGCTCCTGAAAAATCTCATACAGGAAATAGGAGCCGCAGCCTATCATGGATAAACAACCCTTCTTTACTCCTTCTGACGAACTTTCCGCTGAAGATCTGGCTATTCTCCAGGCATTCGACGCAACGGAGGATCTCCTTTCTAACCAGAACCAGGAAGATGTCTCCGATATGCACTCATCCCAATCTCTCCCGCTCGAAGATATTGCCCTGGATGTAGAAACCGCTGAGGATATGCTTATCCTTTTCGCCAATGAAGCTGATGAAGATATTGGCCTGATGCGCCGCGCCTTGCAGCAGTTAGAGCAGGAAAACTCGATCTACTCACATGGTCTGGTCTCACTGGGACGCTCAGCTCATAAACTCAAGGGAACCGCCGGGGCGATGGGGTGTGATGTTATGTCAATGATCTCACTGCATATTGAGGAAGAGATCTCGCGGATTAAGGAGGAGAAGGTTGTTTTTCTTAGTGGGATGGCAGTTCTAAACAATGCCATTGATGCTCTGGAGAGCACGCTGGAGAGCCTGATCAGTAATGGGACAGAGGACCCACAGATCCTGGAGAAACTCTTGACTCCCCAGGCGGAGATGTATGCTCAGACTACTCCATCTGAGACCGGGGTCCTTTCTGAAGAGAATGAGAATCCCATCGCCCATACCATTACCAAAGAACTGCCAGAACTGGCAGCTACCCAGCCGGCTACTCACATGGATGTACACTATTTACACGCTCTGATGTCCCATACCGAGCACTTGATTGAACTCAACATCCCTCTTCAAAGCGCTCAAGCCCAGGTAACGAAAGCTCTGGAAGAACTTCAGGCCGCTCACGCCCGCCTACGTCGTCTGGAAGGCTTTTTTGCCAGCGTGGCCTTCACCGCCGCGCCCACAGAAAACGAACGTCCACCTGAGGATCATCCCGCCTCTTCGCTGGTCACACGTATTCTCCACGAGGCTCTGGCTCGCGCTGGCCGCCAGACTCAACCAAAGAGCCGGTCCGCTTCACCATTATCGAATCCCTCAGAGACCGCCCTCTGGGATGAGATGGATCTGGACCGCTTTACTGAAAATAGGATTCTGTTGCAGTCCTTCAGCGAAGCCGTAGCAGATGTGGCTACGGCCTCCTCACAACTCCGCGCGGCCTCCTCACAACTCAATACACTGATGGAGCAACAGGTTAGACAGGCTACCCTGGTACGCAATGATGCCTTACGCCTGCGCTCAGCACCGTTTAGCGTACTGCTCACACGCGCCCAGCGTGCGGTCCAGATGATTGCTCAAGCTCATAATCAGCAGGTTCTGTTTGAGGTAGGCGGCGAGACAACTGAGATCGATCAGGATGTGCTAGAGTTTCTCTCTGCACCTCTGCTCCAACAAATTAGTACAAGTGTTGCAGACAGTCTGCTCGCCCGACCTGTCTCCAGAAATTTTAGCCGAACGCCCTCACCCTTCCGCGTCTGGCTCCAGGCCCAGATCGTGGGCAATGAGGTTGTAATTGAGCTGGGCTTCTCCAATCCTATACCTGGCGGAACCCTGGAAGCTCTACGCGAACCTCTCCAACAGTTACATGGCTCGATGAGCGTCCATCGCAACACTCCCGGTGGCGTAAGCTATCTCTTGCGCTTCCCACGCACCCAGGGCATAATTCATGGACTACTTGTCTATGCTGGTGGTCAGGGCCTGGTTCTACCACTCCAGCATATCCATGCTATCGATTATAACCATCAGGCAGCCTACGCACAATTGTATAATCTGGCAACCCTGTTGGGCTTCCCATCGATACCTCAAACCCACCCGGGGTCCTCGCTCCCTGTAATTGTACTGGCCAGTCCTCAGCAACGCGTGGCAATCCAGGTAGACGAAATCGTGGGCGAGACAGAGCTGGTGCTGAAACCACTGGCTGAACATTTGCTACGCCCTGGTGTCGTAGGTGCCGCGATCGATGGGGCCAGCAATGTACTCCTTGTCCTCAATCTCCCTACGCTTATCCAGGGTTCGGCCACACAGAACTATAACTATGCTCTCCCGCTGCCAGAGACCTACGACTCGTCGAAACCCGCAACCGAAGATCGCTCTCCTGAAACAATCCTCGTCGCCGATGATTCGGTCTATATCCGTCAATCCCTCCGCCAGACCTTTGAACGCGCCGGTTATAAGGTCATTGAGGCTCGCGATGGCATCGAAGCACTGGAATATCTCTCTTCAGAACAACGACCCAATGTGCTGCTACTTGATATCGAGATGCCCAATCTCAATGGCTATGACCTGCTCAACATCCTCCGCTCACGACCTGATATCACTGACTACAAAATTATCATGCTCACGTCCCGCTCCTCCGAAAAACACCGCCAACGCGCCCTCGAATTGGGCGTCTTCGCATTCCTGGGCAAACCATGCGCCCAGGATATCTTGCTAGAGACAGTACGACGAGCTTTTTCACATCCGCATGCACCGATCTAATCCACTTTTTCTACTGCTCTTCGAGTAAGTGAAAAGGGAAAAACAGCCTTGGAAGTTCCTGAACTAGGGAATAGTAACAACGATATCGGCTGCCAATTCGGGTCCTAGCATATGCTCAAGCAACTCCTCACCTTCACCCACGCGGATCCGCAAAGGACCTCCAAAGGGTTCACGCCCAATGACCTGCACATACGCTCCTGGATAGAGGCCAAGCTGACCCATGTAACAGAGCTTATCGGGATCCTGGTCGCTCACGCGCAGAATGCGGGCGGCCTCACCATTTTTCAGTTCTGCCAGAGTCCGGCCCGCACGCACAACAACAGAGCCATCCTTGCGAGGAATGGGATCACCATGTGGATCTACCGTAGGATATCCCAGAAGCTCATCCAGCTTATCCTCAAACTCCTCCGAAATGACGTGCTCCAGACGATCCGCCTCCGCATGCACTTTGTCCCAGCTATAACCCAGTTCTTGCGCCAGATAGAGTTCTAGCAGACGATGATGACGAATCACTTCCATGGCCTTGCGCTCCCCCAAAGACGTTAAACGCACTCCCCGATACGGTACATGCTCTACCCAACCAGCCGCAGCAAAATCCTTGAACATTGTGGTCACCGTAGCATCGCTTACTCCCAACTGCTCACTCACCGCTGAAGTCGAGACTCTCTGACCTCGCTCTTGCATAGCATGGATGAGCTTCAGGCAGTCGCTTATGCGCGGAGCAAGCTCCTGAATCGGTTTTTGCACGGTCTTTTTCTCCTTGAAAGAGAGATAAAAAAAATTTTACCTTTGTAAAAAAATAATACTCTCTCTCTAAAAAATTTTCAAGAGAGAAAGAGGTGTTTCACAGAGCTTCGCAAAAGTCGTTTCTTTCCACACATCCTTTGGAGAGGCTCGGAGGCAGCTCGGTCGCGCTGCCTCCGAGCCTCTTTTTTTCCTGGGGAGAAGTCTGGCCATGGCTGAGCAGCGACTTTTGCAAAGCCCTGAGGCGTTTCAGAACTATTTCATTCTTCGAAAGCCTTTAGCTTTCGAAGAATGAAATAGTTCTGAAGATGTTTTTCTTCGAGCAACAAAGAATAAAAAGAGAATTTCCTGGTTCAAGAAAGGTTTCTTTTTTGATGACAGTAAAAAAATTTCAGCCAACCCTTGAATTTTTTTTACTATTCTTGTAATATATTTTTTAGGGAACTAAAAAAAACAAAGGAGAGATAGCTGCGTATGGACACGTCGAGCAAATCTGACACAACGTTAAACGATAGCTTAGAGCTAGAAACGGGCACACGTGCAGCGGCACGCTCAGCCCTCGATGGGCGACTGCATGGCTGGAAAGGTCTTTTGCCCTTTCTAGGACCTGCTTTTGTGGCCTCAGTCGCCTACGTTGATCCAGGAAACTTTGCAACAAACATTCAGGGCGGGAGTGCCTTTGGCTACAATCTGCTCTGGGTTGTAGTACTGGCTAATCTTATGGCAATGCTACTGCAAACACTCTCAGCTAAACTGGGTCTGGCCACTGGCAAAAATCTAGCCGAGCTCTGTAAAGAACAATTTTCTCGTCCAGTAGTCTATCTGATGTGGATTGCCTCAGAAATCGCAGCCATGGCAACAGACCTGGCGGAGTTTATTGGGGCCAGTATCGCACTCAATCTGCTTTTCGGTCTTCCTCTACTCCCTGCTGCACTGCTCACAGGAGTCATCACGTTTCTGATCTTGCTGCTTGAGAATCGCGGCTTTCGTCCACTGGAGGCCGTGATTACTGCGCTGGTCGGGGTTATTGCGGCCTGCTATGTAGCAGAAACGGTTTTCTCGCGTCCGGATTGGGGTCAGGTTGGACTGCATATGATACTGCCCTGGGAGAATAGCGCTGCCAGCGTCGTCCTCTCAGTAGGTATCATTGGTGCCACAGTGATGCCACACGCAATCTATCTTCATTCCTCACTGATGCAAAGACGTATTATCCCTCAGAATCAGCCTGATGCAAAACGCATCTTCAGACGCACGATTCCCGATGTGCTTCTGGCAATGGGTCTGGCTGGCATTGTAAATATCGCCATGCTCTACATGGCTGCCTCGACCTTCCATCTTCATGGACAACAAAAGATTGCCGATATCGTGACTGCCTATCAGACGTTGACGCCTCTACTGGGTAGCGCAGCCAGCATTGTCTTCGGCATCTCACTCCTCGCTTCTGGCCTCTCTAGCTCAGCCGTGGGAACAATGGCCGGGCAGATTATTATGCAAGGCTTCATTGGCTTCACGATCCCCATCTGGGCACGCCGTTTGATCACTATGCTCCCGGCCATTATCGTCGTCATCCTTGGCGTAAACCCTACAGCAACGCTGGTCATCAGTCAGGTTATACTCAGCTTTGTCCTGCCAATTCCGGTGATTGCTCTGGTAATCTTCACACGCCGACGCGATATTATGGGTACCCTGACGAATACAAAAGTGACAACCATTCTGGCCATTCTATGCAGCGTAGTTATTCTCTCACTCAATGTCTTATTGCTCTATCAAAATTTTGGCGGCCAGATCCCTGGACTCGGTTAAAAAAAAGAGCAGATGCTGAAAAAAGGCCAGACGCTTTCATAAACAACTTTTAACAGACTGATAACCATTTCTTAAATGTCAGAAGGTATAGTATCAGTAGAGCAAATCCCAGCAGAGAAAAGAAGCCATTTAGCGTGAGCATTCATCGCAAACTTCTTGTAATCTCCGCTAGCTTCTCCACTGGACATTTCTCAATACCAAGAACGTTTGTGGTATTCACCTCTACCGCAGGCGCATTTCAAAAATGCGACGGGCTACTTTTGCAGGCAGCTCGCTCGCAGAACGGGCGAGAGGTACCTCCGAGCCTCTCGCTCTTTATGACCAGAGATCTTTCTATTTTAAAGAGGCTATTTCCAGCTCCAGCAACTCCTGTAACAGAAGTTGAATCGCCCTATCCTGCTCACGATAAAATTGACGCCTGCTGATCGCCATACGTGCCGCCGTCTGTTCATTTTGCAAATGATGCTTAAAGTAGTGATAATAAAGAATATTATAAAACTTCCACTCTGGCGCAGTATCACTCCGCACACCACTGGCACGCATACTTTCGAAAGCCGTTCTCAAAAAATCAGCAACGAGCTTCCCTTGCGCATTGACGGATAAATTCTTACCGGCACGCAACATAGAAACATAATGTGTCTCATTGAGCTTACAGCCCTGAAGAAACGAGAAATTGTCTAGATTATCCAGAGCGTCCTTCAGATCTTTTGTCGTAATGCCAGAGAGATCTCCCGGAAAATTCTCGCGTACCCACCGATAGAATAACCGACTCTCGCTCAACTCCGCCGTCTTTCGCAAACTCTTTAGTTGCAAACCAGCCCCATGAAGCAACTCTTCCTGCTGCTCATCGGTCAAATCCTGCCAGATAAACTCAAAAAGAGGGAGCAATTGACTATAGACATTTTCAAATACATGCTCATAATCTATCTCCTCCTCCAGCCGTTTTACTTTCTTCTCAAACAGATAGCGACAGGTAACCTGAAGAAAAAACGGATGTCTGCCAGCCTGCTCCTCAATCCATGCCATGTCCTGCGTGCTGAAGGGAGAACCCACACGCATTGTCGGAAGAAGCATCAATTCCTGAGCCTCACTCGCCGTCAGCGCTCCCAACTGGCAGTTACGGAAAATATCAAAGAACGGCGAACTCTTGATCCTGGGATGACAAACTTCGTACAGAGGCTTAATCGAGGCAGTAATATACGAAACCAGCCCACGAGTCGCCTGAGAACGCAGAAATGAAAAAAAATTCGGATCAAACTGAGGATTCTCAGTAATCTTGTCAAAGGCATCCATCAGGAGAATCGGATGAAAACCTGCCTTATGAAGATCCTCCAGTACTCTGCGAAACTGATCCTCGCCATCAACAGGTGAGAGTGTAAGCGCAATAACCTGTCGCCCCTGCTCAACAATAATTTCACATACCAGACGAAAAAAGTCATCGCGCGTCTTCGACAAATAATCATGCAAGTCGATGAGGATAAAAAGATTCTTGCC
The DNA here is from genome assembly GCA_034438135.1 of Ktedonobacteraceae bacterium. Taxonomy (GTDB): domain Bacteria; phylum Chloroflexota; class Ktedonobacteria; order Ktedonobacterales; family Ktedonobacteraceae; genus Paraktedonobacter. Next base: position 8,554 of record DAOTTL010000126.1, on the reverse strand, counting down.
TGGATGATAATCAAAACGCCGTTGGATCTCGGGCGAACTCAGATATCTGAGAATTGACGATTTACCAATGTGACGCGAACCCACAATCGAGATACATTGCTGCTTCTCACAGGCTTCATAGAGGTCTCGCAATTGTTCGTTGCGACCAAAGAACATGGCCGGATCTCGCACTGTCGTATAATCGTAGAAAGGATTCGTAAATCTTGATTGTTCTTGCATGCTACCGTTTCCTCCTTCAAGCGTTCTTGATATTAGTGATTATACCCGAATGTACCCCCAAGTTACTTGCTCTCTGCGAAACTGTTGTAGATCAATCTTTAGTGTACTGATCTTTCTCTGCCTCTGAATGCCCAGAAGTGCCAGTCTTTTTTTCACTCTAATGCCTCTCTCTTTAAGTCCAGCAGGGCTTAGCAAAAGTCGCTTCTTTCCCCACCCACTCACTCTTCTTAAACAAGAGTAGAAACCTATACGTGTAAGCAAGCTGCTCCTCCCTCTGCCGCTGGAGGCGACAGAGGGAGGAGCAGTGTTGGCACCTTTCTGGCACTCCGATGATAGTAACTGGCACTCCTGGAGCAGTATTCTATCAATAGAAGAAAAAATTAAGATTTCTTTAAGAACTCTCAATGCTCTTTGCTCATGGTGGTAGGGAAGAATAAAAAAGAACTCTTTCTACAAAAACCTGCTCATTTTTGAGATACAATGAGATTACCCTATAAAGATCGTTTGTTCCTCTTTTGATACGATGAGAAGGGTGCTCTGGATAATGGCATCAGTGAGACTATCGAGCCAGAAAAAAGGCTCTCACGAGAAGAAAAAATCAATACCGCTCTCTCCAGATCTCCAACAACACTTGCTCGATCTTCTTAGAAGTGGTCTGTCAATGGTAACTCCTCTATGGAGCTATAACGCGTTGGATTGGGTAAGTAGCGTCTATGCGGCAGATATCGACGGCGATGGCGATATCGAGATCCTCCTTGGCTCTCGCGATGGGCATGTCTATGCGCTGACTCGCTGGGGAAACCTTAAATGGAAACAAAAGCTCGGCAATAATCTCTGGATCAGTACGGTCATTGGTATTCCCTTTGGAGAAAAGTCATCCTCTGACCGCTCTAAAGGAGTTCCCCACGTTCTTGCTGGCGCTCGCAATGGCAACGTGTATGCCCTTGATGAGCGAGGGGCCGTGCTTGAGAACTGGCATTATCAAGCCGAACAGGTGGTTCGCCAGGTCTATATCAATCCACAGGACCCCACTACCGTGATCGTTGGCTCTGAGGACCGCTATGTCCATGTGCTGGACTATTTTACAGGCACATTACGCTGGAAAAAACCCACCAATGGCTGGGTACAGTGTGTCTGCTCCTCTGATATCGATGGCGATGGCGCATTGGAGATCCTGGCTGGCTCAGCCGACCGCACGGTCTCGGTCTTCACCACTGAGGGAACGCTCAGGGGTTCGTTTAAAACGGACTATAAAGTGTATACGCTCTGTGTCTCTCTCCCAGAGACCCATGGAAAGGTCACGATCTTCACCAGTTCAAACGGAAAAGATCTCTGCGGCTGGACCGCTCTCTCACAGGAGAAAAAAGCGCATCTGACCTTTCAAAAAACCTGGCCACAGACAGGGAAACGCGTCGATTTCGAGAACAGGGTGCTCTCCACTCTGGTGGTTTCCCTGACCCGATCGGAGAATAGCGATGCCACAAACGAGCAGTCTCCACGCGAAATCCTCGTCGGCTCCGAGGACAAACACCTTTATATCCTCGATCATGAGGGCAATATCCTCTGGAAACACTTCGTCAAGCGCAATGTCTATAGCATCTATGCTTTCGATATCGATCTGGACGGGTGTGTTGAGGTTCTGATCGGCTCCGCGGACAGCGTTCAGGTGTTGCGTATCGAACTGATCAAGGATCTCCTCACAAATATCCTCACAACGTATAAAGCCATCGGCAAGACAGCTGACAAAGCTTCAATCTCACAGAGCGAACATGCCTATGCTCTGCTCCAGGACCTGGTTCGGGATGATGAACGTCAACCGCCACGCAAAATGGAAATGGCAGACGCTCAATACCATATGACCAGACGCGAGTACGAAGAAGCACTTCCGATCTTTCTGAAGCTAAAACAACGGCATGTCCAGCACTACTGGCTACGTCCCCACCATGATCTCGGTCATATCCGTACCGTTGACTTTGGAGATGTCGCTGGCGATCCAAAGGACGAGATCGTGGTTGGAAATATCGAAGGCATGATTATCGCTCTGGATATCGAGAGAGATAAAAGACTCTGGTCCAGAGATCTCAAAGAGCCAGTGCTGATGGTGCAGATGGGTACAATCGATCTGCGAGACTATGATATCACGCTCGCCGTTCTGGCAAATCGCCGCATCTATGGTCTGGATAAAGATGGCCGGGTCATCCATCCTAAACTGGCCTTTCCTGATGCCGAAGATAGAGCTCTTTGCCTCTGTATCAATCCTCAGCTTCACCCCTCACGTCACGAAATCGGCGAGGTCATCCTGGGTCTGGAGAACAAAAAAATCTATATCTATGACGCCAGACTGGAAGGAGTAAGGTCCACCATCCCTACTCCTCATGGCGTCAATATCATCGCTATACATGATCTGCTTGGTCAGGGCGAACCCGAGATCATCGCAGGCGCTCTGGACAATCGCGTCTACGTCTACAGCCGTCAAGGAGTTCTACGCTGGCAGTATGAGACGGGCGACCGTATTCGCGCTCTGCGCGTTAAGGATATCGATGACGATGGAGAGGACGAGATCCTGGTCGGCTCCGAGGATCGCTATATCCATGTACTCACTCCTCATGGACGCTTAAAATGGCGCTACTATACACCAGATCGTGTCCTCTCGATCGATGCCATCGATATCGATCTGGATGGCAGATGCGAGATCCTTCTGGGAGTAGCTGATGGCTTCCTCTACACCCTGAGCGGCGAAGGCGACCTGCTCTGGACCTTCAAAGCAAATGACCGCATCCGCGCTGTACGCGCCAGTGATCTCAATCAGGATGGCATAGTCGAAATTGCCCTCTGCTCAGAAGACCAATTGACGCTCCTCCAGATGGTAGATCAACAAGAAATTGAACGGAAGATTGAGAAGTGCTGGGAGGAACTCTCAAAGTTTACGGATATTAAAGACTCAAAAAACGCCACACGTATGCTCGCCTCCCATGAAAATGAATATATCAGTGCCTTCGCCCTGAGACGCCTGGCAGGCAGACAGGATCTAGAGCCAGAGGATTATACTCTCTTTAAGGAAGCACTCAAAAGCTCTTCCACTATTGTGAAAAAAGAACTGGTACGCGTCATTCTCAATCTCTTTTATGTCAATAAAAAGAATCCAGAAAATCTGCGCATAGAGCGCAAACTTCTTCAACAATTGGCACGCGATCCCGAACCGGAGGTTCGCCTGCTCTTCATTAATGCCCTCCCCTCCCTGACAAAGTTTGACGAGACAGCTTCCTCAGTCTGCTTTGAGTACCTGGAGCAGTTTAGCCGCAATGTCGATCTCTGGATCTGCCGCACAGTTGTACGAAAACTACATATGCTGATTGAAGAGTATCCAGAACAAAGCTTTAACCTGCTTGCCCAGACAGCAAACGAGAAGCGCGAATATCCCTGGATACTTTCCGAAACAGGGCGTAGTCTCGCCCACTACTTCGACCTGCACTATCGCCAGACATTATTCGCGAAGACTGATTGTCTGCTTAACTACAATACCGAACTGGTTGTTTTTCAGACGATTGCCGACTGCGCCAGGGAGGAACTGGTGCAACAATTCTTTGGGACACTTGCCAGGCTTCTGCACGAGCTGCGGGACGATAATGTGCTGGAACTCTTAAAAGATGCCCTGGACATTTTGCAGAAACTTCAGAGTCTGGCTATTCCCTTTGCCAGACATACTTATGAGTTGTACTGTGAGTTTTATCAACTTCTCAACGCTCAAAACGTAGATGCAATCGAAGGATATCTGCGCAGCACTAACACACAAGATTTGCAAGAGGTTGAGCGTTTCCAGTCGATCGCTCTGGTCCTCGACAGCCTGCAAAAGGTGATTACAGCCCTGCAAGTCTACCGAAGACGCGATGCACTGGGAGATCGGGCAGCCAGTCTCATTGAGGCAATGACTACGGTGATCGATATCATCAGGGACCTCCCCTCCGAAAGAGCGATGCCAGAGTATGTCATTCTCGAAATTCTGCTCAGATCCTGGCGCGGGATCATTCTGGCAGAACTACGACGGCTACGCGGAGATGCCAGACTGATGTTCCAGCTCGAAAGACAGCTCTATCAGCAGGATAGCCAGATGGAGATCTCACTTATTCTCACCAATGAGGGACGCAGTCCCGCCGATCATGTCACTGTCAGGCTCGAAGCGAGCAACGAATTTGAACTCATCGGACCCGCTGAACGGTCTTTTGCGGGAGTGCCTACCTCTGGCTCTCATCAGGCCAACTTCACAATTCAGCCCAAGGGAGAGACTGCCTATCTCGTCTTCTCGGTCACCTACGATGATGCCGCCATGCTCAATAAAAAGCTGCAACACGGCGAAAAAATCAAAGTTCAGTCCTCTCAGCGTGAATTTCATCATGAGATACCCAATCCCTACGGTAGCAGCAATCCCGTGCGCGACGATAAAATGTTCTTTGGACGCAAAGAAGATGTCGCCTTCTTAAAAGAATATCTGACAAATCCTGGCGAGAACCGCATCGTCCTGCTTACCGGACATCGTCGCTCCGGGAAGACAAGTCTTATCTACCAACTTGCCCGAAACACCTCTCCACTCAGCCCACACATTCCTGTCTTTATCGACCTGCAAGACCTGGCGCTCAAACCCAACGTCAGTCGATTACTTGCTGGCTTCGCCTCGGCTATACTGCGCAGCCTCCAGGAACACGATCTGACCGGACCAGAAGTCGATAACGATCTCTTTTCCGCCGATCCCACCTCAGCCTTTAACCTTTACCTGGAAAAAGTCACACAGCAGCTTAAACCGTGCAAGCTCATCCTACTCTTTGATGAATTTGAAACGCTTGACCAGAAAATCAAAGATCAACAACTCGATACCAATTTCTTGAGATATCTCCGCAGCCTGATGCAACATCAGCAGGGAGTCAACTTTCTACTCGCTGGCGCTCCCAGCGTGCAAGAGTTAACCAATAAATACTGGTCGGTCTTTTTCCAGATCGCTCATCTCCACAAGCTCTCCCGCCTCAAACCCATTGAGGCAGAGCAGCTAATCACACAACCAGTCAAAGATTTTCTGGAATATGATCCTCTGGCCCTACAAAAAATCCATCATCTCACAGGAGACCGACCTCATTTTATCCATATTCTCTCGGAAACGCTGATCCGCTACTGCAATCGGGAGCATAAGGTCTACGTGACTACGAACGAGGTAAATCGAACTGTTGATAAAGTGATTGAAGCAGGTCAGAATCAGCTTGGTTGGGTCTGGAGCCAGTCAGAACCTTTTGAACGACTACTCCTCTCAATGCTCGCCCAGGAGAAAGGTGAGGAGGGGCGCATTTTCTCTTTCAACGATATTAAAGAATCTTTCGACGAGTTGAGCCTTCCTTTCAATAAAACACATGTCTCCGATGCTCTAAAACACATGGTCCAGGAAGATATGATAGAGACAAAACAGAATGGAACCCAATACCGCATTCCTGTCGGGCTTATCGTTCTCTGGATAGCGACAAATGAACCACCCGAACGCGTTCTACGTGAAGAGCACATCTTCATATGAGACGATACTTGTACCTGAGCCGTGAATTCATAGTGCGGCTCGCTAATCTAATGACCTCTCTTCCACCTGTCGCCGCAGGCGGCGAATGACAAAAGGAGAACCAGTTTATGAAGGATTTGAACTTGTGTTAGTGGCATGGAAAGATGCCTTTGTAACCCTCACTGGCATCATTTTTATCGATCTTGTATTGAGCGGTGACAACGCACTTGTTATTGGAGCTACCGCCTCTACAATGCCCGGAAAATTGCGTACATATGCTCTTCTGGCCGGAGGTGGGATCGCCATCGTCTTACGCATTTTATGCACGACGATCGCAACTTTTCTGCTGGATATTCCATATTTGCAAACTGCTGGGGGACTGCTGATTCTATTCGTTGCAGTGCGCCTGTTAAAAGATCAGAGCAATGAGCCGGCCGTTCCTACATCTGAGCAACCTTCTACCGGGCTGAACGATGAGGCGCTGCCTTCTCTCGGAAAATTCCTGGCACGGGGAGCAAGAAGTCTTTCTGGAAGGAGATCATCAACCGCAAAAAACCAATTCTTCATGGCCATTATTACGATTGTCATCGCGGACATTACAATGAGCGTAGATAACATTATCTCAGTCGCAGCCCTGGCCAAAGGAAATATACTTTTTCTCGTCCTGGGACTTGGTCTGAGCATCACCCTGCTTATCCTGGGCAGCGCTGTAGTTGCAGCGCTGATGCACCGTTTTCCCATGCTTATTTTTCTCGCGGAGCTGATACTGGCCTGGATCTCGGGGAAGCTCATCTGGAATGATCTCTCGAAGATACCCCGGATTGATTATAGCTCCTATCAAATAACCCTTTACATACTGACCTTTGCCATCGTAATTGGAGCCGCCCTTCTCATCTGGCTACAGCAACGCCGGAAGATCTTTGTAGAGAACCAGGAGCGCCTCCCGGACGAACACCAGAACATAGGCACGAACAATCTTACATAAAAAGAGTAGAGGCTGCGGCTACCTGGTAACGTTTTTCCAGATGTTTCAACATAGCCTCAGCGGCAGCCTTCACCTTCAAACGGCAGGCCAGCGTTTCAGTAACATCAAACGCTCCACACTCGCTGAGCTTATTCGAGGGATATCCACCACCGCAAAAGAGAAAGTAGTCACAGCTCTCCAGACAGCGTCGAACGCCACGCTGGATCTGTGCCTGCACCGTCAAAAACTTTGACCCCTGTAGAGCGGCCTCAAGCGTATCCCGAAAGACATTGCCGAAAATAAAGTCCCCATAGCGCGGATGACTTTGAGTAAGGAGTTCCGGCGAAAAAGTAGAGATATTCCCCTCACAGTCAAAACTGAATATCTTGCCGGCGACATTTGTCTGCGAGCGGATCAATAACGTGCCTTCGCGCACACATCTCAGCAGTTGCTCTATCTCACGAATTACGAGTGGAGTGGAAACCTGCTCCTGAAGCGCAAGAATACTACTGAAGAATTGCTCGTAACGCTGTATATCCCCCTCATGTACAAAAGAAGAGCGGACATTCATGCCCTCAATCTCCTCGATACTCAGTCCCAGACGAGCAGGGCGAAGCTGCATAAAAAAATTCCAGATCTCCTCCGGGTAAGCCAGTGAGTACTCTGTCACTACAGCAATGACTGAAAAAGGGAGTTTATTCTGCTGAAGCAGCCCGACACCGCGCATGGCCCGATCAAAGGTTCCCCGATCCGAGCGATCAACACGATGCGCATCGTGGACATGTTGAGGTCCATCCAGACTCACACCGAGCTGCACATGGTAGCGACTAAAGAGATCGCACCACTCCTGTGTAATCAGCGTGGCATTGGTCTGAATGGCATGGGTAATCTGTATACCCCGCGTATTATAGCTCGCGATGCATTCGAAAGCACGCTCATAGAAGCTAACAGGCATAACCAATGGCTCGCCCGCGTGCCAGACGATAGTAATCTCATCCCCCACAAAGGGGGAAGTAAAAAGAACCAGGCAGATCTGTGCTAACGTCTGCATAGTGAGACGCGTGGTAAGTGAACGATGAGAGAGGTAGCAGTAGCGGCAAGAAATATTACAGAAAGGAGTTGGCTGTATAATAACAAGTTCAGTTTTTACCATTACAGGTTTGTCCCTCCAGAGATCTCGTCAGGAAAATCCTTAAAAGGCTCTTGCCGCTCCCAGGGTTTTACATCTCCTGTGGTCTGCTTCTCCAGAGAACCATCTAACAATAGATCAATCCACTCATTCTCAGACAACGTTTTTGCACGCTCAAAATCTCCAAACACAGAAAGATCTCCGCTGCCTGATTCGTTTGGAGTCGTTTCAGTGGGAACTTTTTTCCTGTTCATAAGCTTGCGAATGCGCAAAACGCGAGATAGGATAGATGAGTCCAGAAATCGCTTAAGAGGAGCATCCATCTTTAGCAATCCTTTTGCAGTGTAAAAAAAAAGCAGCTTAATTAACGGCGGAAGCACTGCTACAGCAGTTTAATAAATGATAACACGAATAAGTATGTATGTCTATATTCAAAAAAACGTAAGGTTTTTTACTTCAAATGAAAGGTATTTGTGCAATAGCCAGGTTATTTTTACAATACAGGCCGTCTATAAGTCATCCCTCATTTTGGCAAAATGAGCAAACGCTCAATCTGGCGGCTGCGCCGCCAGATTGAAAGGGAGAAATGGCTGAGTTTGCAAGCAGCAAAGCTGCTTGCAAACTAAGCCATTTCTCCCTTTTCTCGGGGAGAGGGGCGGCTTTGCAAGCCGCATAAAAGGGAGAGATGACCCATAGCTTGTACTTTGGAGAG
>DAOTTL010000125.1:0-3236 GCA_034438135.1 Ktedonobacteraceae bacterium | reverse complement strand
CCCGTTTTGCTCGCCATCCCTTTTCCTCTGTGGGGTGGGGCGGTTTCAGCAGGGCACCTGAGTAGTTACGAGGTATGACTCATGAGGGAACAAGCTGGCTGGAGGCAGCGCGACCGCGCTGCCTCCAGCCAGCTAAAAAGGGTGGGTGGGTGGGGAGAAAAGCGACTTTTGCGAAGCCCTGGGCTTTTACATGATCAGGTTCACAAGAAGAAAGAAGTCTGCTATGATTACTATTTGAAAAGACAATTTGGAGAAGCAACGCAATGAGAAGAGGTTCATAGTGCTCAAGCAGGAATCATCGGAGTCAACCCCGGAAAACAGGCGTATCGGGATAATAGGAGGAACGTTTGATCCTGTGCACTATGCTCACCTGGCGATTGCTGAAGAGGTTTTTGCCATACTCAAATTGACTCGGATGATCTTTGTGCCGACCGGTCAACCACCGCACAAGCTAGGGAAACATGTTACACCAACTGCACAGCGGCAGGCGATGCTCGAATTGGCGATTGCTTCAAATCCGCATTTTTCGCTCTCTCTCGTTGACATACAGCGTGCTGGTCCGTCCTATACCGTAGACACTTTGCATCTGCTGCGCCAGGAGGTGGGAGAGCAAAGCGAGTTTTTCTTTGTAATTGGTGGTGATTCGCTGGAAGATCTGCCAGATTGGCATGAGCCTGCTGGAGTGATTCGGCAGGCCACCATTGTCGCTCTAATGCGTCCAGGTTATGAAGAAGTTGAGCACCATGCTAAGCGCCTTGAGCAGCGTTTGCCGGGTATAAAACAGCGTTTAATTATCTTGACCGGACCCCATATGGACATTTCATCGACTGATCTCCGCCAGCGTGTGGCGGAGGGACGACCAATTAAGTATCAGATCCCTGAGGCTGTGGAAAAGTATATTCTCCATCAGGGACTTTACCGGTCTGTGACAGGTGAGCAGCAGATTTAGCTGGGAGAAATTCATGCCACCAATACATTTTGAGTTAGGGGATCGTTTACGCTTGCGTAAACCCCATCCATGTGGAAGTTACGAATGGTTAGTGATTCGTCTGGGTGCCGATATTGGACTGCGCTGTGTACAGTGCGGTCGGCGTGTGCTACTGAGTCGTTCAGAGGTTGAGCGGCGCACACGCGAGATTGTTTCACATGCCAGCGACCCCGGAACCGCTCCCCCATCTCTATCCTGACGCTCAGTTAACGGAGATTTGCCAGGTGAGGTTGCAAGGTGTTTTTCTGTTTTGGAAAGAGAGATGAAAAGTTGTCACGTCTAGTTTCAGCCGCTCCAGGGCGTGCTGGTTTTCTAACTCTATTACGTAAGCGGAATTTCTTGCTACTCTGGCTGGCGCAAATGCTCTCTATGACTTTGCTCAATGCCTCCAACTATGCTTTGATCATTATCATTCAAGAGGTAACGAGATCTACCACTCTTGTAGGTTTAGCGATAATTGTGTATAGCTTGCCCGCTGTCCTCCTTGGCGCTCCAGCGGGTGCCTTTGTCGATCGACGCAACAAACAACGAGTCTTATTCTTTAGCAACTGTCTGCGTGCCCTTGCCACGCTTGGGTTTGTTATATCTCTCTCAGTTAATCGTACTCAACTCTGGCCCATCTATGTTTTAACCTTTCTGGTCTCAGCGATTGGTCAATTTTTCGCCCCTGCTGAAGGTGCCACTATCCCTATTCTGGTCGATGAGAACGAATTACCACACGCCCTTTCTCTTTTCCAGATTACTTTTATGCTTTCTACTGCTTTAGGCTTTATCCTCTTCGCTCCTATACTTATCAGTATATTACCTGAGTTGACTTTCTTCCATGTATCGTTTACTTCTGTTGAGTTTTTGTATACAATTATTGCTCTTCTTTACCTTCTATGTGCCGTGTTTATTCGTTTGATCCCACATACATGCTTTGCTAATCCTCAACTTCAAAAAACGAATCGTGTGAGATCTTCTGAGAACTCACGAAGTATCTGGCAAGAGGTGCTTGAAGGGTGGAATTTCATTCGCTGCCGTCCCGTGCTCTTTCTGTCCGTTGTGCAACTCTCCTGTGCAGGTGTACTGTTCTCGGTTATCAGTGAGCTTGCGCCGAGACTTGTGACTGATCTCTTGAGATTGCCAACTAACTCAATGGCTTTAGTGCTTGCTCCGGCTGGCGTTGGGTTAGTTTTAAGTTCTGTGTTCATGCCTCATATCCTGAAGGCATGGGGAAGTTCACGGACCATCTTTATCGGCGGACTCGCTCTGCCAGTGCTGATAGCGCTGGTGCCATTAATAACCCTGCTGGCACAGTCACTGGAAGGGCGGGGAGTGCATGTTGAGGTTTTGCATATTGTCGCAGTATCGGTCATAATGTTTTTTGCCGGTGCTGCTATTAACTTTATCAATGTTTCGGCAAGCACTACCATGCAGGAAATGTCCCCTGATAGGGTAAAAGGGCGAGTCCTGTCTTTACAGTTAATGCTCTTTAACGCCTGCTCAATCCCGGTAATTCTTCTGATTGGAGCCTTAGCCGACCGTTTCCAGCTCTCATTCACCATCTATGTACTGGCCATCGGTATTCTGGCTTTTGACCTCTGGAGTTTTTATTATCAACGCAAGCCACATCCTCGTGCAAGTGAGGTTTTAGAAAAAACACCAGAAAAAGTAAATGTCTGAATGGGGAGGGGTCTGACCCTTACAAAACAGTGACTATCCCTACAAAAACATTGACTCTCACTCTTTATGAGTCTACAATAAAGGCGGCGATCCTATCTCACCTCTAAAATGGATATGTATAGACCTACGGAAGCAAGAGGTTATCAATGGACCCGGCTCTGAGAGCACAATTAGATACCTATAAGCCCTGGTTTTTTATCGCCGCTGTCTTTATCCTTTTTATCCTGCTACGTCTCACACGCAAAGGACTACGCAAGCGAGTGGATGAGATCGGCTATCGTACCTTTGGCGAGCGTGGACTCCTGATCTGGTTCTGGTTAAACGCTCCTGGTGTGATTTTACACGAGTTGAGTCATGCTTTGATTGTGCTATTGTTTTATCCATTTGGGTTTCGTATTACCAGCATCACCTTTTTCAGGATCAAGCCCAAAGTTCAGTCTGGTCCCGATGGACGTGTCATGCGTATCGGTGGGCGTACATCTCTGCAACTGGGTGAGGTACAATATCTACGTCCTCAGGGTCGGATTATGAGTAATATCGGCGATGGAGTGAGCGCGGTCGCCCCCCTGTTTGGTGGAATTGT